>SBBA01000191.1 GCA_005239925.1 Candidatus Troglogloeales bacterium | reverse complement strand
GGGCGTTTGGCCTAAAAGGTAGGTGTCACAGAAATTATCAATGACCTCTTTTTGAAATTGGGCCTGAACATCAACGGTATGATGTGGAATGCCAAGCTGCTTGGCAACATGACGCGCCAGGCCGACCTTACAACAGGAACGATCCTGCCACCGTTTTTCCTCCTCTGCGTCATCTTTCCATAGGACCAGCGTCACGCCAATGACATCAAACCCCGCCTCGCAAAGCAGGGCCGCAACGACCGCAGAGTCCACGCCGCCGCTCATTCCAACAACAACCGATTTTTTTTTCACTGCTGTAATGCTTGCCTTTTTAAATAAATACACCCCTTTCATGACGGAGTAAGGAATGGTTCAAACGGGGTTAAAATGCGGGGTTAGGGGCGTATTGCAACGCCCCTACGAACCCCCCTCTTTTGGATGGATGAAGCCTATCCGCCCAGCAAGGATCTTTCCGATTGGTAGGACGGTTCCATCGCGCGTTTCATCTCGCTGATGCCGTTAAATAGCGCGCCATCTTCAATAATCAGACAAGGGCTGGCCAAAGAGCCGGTGACCATACTCTTTGGAAGCAGTTGAATCTTTTGGGTGGCATGAATGTTCCCATTGATTCTTCCGCCAACAATGACGGTCCCCGCCGAAATCTCGGCATTGATAATACCCCTTTCCCCAACGATGAGGGTTCCCTGCGTCATAATCTCCCCCTCGATTTCACCATCCACGCGAACGGTGCCTTCATAAGAAAGACTGCCCTTAAAATGGGCCCCTTTCTCCAAGAAGGTCATGACTTCTCCCTGTGGCGCTGTGTTTTCTTTTGATTTGTTAAACATGGTGTCTACTCCTTTCTTTATAATTATAGCGGATTGTGTCACAGAGTGCTCTGTCGGCAACACCCTGCGAAAGGGTTATTCCTATCGTAAGGTGCAGACCCAATCTGCCCCCCAACACCCAGCAAAAAACATGCCATATCAATCTCATTCATGATTTTACATCCCCAGTTTATGTTCTAACCGCAGGCGTCGTCACGCCAGTCAGTTTTTCTAAAATCCGATCCAGATCGTCCAGGGAATAATAGACGATCCTGATCTCGCCTCCTTTTCCGGTCCCCGAAGGAATCAGGTGCACCTTGGTACCCAACGCGTGTAGCAATTGGTTTTCCAGATCGCGAATCTCGGAGGGGTATTTCCCATTGCTGGACTTTGCAGATTTTGTTTTTTGAGATATTGATTTAACCTGCTTTTCCAGTTGTCGCACCGAAAGGCCTTTTGATTTGATCTGTTGGGCCATTTGTAATTGCAGCGCCGGGGTTTCTAGTGAGAGCAGCACCTTAGCATGCCCCATGTTGATTGATCCGTCTGCGAGGTCTTTCCATAAGGGTTTGGGAAGATGAAGCAGACGCAGCGTATTGGCAACCGAGGAACGATCCATTCCCATTTTTTCGGAGATCGCCTCCTGCGTTAATGAAAACTCGGTCAGCAATCGGGAATAGGCCTGCGCCTTTTCAATGGGATTGAGATCTTCGCGTTGCAGGTTTTCCAGGAGGGCATACTCCATCATGCCATTATTATCGGTTTCCTTTATAATCACCGGAATTTTGACAAGACCGGCCAGTGTTGCGGCGCGCAGGCGGCGTTCCCCCGCAATCAGTTCCATTTTTCCATCGGGACGGGATCGAACCACAATCGGCTGCATTAGGCCATGACTTTTAATGGACTGGGCCAGGGTTTCCAGCCCTTTTTGATCAAACGTCATCCTCGGCTGATACGGATTAGGGACAATCTTAGCAATTTCTATTTCGAATGGCTTTTGTAGAGGCCCTGATATTTCCGCTGTGCCTGTAGACGTTGTTGTGCCTACCGCGACCAACGGAAGCGGTAAGTTGCCCTCCTCCCGCTTGGGAGGAAGGAGGGCGGCAAGGCCGAGGCCTGATCCTAATGCATTACGCGGCATGTTCCAGGACCTCCTGAGCCAAAGCGGTGTAGGCCTGCGCCCCTTTGGATAGCGGATTATAAAAAATAACCGGCTTTCCGTGAGAGGGTGCCTCCGCCAGTGTAATGTTTCTTGGAATGGTGGTCTTAAAAACCGTATCGTTGAAATGGCTCCGGATTTCTTCGGACACCTGACAGCTTAGTGTGTTACGGTTATCAATCATCGTCAGTAAAATTCCCTCAATTTGAAGCGCGGGGTTATAGGTCTGTTGCAGGAGTTGGAACGTGGATAAAAGCTGTTTTAGTCCTTCCATCGCGTAATATTCCGACTGCATTGGAATGAGGAGGGAGTCCGCAGCCGTAAAACCGTTTAATGCCAGCAATCCCAATGACGGGGGACAATCGATAATAATATAGGCATAGACATCGGCCACCCCCTTCAAAACCGACTTTAAAACCGTCTCGCGTCCTGATACACCGACCAGTTCAATCTCGGCGCCCACCAGATTAATATTGGACGGAATCAGGTCAAGCCCCTCCACGTTGGTTTTGAGAGTGATGTCCTGCCATGTCTTTTGGCCTATCAAGAGATCGTAGACCGAGCCGCTGATTTCTTCCGGGCGAAATCCCAGTCCGCGTGTGGCATTGCCCTGGGGGTCCAGGTCAATGATCAACGCCTTTTTATCGGCCAGGGTAAGCGACGCGGCCAAATTAATGGCCGTGGTTGTCTTTCCGACCCCTCCTTTTTGATTCGCTATGGCAATGATCTTACCCATAAACCCGACTAAATCCTTCTGATTCCCGCAACCAATTCATCCGTTGATATCTCACAATCCCAATAATCAAGTAACAGCTTCCTATTGGTTTTTATCCACCGACTGACTTCTTCAAAATCCTGCTCCTCCAACTTGCCTCTAATGACCCTCGGCACATCCTCAATACTCACCGTGACAAGCCCCTCCGGCTGTATCTTATGGCTATGCGTTGGACTCACCTTAATCCGTGGGCCATGTTTTGCCGAGCCTCGAACAAACACCCAGACGACCATCTTCAAGCCCGTCAGCAATTGCCTTATATTGGACATAAGCCATCCGTTCATAGTGCTTTCAATAAGATTTATCGATGCCGCGACAGCGCAATCATTAAAATCGAAACCGCTGCCGGGGTCACGCCCGAAATGCGTGAGGCCGCCCCCAACGAAATAGGCCGATGTTTCTTTAATTTCTCCCGAACCTCTCGCGAAAGCGAAGGCACCTGATCGTAATTAAACTCCGGCGAAATCGTTTTTTCCTCCATCTGCTTAAACTTCTTTACATTGGCCTTCTCTCGTTCGATATACCCCTCGTATTTTATCTGGACTTCCAACTCTTCCGCAATATCGGTCAGATCATCCAGATCAAAGAGGTCGGAGAGCGTCTCAAAGTGAATCTCCGGCTGCTTTAAGGCCTGGGCCAATGTGGTTGAGGGCAACAGGCCCTGCATCTCTTTGTTGCAGAGCGCTGTCAATGCCGCAGGATTGGCCTTCAAAGTAGTGGATTGAAATTGTCCTATGGCCCTGGCGATCTTCTCCTGCTTTACGCACATGGCGTGATGTTGTTGATCCGAGATCAGTCCCAACTGGTGTCCCTTATCCATAAGCCTGAGATCGGCATTATCGCATCGCAGCAGGAGACGATATTCGGCGCGCGAGGTAAACATCCGATACGGCTCTTCGGTCGAAAGGGTAATCAGGTCATCAATCAGCACACCAATATAGGCCTCGGAGCGATCTAAAACCAAAGGCGGTGCCCCGCGCAATTTCAAGACGGCGTTGATTCCGGCCATCAACCCTTGCGCCGCCGCCTCTTCATATCCCGACGTGCCGTTAATCTGTCCGGCGTGATACAGCCCGCTCACCCGTTTGGTTTCCAGCGTGGGGTGGAGTTGATGCGGCAAAATATAATCGTATTCAATGGCATACCCGTGTCGCGCCATCACGACGTTCTCTAACCCCGGAATCGTTCGGATAAACGCCAACTGCACCGCTTCCGGCATCGAGGTGGAAATCCCGTTGGGGTAGATCAGGTTGCTGTTTCTTCCCTCCGGCTCCAGAAAAACCTGATGCCGATTCTGCGCGGCAAATTTAACGACCTTGTCTTCGATGGATGGGCAATAGCGCGGCCCTACCCCAGAAATCACCCCGGAGTATAACGGTGATTCGCTGATATGGGCGCGAATGATGTCATGCGTTTTATCACCCGTGTAGGTCAGGTAACAGGGAAGCTGGTCGACATCGATCCGGTCGGTGGAATAAGAGAAGGGGGTCGGGAGGGGATCGCCCAATTGGGGTACGGTTTTTGAGAAATCAATGGATTGGGCCTCCAATCGCGGGGGCGTTCCCGTTTTTAGCCGGCCCAGGGTGAACCCCAGTTTTCGCAACGCATCGGAGGCCTTCTCTGAAGGCCGTTCCCCTATTCGCCCGGCGGCCCATTTTTTTGATCCGACATGAATCAGCCCCTGCAGAAAGGTCCCGGTGGTCATAATCACCGCTGGGGCAAAAAACACCTCTCTGTTTTCCAACAAAACGCCGCGAACCGTGTCGTTCTCTACAATCAGATCGTCCACCTTTCCTGCAAGGACGGTTAGGCCGGGTTGATTTAAAAGGGTGTCGGTCATCACCTGACGATAAATGTCGCGATCGGCTTGTGCACGAGGGGCGCGAACGGCAGGTCCTTTACTTTTGTTGAGGATTTTAAATTGAATGCCCGCGCGGTCGGTGGCCTTGGCCATTTCGCCACCGAGTGCGTCAATCTCACGTACCAGGTGCCCTTTGGCAATCCCGCCAATCGCGGGGTTGCACGACATTTGGCCGATATTGTCCAGTTGAAGTGTGAGAAGAAGGGTGTTAGCGCCCATTCTGGCCGCAGCCAATGCCGCTTCGGATCCTGCATGTCCCGCCCCCACCACAATCACGTCAAAACGATTATTCATCTTCTATTGGCCCTTGTTCACTGACATCAGATGTTACACTATATATGTCACGAATCAATTCCAGCGCCCTCTCCTGATCCCTCTTAGAAACAGAAACTTTAACAGCTCCTACTCCGCCTGGCGCAACATACCAGGGAAAGCTTCCCCCCATAAACTCGTCAACTAGAAAAGCGGGTATGTCTTCTCCATCGAGGAGTCCTTTAATAAAGCCAGCTTCTGCTAGAGAGGCAGCATACACTATTATAGGAGAATCCAAGTCCGGTATCATGCGCTCATTATAAGCATCTATTTGGCGGCTGTAAATACCACATTGGTGTGGAGCCAGCTCTATATTTTATGGTACAAAGGGTGGCGCACGATAACAAAACAAACGACCGTTATTCCGGCGTGCTTCTAGCCGGAATCCAGAATTTTCAGAAAGGCTGGATTCCGTAGGCATTCCGGAATGACAAGAAAATATTTCACAATTAATTATCATAACTAGAACACAATGACCTTTTCCCATCTTGTTTCTTATTTTGAAAAAATTGAAGCCACATCAAAGCGGCTAGAGATGTTTGCTATTCTGGCCGACCTTTTCCGTGAGGCCCATGCCGATGAAATCGATCAGGTAGTTTATTTCTTACAAGGCGAACTGCTACCTGCCTTTCACGGCATCAACATGGGCATGTCGGAGAAATATCTTCTCCGGGCGATCACCCACGCCGCAGGCGTTGATCACGATACATTACTTCAGCAACACCGCACCCTAGGTGATATTGGAAAGACCGTAGAGCACTACTCACAAACAAAGGAGGAAAGCAGCCAAACTATTTCTGAGGTGTATCAGGCAATCTATCATATTGCTATGATGAGCGGGGAAGGGAGCGTTGATCGAAAGATTGATGCCTTGGCCGCTCTCTTTTCTTCTCTTTCTGCCACCGAGGCCAAATATGCAGCGCGATTTGTCGCAGGGCAACTCCGGCTGGGCGCGGGGGATGCCACGATCCTGGAGGCATTGGCCTTATCGCACGGGGATCGGGCCTTTCGCACATCCCTTGATCGTGCCTATAACCTGACCTCCGACCTGGGTCTGCTGGCCAAGACCTTTGGCCAAAAGGGTGAGGCCGGTATCTTGGCGACTTCGGTGCGATGCGGTTACCCGATCCGTTCCGCACTTTGTGAGCGGCTACCCTCATCGGAGGAGATTATCGAAAAAATCGGTCGCTGTTCGGTCGAAATCAAGTACGATGGCTTTCGTTGTCAGGCCCATAAACAGGGCGACACGGTGATTCTTTTCTCCCGTAATCAGGAACGCACCACGCCAATGTTTCCTGAAATTGTGGATGCCCTTCAGACGGTGTTTCGCCAAAACGACATTATTTTGGAAGGGGAGGCGTTGGCCGTCAATGAGGCCACGGGCGAGGCGTTTCCGTTCCAGGTCACGATGCAACGAAAGCGTAAGCACGGCATTGATCTGTTGGCCAAGGATGTCCCGCTAAAATTCTTTGTATTTGATCTCCTCTATCTGGATGGCGTTGATTATACGCAATATCCCTACAAGGCGCGTCGCGACAAGCTCATCGCATTGCTACATAAACATAAAGAGGGCGAACACAGAGGTTCGCCCCTACCACCCCAAAACACGGTGATGGACATATCGGAGGCAATTGAAACGGACGATCCCAAAACCCTTTCCCGATTTTTTAATAATGTTGTTGAACGGGGATATGAAGGCATTGTGGCCAAGCGGTTGGAATCGCTCTATACGGCCGGATCAAGAAATTTTAACTGGATCAAACTCAAACGAAGTTATAAAGGAGAGATCACCGATACATTGGACTTGTGCATCGTCGGCTACTTTTTTGGAAAGGGGGCCAGGGCTCGCTTAGGCATTGGAACAATTTTAGCGGCGGTTTATGATCCATCGGCGGCCCGGTTTAAGACGGTATCGAAAATCGGAACCGGTTTCTCGGAGGCCGAGTTGACCGATCTGAAGGCGCTTCTTGATGAAATTACCCTTTCGGAAAAACCGCATGAACTTGATGCCGAGATGATCCCGGATGTCTGGGTCTTGCCCAAATATGTTGTGCCGGTCACCGCCGATGAGATCACGCAATCCCAAAGCCATACGGCCTGTTGTGATGCGGAAGGGGCCGGGTTATCGTTGCGATTTCCGCGTGTTACCGGTTTTGTTCGTTCTGATAAGGGGCCTTATGATGTGACAACAACGACCGAGATTGCCGCCCTTTTTCACCAGCAAAAGCGGATCCAGGTGGAGTAGGGGGGATAAGATAGATCAGTTTACCAGACCTCTTACCTAACCTCCTGCTATGGCGTCATTCCCGAATGTCTCTATCGGGAATCCAGAATATATAAGCCCCTGGATTCCGGCCTAAACATTGCCGGAATGACAATATTGTAAGGTTATGCAAACGGCCTGGCGAACATAAACTGCCTTACCCAATTCGCATTGACTCGACCAAAATCGCGGCGACCTCCGACCTTGTAAATTCAGGGGGCGGGGTTTGTCCAGCCCGAAGCATCTCACGAACACGAGTTCCCGATAACACCACATGTTCCGCCTCATCGTGTGGACATATCTTGGCCGAAACCATTCCCAGACATTTTTTGCAGTAAAAGGCGGTGTCAAAAAAGATCGGGGCGATCCCTAACTCAGATAGCTCAAACTGATGAAAAATCTGTTGGGCGTCAAATGGGCCATAATAACTACCCACACCGGCATGGTCGCGGCCAATAATAATATTCGTCGCGCCATAATTTTTTCGACAGATGGCATGAAAGATCGCCTCTTTCGGTCCCGCGTAACGCATCGCCGCCGGAAAGATGGATAACACCACCCGGTTTTTCGGGTAATAATTTTCCAAAAGGGCCTCATAGCAACGGAATCGGACATCAACAGAAATATCGTCCCCCTTGGTCTCCCCGCCAATCGGGTGAATAAAAAGCCCGTCGGCCATTTCCAGTGCGCACTTCTGGATATACTCATGGGCGCGATGAATCGGATTTCGGGTCTGAAACGCCACGACCTTGTTCCATCCGCGGCTTGCGAAAAGCTCTCGAATTTCTTTTGGTGTTTTTCGGTACGACGGAAATGTGGCGTGTTGGGGCCGTCTCAACAGATCAATCTCTCCGCCCAGATAAAAATCCCCCAATGTTGCGGTATAGGCCACCCCCGGATGCTTGCCATCGGCTGTTCCATAGACAGCCTTGGCCTCAACCTCTTTATCAAACCGAAATATCTCGTCAATTTTCAGAATGGCCAGTGGATTCTCCGGCTCATTGTCCATTAACGCGACCTCCTGTCCTTCTTTAAGGGAAGCCGCTTCTTTCTCTGTAACAGACAGTGTGACGGGAAGCGTCCAGGCAAAACCGTTTGCCAAGCGCATTCGGGTGATGACGCTTTGATAATCCGCGCTGCCCATAAAGCCGGTTAAGGGGGAAAGCACGCCGTCGGCGATTAGTTCCAAGTCGGACACCTCGCGCAGTGTAAGGGGAAGCGCGGCAAGGGTCTTGGCCTTTCGTGTGAGGGCCGGAATTTCTTTGGATTCGATATATCGGTTGATTAACACGCCGCCATGCGGCAAGGGTAATGGCATAGGTCTCCTCTCTGTATTAAAGAACTATCGGCTCACGTTTTTTGTGCATTCGTACTCTATGTCTGGTTGGGCCAGCATTTACAATCTGTTGAGCTTGCGCTGAACCACTGCCTCGATGTTGACAAAACACCCTACACACTACCGATTGAAAAGTGTTTCGGTATCAGAGCAGCGAAAAGATTGGATCGCGCATCAGTATATATCGCTACCCGATATACGTCAAGGAAGGTGGCGGTACCGGTTTTTAGCAATAATCTGATAAAACGTATTGGCAAGTAATAGCGTCCCCGGTAGCCGAAAAAAAAGGGCTACGAGCCCCCCCATCGGAAGAAAAGAAAGCATCCCGCGAAAGGCAGAAACACCGGATAAAATAACCCCGCGTTGATCTACAAGCCGCATGGCATCCAAACATCCCAATGAGGCAATATCCGGAACCAGTTGCTTGGCTTCCTCACTCTGGAATGGAACAAACCGGATATGATGGCTTATATCCCACCGCTCAATCCATCTTTTCGATGAGACACAAAGGGAACACTCGGCATCATAGATTAATGAGGGAGATTTATTTTTTTCTTCCGGTTTTTTCATGATCCGTCTTTCTAGCCTTCTAAGTACTTTTTATTCTATCACAATCTTCATTTTTTTATCTCCCTTGTAATAAACCGCAATGAATTCCACTTTGAAAGTTGCCACATGAAAAGCGTAGACAATACGAATGCCACTCATAACCCTATATCTTTTGAGTGCTCTGTAAGCAAACTTTTTAATTTTTAAAATGGGTGTGCAGAACCATCACCTTACTCATCGAAATGAAGCAACAAACCAAAGAAGGCTGGCCTCACACAGACATGATTAGAGC
>SBBA01000092.1 GCA_005239925.1 Candidatus Troglogloeales bacterium | reverse complement strand
GTCAAGGTGGACAAAGGATGTCTCACCTGTCATGAGATTGATGCCGCAAAGGATCGTCCGAAACAGCGGGGTGCCCAGGACTTTCGTGCGGCTGCCAAGATGAATAAATATTCAGACAGTTACTGGTTCTGGCGTGTATCGGAGGGCGTGGAAAAGACCAAGATGCCGTCATGGAAGGGTGCCCTTTCAGAGGAAGAACGGTGGAAGGTGATTGCCTACGAGCATACCTGGTCGCATGGGAATAAACCGGCGGAGCATGACCATAAGGAGATTGTAATTAACGTGGAGAAGTAGGGGCGAAAAACCTTTCGCCCGTACGTATAGCCCGTAGAGAGATTATTGAAGAGTATAAATACCCTATAAACATGACGATTGATAAACCATGCGAAGTTGAGTCGTGTATAGTCTCTCGAGTAGGTAGGAGTGGACGAGAGAGTGAAACATCATCAGTTTATGTCGAGTTAAGGTATATATAGTGAAACTACAAATTCCTACTAGCCAACACGCTGCTGCGAAGGATTTTTTGAGCCTTTCAGATGGGTCTATGAAAGATCTACTGGAGACCTTAAAAAAGGCCCCTCCTGCGCTTAACGTTTCTAGTCTTGCTGACTATGTTAATAAAAAAACTAAAATTGGTGCTGATAAATCAAAGCGTATAATAGAGATGTTGGCGAGTTTATACATAAACCGTGATACATCAGTGACCATCCCAGAGTTTGTTAAGGCGTTCCGTCTTGCCGCTGAAGAAGAGGGGTTTGCTCCAGCCTCAAAAAATTGGGAGTCTATTGAGCAGCACCTTTCACAGATTCTTTCTCTGGATACACCTTTAGAAGTAACTTCCAAGGCCTTTGATTTAATGACAGAACATAATAGCGTTTTTTTGAATGCTAGAGTCTTAACTGACTTAAGGCCTGTGTTTGCTTCAGACCCTTCTGATCCCCCGTTAGCCATGGCCTTGTGTCATATTCTTAAGATTCATTATCATGAGGGTAGTTTGCACAAAGAATTCTTTGTAGCGCTAGATGGTAATGATGTTCAGCAGATGCAAGATGTATTCCAACGGGCTGCTCGTAAAGAGGCGGGCCTTAAAAAATGGGCAAAAAAACTAAAGATGCCTTTGATTTGTGTTGAATCTTAGGAAGGCGGATATATGCAGTTACTGGAAAGGAAGATTATCGTTTCTAAGCCGTATCGTTCGGAGTGGTCCATTACCAAAGGGCCTGATAAGTGGACCTCTCAAAAAATTAAAGCAATTATAGAAACCTGTCAGCTTGAGGGTTTATACAAGCAAGATACTCCCTTGCGAGAAGATATAAAAAGTGCTATTGAATCGTCACGTAGCAGCATATTGGGTCTGCGTGATAATTGGGATGATGAAGGGAGCCCTGGTTATACTAAGGAAACCTGGCGCCGAGCAACCCTGTTTCTAGAAAATTGCGTAAAATGGCTTTGGTGTGACCATGAGACTGTCCTTGCAGCTCCGAATATATTACCAGGGCCAAATGGAAGTATTGATCTCCATTGGGATACACAAAAATACGAGGTGTTAATTAACATACCTGCCGACAGAACAGTGAAATTAGGTTTTTATGGTGATAATAAAGGCGATGATTTTAGAAAAGGGAGTCTCAATCCAAAAACTAAAAACGAGGACTTTTTGCTTTGGTTGAAGAATCTGGTATAGCAGGTTTGGATATAGAAGAGATTCCTGATAAGGATCGTTTGTTTATGCGAGTTCATTCTAATAACACGAAAAACGGTCTTCTAATTCCAGGAGCCTTTAAAAACCATAATGATGGTATGTCAACAGACTGGAGTAAGTACTCTATCCCAGAACAAACGAGACAGCGTGCTAAGAATCCTTCAAGGAATGGCGTTATTGAGATGTCCGTGAAGGATGTAAGGGCTATCCCTGGACAACGGGTACAACACACTCCCATTCCTTCTAACCGTGCGCATACTGATGTTCTTGGGGAAAAGGATGAAGAGTCGCGAGTAAAGTTCCTGCGCATCTCTAGATGGGCTATTCCCTTGGAATAGGTGGAAATACTGTTTAAGAGGATCTGTACTGAGTTATAGTGGGTGGATTAAGCATAGAATGGGTATTTTGAAAAAGGCAGTTAGTTTATTTTTGTTTATTGTTCTGGGGATGGCCGTAACGGCCCATGCCCAGGAGTTTGCCATTAGCGACTATCGCGATATTCCGTATATCGGGAGCCGAAACGCCGTATGGATTATCGCCCAGGTTCACCTTCTTTTTGCCGGGTTTGTGTTGGGGGTGCCGATCTTTGCCTTCCTGTGCGAGTTGATCGGATATTTAACCGGGGAGCAGCGATACGACAAGCTGGCAAAGGAGTTTACCAAACTGCTCACCTCCGCGTTTGGCACCACAGCCACCTTTGGCGGTATCCTGGTTTTTCTGCTGATCTCCTTATATCCCAAGTTTTTTAATTATCTCACCGAGGTGTTCTATGTTACCTATCTCTTTTACGCCTCTCTCTTTATTTTAGAAACCATTGTCCTCTACATCTACTGGTACGGCTGGGACAAGATGATGCAACGCAAAAAGCTGCATCTCTTCCTCGGATTTTTATTAAACGTCATCGGTATCTTCATTATGTATACCGCTGATGCCTGGCTTTCGTTCCAGGCCTCGCCCGTTGTTCTCTCGCCTGATGTTCAGGGCTGGGATCGGCTCTGGGCGGTCATTCATAACCCCACCTGGAATCCGGTCAATATCCATCGCCTAATCGGCAACGTTGTGTTGGGCGGTTTTATGTGCGGAGCCTATGCGGGGGTGAAATATCTCTCTTCCAAGACGCAGGAAGAGAGAGAACATTATGACTGGATGGGGTATATCGGAAACTTTATTGGTATTTTTGGGCTGCTGCCGTTGCCGTTTGCCGGATACTGGCTGATGCGTGAGGTGTATGAATACAATCAGCAGATGGGTATTACCCTGATGGGTGGATTCCTCTCCTGGCTCTTTATTTTGCAGGCCGTTTTAATTGGAACGCTCTTTCTGGGTTCGAATTACTATCTCTGGCAGGGGCTGATTCGTCGTACGGACGAGGGGATTAAATACCAGAAATATATCACGATCATGTTGGTGACGCTGCTCGCCTGTTTCATGGTCTGGATGACGCCGCATTCCCTAGTGGCCTCGGTGGAAGAGGCCCGGAAGATGGGTGGCACGCACCATCCGCTGCTGGGTGTTTTTGGCGTGATGTCGGCCAAGCTTACCGTCGTTAATATCATGATTTTGACTACATTCCTTAGCTTCCTGCTTTATTGGCGTGCCAATAAGCAGGTAACGGTACCTTGGGCAAAGGGGGCGCGCGTTTTTGAGGTGATCCTGTTTATTTTAGTGATTATTGGTGTTATCGTGATCGGCGTTTATGGTTATTTTGTTCCTGCCGTTTTCCGCGTGAATGTTCTCTCGGTGTCTCAGGTATTAATCGTTCTTTTTGTATTGGTCAGTATATCGGTGATGACCGCACTCCTTCTGCGAAACGCCAAGAGTACCGGGGTGATGAAATGGGGGCGAATGACCCCAGGCTCCCAATATGCCCTGGTGTTAAACGCGGTCATGGTCGTGCTGTTAATGGTGATGATGGGATATGCCCGTTCCGCCTCACGTGTGCATTGGCATATCTATGGTGTCATGCGCGACGACTCCGCTTATGGGTTTACCCCCGCGTTAGGCCCGGCTGCGGCGATTCAGTCGCTTTCCGCCTTTATTTTTGGCGCCTTTCTTTGCTTTATATTCTGGGTGGCCTCTCTATCGGAAAAGAAAGGGAAAGAAACCCTCCCCGAAGGAACAATGACCCTTAAAGAAGGGGTCGGTTCCTCCTACCTTTACAAGGTGGCTGGGTTTGTAATGTCGGTCCTGGTGGCCTATACGGGGCTTGCCTATTCATTGCCGCAACGGGAGTCGCATCCCCCTGTGGAAGAGAAAATTGATTTAAGTACGATTCAATCCGGCAAGGATATTGCCCAACTGGGCAGTAAGATCTTTTTTGGAAAGGGTCAATGCGCCCTGTGTCACACCATTGGAACGGAGGGGGGGCGCTGTCCCAACCTTCAGGGGGTGGGAGCGCGGCTCACGCGGGAGTTTATCTATGAAACCTTAACCAAGCCGTCTGCCTATATCAAGCTGGATTTTAATGATCCTCATCCCATCCCGTTTGCGGCGCAAATGCCTACGATCAACAAGCCACCCATTGATTTGAATCCGCAGGAGCTTCTCATGGTGATGTCGTTTATTCAGGCCCAGGGGGGCAAGGTGACGATTACACCGGAAGAGCTTCTGGGCGGAGTAAGTGGTGGCTCCGAAGCGGCTGCTCCAGTGAGTGATACCGAAGGTACGGATAGCGCTGTTCCTGAGGGGGGTGTCGGCGAGGGTGGTGAGACAGGTACTTCCACCGATCCCGCAGTTGTGACGCCTGCAGAGGGTGCTGCTGCACCTGCGGCTCCAGGCGGTGGAGCAAAATCGTAATGTGGGTTCTTCCAAGGTTTGGATTTTTATCGTTGTCGGGATTATCGGAATAGCCATGGTGGCCTATTGGGTACAGACAAGTAGGGATTTTGGTAGCCTTAGCGTGACCAACAGGAACGCTCCGTCCGGGGCTGCCGCCGGTGCGGCAGTGTTTTATGGGAAGGGACGGTGTGGGTTGTGTCATACGATTGGGGTGGCCCGTGGTGGAAAGTGTCCCAATCTGGATAACGCAGGCGATCGGCTCACGAAGGCGTTTATTACCGAGTCGTTGCTTCATCCCCAGGCCTATATTCGACTGGATTTCGATCCGCCGCAACCCAAACCGTATTCGGCCCGTATGCCCCAGGTGAACAAGCCGCCCATTGGTCTCACCGAGGCCGAAATGGAAAGTGTGATTGCATTTGTTCAAAGTCAGCGAGGAGATGATGATTAATGCCGGTTATTTCCATGTTTTATGGGATTATCATAAGGATGTATCATTTTGATAATGACAGGCATAAATCTCCACACTTCCATGTGCAGTATGGAAATCAATCGGCTGTGGTGCGAATTCCAGACGGTAAGATTTTAGAAGGAAGGCTTAAAGTAAATAAGTTGAAACTGGTTCAGGCTTGGGCGGAGATTCATCGTGAGGATTTAATGGCAGATTGGAAATTAGCTATAGAAGGACAAAAGGTTCTTAAAATTCAACCCTTAAGGTGATGTATGATGCCGACAATTGATCGTATCAAGGTAAAAGATAATTACTGCCTGGAGGTTCGGTTTCGACGTCCATCTGAGACCAAGATCGTTGATGTGAAGCCCTATTTGAGTAAGGGTATTTTTAAGGAACTCCAGGATGAAAATTATTTTCGTAAAGTGAAGGTTATTTTTGGTGGTATCGAATGGCCGCACAAACAGGATTTAAGTGCTGAAACGCTGTATGTGCGTGGTCGTAGCATAAAAGTCTCAGCCAAATGTTAAGTGTGTGCAAAGTGTGGGTGCTGGTTACTAGGCCGTTAGGCTTTCTGTTGGTGGTATCACCATTTTGGGGGTAGATGATTCATTCTGAATCAAGAATGAAGAATCAAGAATTCAGGTTTTAAAGGTTTTATTCGTAATTCATAGGTCTACCGCGACCAACGGGAGCTGTCTATTCGCCTCCGCCCGTTGGCGGATGAAGGAAATAAGTTGGAAGAAGAACAGTCAGTTAAAAAAGGAATTCATCCCGGTATGAAGGTTGCCCTTTGTATGGCCGCCTTTTATCTCGTGCTGAAGTTTGGGGTAAAGCCCCCGTTGCCGTCGAGCCTTATTTTTATGTACATGGCGCTTGTCACGGTTGGCGCGGTGACCTATCTATCCCTTTTTCACGATATCAAAGAGGCGATTATTGATCCTGTTCTTTCGTTTTTGGGTGGGGGAATGGAGGGCGCGGCTGCCAAGGGATTAAGGCTGATTGTGTTGGTTGCGCTGCCGGTGTTGGTTTGGTGGAACGCCTATCAACGCTTAGGTACATCCATCGAGCCGCCATTGGAGCAGCGGGTGATTCACCCTGCGCCGCCAGGGGAGGTTACGGGGTTGTACAATCCCTTCCATGTTGAGGAGGGCGAGGAGATATCGCCCGAAACGCAGGCGCGCATTGATGAGGGAAGGGATATCTATTTTAAAAACTGCGTCTTCTGTCATGGTGATCTTTTGGATGGCAAGGGGATTTTCTATCACGGCTTTAATCCTCCGCCTGCCGATTTTCAAGATCCGGGTACGATTGCCATGTTGCAGGAGTCTTATCTTTTTTGGCGCATAAGCACCGGTGGTATTGGGCTTCCCCTGGAGTCAACCCCGTGGAATTCAGCGATGCCACGGTGGGAGACCATGCTTTCGGAAGAAGAACGATGGAAGGTGATTATGTTCTTATATAACTATACTGGCCATCACCCGAGGACGTGGGAGTAGGTGGTAAGGAGCTAAGACGAAGTTCGTCATTCCGGAATGCCTCTATCCGGAATCCAGGGGTTTAGGGTGAGAAGGAAAGAGCTGGATTCCGGCTTAAAGATTGCCGGAATGACGGCCAACATTTAGGTTTTTTATCCCCTCCTTAAGATGAGGAGGAGCGGTTTAAAATGGGCTTTGCCCCTGTAATGAGATGATTAAAAGAATTGTAAAAAAAGTAGTTAAGATTTTGGTGAAAAAAGCCGTTAAGAAAACATTGCTGTCTCGTATGGCGGCGTTCTTTTTTATTGCTGGGGTTCTTTTTCTAGGAGTGACGCCTCTCTTTGCGCAGGAAGAGGCTGCGCCAGAGGCAGAGGCCGCCCCGCAGGAAGAGGCTGTGCCAGCAGTAGAAACCGCGCCACAGGAAGAGGCGGCCCCACAAGAAGAGGCTGCTTCAGGGGAGACTGCCGCCCCGAAGGCGACAGGTGGTCAGGCGATTTATGAAAAGCGGTGTGCCCATTGTCATGGGATCAGCGGTGGTGGAGATGGCCCGGCGGCCGATTTCTTTAACCCTCGCCCGGCCAATTTTAAGCGCGCCCAATATAAATATGCCTCAACCCAAAGGGGCGAATTGCCCACGGATGACGACCTGTTCAGGACGGTGACCAACGGGCTTCCCGGAACCGGTATGCCGGCGTGGGAAAAGATATTAAGTGAGGCCGATCGTAAAGAGGTGGTATCCTACATTAAAACCTTCTCTAAAAAGTTTGCGAATCAGGCCGAGCCGCCGAAGATGATTGAGTTCGGTCAAAAGGTTTCTCCCTCGGCGGACTCAATTGAAAAAGGAAAAGAGCTTTTCATGAAGGTGGAGTGTAACCGCTGTCATGGTGTTGCCGGTCGCGCCGATGGTCCTAACGCCGTTGATATGCCGGTTTGGCCCAGGAACCTGACCAAGGGATGGATTTTCCGTCGGAGTAATACCCCTGAAGAGATTTTTCAGCGGATTAGCCGCGGTGTTGGCGACAAGGATATGCCCTCGTTTGCAAAGGGGGAGAACGTCGAGACCACCGAAGAGGAACGTTGGCATATCGCCAACTATGTGAATTCGATTTCACTGTATGACGGGCCGCCCCCCCTTCGGGAAACGATTGTAGCCGAAAAGGTTGATGGGGAATTAACGGACGACCCCGATAGTCCCGTCTGGGAAG
>SBBA01000055.1 GCA_005239925.1 Candidatus Troglogloeales bacterium | reverse complement strand
CGAAGCCGACTCAGTTGATCTGATCTTATCTGCATAGTATATATTATAATTACTATACAGAAAACAAAAAGTCAACCGAGATCGTGGTAATGCACCCGGCAAGGCCAGAAAGGTTGATTTTTTCCGACTTTATTGGTACGCTGAAGGGATGCGGTGCTATCGCAATGGGCGAGGCACATATTTTTTAGGTGAAAGGAGCTTAACAGTGTTCGGTTTGCAAAAAAAATCTCATGTTGGTCAATCTATCTTTCCAGTGATTAAAGTTCTGTTAGGGCTTTGCTTGGTTGTAGTGATGTTGATGGGGAACAATCTATTTGCTGAAGAAGCTGAAAAGGAAGCGGTCATCAAGCTAAAGGTTGGAATAGCCCAGATCACTGGAGACGATGAAAAGGCCAGTGTTCAAGAGGGGATAACGACCTTTCTTAAAACAAATACATCAAAGAACAATGAATTAAAGCACATTGGTTTTTTGGGTCTGAAAGGGTCCAAGGAAAATGTGCCAATTCTTATTGGAGGAGAGATCAAGGACAACGAGTTTCACCCCAACGTCACTTCCAATTTCCCGTCTCTGTCGAAATTGACTCAGCCTGCGGACTTTCTAGGTCAGATTCCTAAGACCGCCACGCTGCCGGTTTTATCCGCTAAAGAACCTATGCTGTTGGTTGGCTTTATTCATGCGCTTAACTGGGTTGAGGCAGGTAATTTTGCCGATGCCGCGCGTCGTTTTGATGCCTTATTAAATGAACCCATGAAGCCGCAAGGTAGAGGCGACCTCTATCTCTATGCCGCTTATATAAACTATGAGGTGTACAGAGTAACGGGTGATAAGATGACATTAAAGAGGTCGGTTGATCTTTTCAGTGAGGCCCTTGCTGGGTATCGTGAAAAGAAAGATTGGGCCATGTACGCGAATATCCAAAACAATATTGGCGTAGGCTCAAAAGAACTGGCTGCTTTAGGTGTTGAGCCGGAGAAAAATCTAAGGCATTCGGTCCTGGTCATCCAGGAGGCCGCTCGGTTCATGGAGAAGGAGAAGAATGAAATTGGCTACGCCAGTGCACAAAAGAGCCTTGGAAAAAGCTACCAGGAACTGGCTGCGTTGGGGGTGGAACAGGAACAAAATCTCAAACTCTCCATTGCTGCCCTAGAAAGGGCGTCCGAGATTGATAAAAAGTTGAAAAATATTGCGGGTTATGTTGATGCACAGAATAATCTTGGTGTGAGCTATCAGGCGCTTGCGAAGTGGGGTATTGAGTATGAGAAAAACCTGAACAAGGCGATATCTACGTTAATGGAAGCGGCCAAATTCATCGAAACTGAGAAAAAAGAAGAATATGCAGCCCAAATTCAGAATAATATTGGCACCAGCTATCAGAAATTGGCCGAGTGGCAAATTGAACCGGAGAAAAATCTTAAGGCCTCGATTGGCTTTCTGGAAAAAGCGGTCAAATTGGAAAAGAATAATAAAGAAGACACTGGGTACCTGAACGCCCAGAATAACCTTGGCATGAGTTATCAGGCATTGGCACAGTGGAATGTTGAACCGAAGAAAAATCTAAAGCAGTCGGTAGACATCTTTCAGGACGTAGCCCAGAATGGAAAGGGAGAGAAGACTGAGGCTATTTATGCGGAGGCCCAGAAAAATTTGGGTGCTAGCTATTTGGCGTTAGCCAGACAGGACATGGAGGCTGAGAAAAACTTAAATAACGCCATATCGGCGTTTAAAGAAACCGCTCGTGTAAGAAAGAAACAAGAGAACATGAAAGATTATGCCATGGCTCAAAATAAGATTGGAGAGGTCTATAAGGATCTATCAGATCGCGGTGTTGATTCCAAAAAGAATCTGGGCTTTTCCATTGAGGCCCTGAAGGAGGCCGCAAATATATGGAAGAACCAGAAAGATGGAACTGCCGGTTATGCCATGGCTCAAAATAGCCTTGGATTGAGTTACCAGGCGTTGGCCGACATGGGGGTTGAACATGAAGAAAATAAAAAACGGGCCGATGAGGCCTTTCAGGAGTCCCGCACACCCCATGCCAAACGCAAAGAGTAATAAGGCTTACTCCCTCTTTTTCATTTTTTCATCTCAGGTGAGATAGGTGCTGCTTCGCATCATGCCTTCTTTAACCTATGAAGATTCCGGCGTCAGTATTAGGGCAGGGGAGCGTGCCGTGCAAAAAATCGCTCCCCTGGCGCGATCCACATTCTCATCGGCGGTCATTACCTCACTGGGGGGATATAGCGGCCTCTATGCCCTTCCTAAAAAAATAAAAGAGCCCATTTTAGTTGCCAGCACAGACGGCGTGGGAACGAAGTTGTCTGTCGCCGCCATGATGAATCGTCATGACACGATCGGGATAGACCTGGTTGCCATGTCGGTCAACGATATTATCGTATCGGGGGCAACGCCGCTTTTTTTTCTGGATTATTTTGCCACGGGAAAACTGTCTCCGGACAATCTGAAACAGGTTGTTAAAGGGATTGTTAAGGGATGTCAGCAGGCGGGTTGCGCCTTAATTGGGGGTGAGACGGCGGAGATGCCGGGGTTTTATCAGAATGAACAATACGACCTTGCCGGATTTGTCGTTGGCGTGGTTGAGAGGAAGAAACAAATTGATGGAAAAAAGATTAAGCCGGGGCATCTTCTTGTAGGGCTGGCCTCATCTGGCCTGCATAGTAATGGGTATACACTGGCCCGGAAAATTGTTTTTGAGAAGATGGGGCTTACGGCCAGTGATCGCATTACTGGTTTTAAAAAAACAGTAGGCGAAGTCCTGTTAACACCAACCCTTATTTATGCAAAGTCTTTTTTGAGTGTCATGCAAAAGATACCGATCTACGGAGCGGCCCATATTACCGGTGGCGGGATGACACGGAATATTCCCCGAATTCTTCCAGAGCATTGCATGGCAAAGGTGTTTCGCGGCTCATACGCTGTGCCTGAAATTTTTAATGTCCTTCAAAAAGAGGGCGGGGTGGATCAGGAGGAGATGTACAGCACCTTTAATATGGGCATTGGCATGGTGCTGGTGGTAGACCCCAAAAATGCCGCGGCAACGATCTCTCTCCTTAAGTTGGTAAGACAAAAGGCGTTTATTATTGGTGAGGTGGTCAAAGGGAAAAAAGGAATTATTTATGGGTGAAGAAAAATTAGTTATTGGTGTTTTGGCGTCGGGTAGGGGATCCAACTTGGAGGCAATTTTTAATGCAATTCAAACGGGTGTCTTAACGGCACGTGTTGGTATCGTTCTAAGCGATAAAAAAGACGCGAGGGCGCTGGAGCGGGCCAAGCAGCATCAGGTGCCATCCATCCATCTAGACCCGCGTAGCTATCCCGACCGAGAGGCGTATGACGCGGCCATCGTTACAACGCTTACTGCACATCAGGTTGAGTTGGTGATATTGGCCGGGTTCATGCGTCTTGTTTCAAAACCTATCCTGACGGCCTTCCCCAACAAGGTGATTAATATTCATCCCTCGCTGCTTCCGGCCTTTCCTGGGCTTCATGCACACCGACAGGCGTTGGCACATGGCGTGAAAGTCAGTGGATGTACGGTTCATTTCGTGGATGAACAGACAGATCATGGCCCGATTATTGCTCAAGCGTCGGTTCCGGTTTTAGAGGGGGATACCGAGGCGTCGCTTTCAGACCGCATCCTGATTGAAGAGCATCGGTTGCTCCCCAGGGTGATCCAATATTATGCCGAGGGAAAATTGAAGATTATAGGTCAGAAAACCTTCGTGGAAGGTGGGGTTTAGTCTGGAGAAAGTTCTGCAATCTTCCTTAAAAAAATCTCGCACTGCTCCCTTACATGAGGTGCCTTCATAATAGGGGAGATCATCGCAACGCCATTGGCACCTGCTTCAAAAACTTCAGATAGAACGCTTTCATTGATTCCACCGATTGCGAAGAGTGGGATTCTGGTTACTTCCTTTACATTTTTAAAATAATCAATTCCCAATGGAGCTCCATATTTACGTTTTGAGGGAGTATCGTAAATGGGTCCCAGGAGTGCAAAATCAGCCCCTTCTGCTTCGGCATGTAGAACATCATCCAATGAATGACAAGAGACGCCAATGCCTTTTCCTGGGCCTAACATCTTTCGTGCTACGGTAACAGGCAGGCCGGTAGAAGGAAGGTGGACGCCGTCCGCGTCAATGGCTAAACAAAGATCAACACGGTCATTGATGAAGAGCTTCATCCCGTACCGTTTTGTGATTTTCTGAATTTCCATCGCCAGCGTTAGTTGATCTCGGAGAGGAAGGTCTTTTTCCCTAAACTGGACGGCTTGGACATGGGCTTCACTTGCCGCTTGGATTATTTCAGGAAGGGGTCGCCCATGGGTTTGATGTCGGTCGGTTATTAGATAGAGTTCAAACAAAGCTGCTCCCAAGGGTACAAGGGTAGTGTGTAACTTTGCGTGCCCACCGCGCAACGGGAGCGGTAGTCCGCTGCCCCCGTCGGGGCTATTCGATCATTCCTTCGGTGGGACTGCTGGCCTGGGCGTAGAGCTTTTTGGGAATACGCCCGGAAAGGTAGGCAAGCCGGCCTGCTTTAATTGCATAGTTCATGGCCTCGGCCATTTGAATCGGATGTTTTGCGCCGGCAATGGCGGTATTCATCAACACGCCATCGCACCCCAATTCCATTGCCACCGCGGCGTCAGAGGCCGTGCCCACACCGGCATCCACAATTACAGGAACAGAAACGGCTTCCATAATCAGTCGAATATTATGCGGATTGCGAATGCCTAATCCTGATCCTATAGGGGCCGCCAGCGGCATGACCACGGCCGCGCCCGCATCCTGAAGCTTTTTTGCCATGATCGCATCGTCGTTAATATAAGGAAAGACGACAAATCCCTCTTTGACTAAGACCCGTGTTGCCTCAAGCGTGGCTTCATTATCGGGCAAAAGTGTCTTGGGGTCGCCAATCACTTCCAGCTTCACCCAGTTGGTAATCCCTGCGGCGCGCGCGAGGCGTGCCGTTCGGATCGCATCCTCCGCGGTATAGCACCCCGCTGTATTCGGCAGAATTTTATATTTTTTCGGATCGATAAAATCCAGGAGGTTTTCTGTGTTGCGATCCAGGATATTGACCCGGCGCACAGCAACAGTAACGCAATCAGCGCCGGATGCCTCCACCGCCCTTTTATTTTCATCAAAAGAGGCGTACTTACCGGTTCCAACAATGAGACGTGATTTTAATTCAATGCCATCGATAATAAGTAGCCGATCAACTTCCATTTTCTACCCCCGCTTGTTCGATTTTCTCTTTTATTGAATCAAGATAAAGTGTATCAGGACAGATATCTTGTTCGTGTGGCCACGTAACAGTGCCGTCAATAACCTTTACCTGTTTGAAATAGTTTTTATCTTGCAATTCCTGAAAGACGCCAAATTCAAGCAAGTCGGAGCAGTCGTAAACCTTTCGCTCTCCATTCGTGAAAATGAGTATGAGTTTAAAATCATCGCTCGGCATTACCTTAGTAATTCTTGGATTCATTAATTTACCTTAAGGGATCAATCTTATAGGGTTGTTGACCGGATACAACAAGCTCCCAATTTGCGATAAGCTCATCTTTATGTAATTCAATCCATGCTTGCAATAGTTTCATTTTTGGACCTGGAATATTGCCATCTAAAATTTCACCATTAGGAATAGCAACGACAACTTCGTCTTCTTGGTATTTAACATGAATATGTGGTTTTTTATGTTGCTTATTATCTTTAAAGTAGAGATAGACAATAATTCCATAAAACATTGAGATAGATGGCATTTATTGCTCCTACACTGTTACTATCCCCCGCCAACGAAATGGATGATCTCGACCTTATCTCCTTCTTTTAACGCGGAGTCAAACTGCTTTCGATCAACAACCTCCATGTTAAGCTCAATGGCAACCCTTTCGGGTGTCAGGTTTAATTGAGAAAGCAGCCCGGTAAGATTGGTTCCAGGGGAGAGGTCTTGCTCTACGCCATTGACTTCAATACGCATTTGCTTTGTAGAAATATTTCTAAAAGTTACTGGATTCCGGCTTAAACATTGCCGGAATGACGACAATAAGTGTGACTATACGTCCCCCACAGCGACCAACGGGAGCTGTTGCCCGCCGGGGGCCGGTGCCCCCTACTCTTCCACGGTGATTTTTGAGATTTCGTATTCCACGGTTTTTGCGGGTGTAACCACCTGGACAAACTCTCCCACACGATGCCCAATCAGGGATCGCCCCAATGGCGATTGCACTGAGATTTTTCCATCTTTTAAATCGGCCTCTTCCATTCCAACAATCATATATTTCTTCTCTTCTCCCGTTTCCGAATTAATGAGATAAACGGTTGTTCCAAAAACCACTTTTTCGGTAGAGAGATTACGGATATCAATCACCTCCGCATCGGCCATTTTCGCTTCAAGCTCTTTAATTCGACCTTCAATATGGCCCTGCCTGTTTTTGGCTGCATCGTATTCGGCATTTTCAGAAAGATCGCCATGCGCGCGCGCCTCTGCGATGTCGGCGATATTTTGAGGTCGTTCCACTTTTTTAAGGCGGTTCACCTCTTCCTTAATCCGTTCATATCCTTTTCGTGTCATTGGAACTGTCATTCTTTTTCCTCCCCGTAATACTCTTTTAGAGATTTAACCGTCATGCCTCTCTTTTTTAAGGCGATAATCCCATCCACTGCGGCCCTTGCGCCGGCGATGGTCGTAAAATAAGGAATCCCACAATGAAGCACTGTTTTCCGAATGGAGCAGGAATCGATCTGCGAGGTGCGATCCCCAACCGTATTGATTGCCAATTGTATTTCCCCTTTTTGGAGAAAATCAACAATATGAGGCGACCCCTCCTTTACTTTATTGATCGGCTCCACAATAATGCCACGATCTTTTAAATATTGAGCCGTTCCCCTAGTTGCTGTCAAATGAAATCCCAATTCGATAAGCCGTTTTGCAATGGGATAAAGATGCGGCTTGTCACGATCTTTAACCGATAGAAAGACCTTTCCCGTAAGCGGCAGTTTATTATTGGCAGCGGCCTGGGCCTTGGCGTAGGCCATGCCAAAGTCGGAGTCGATTCCCATTACCTCTCCGGTCGATTTCATTTCAGGGCCAAGTATGGGATCGACATCCAGTCGCAGGAAAGGGAATACCGCCTCTTTGACGGCAACATGTTTAAGCGGCGAATGCGTTGGGAGTCCCATCTCCCGAAGCGGGACGCCAAGAATGGCCTTCATCGCAATCTTGGCCAACGGAACACCGGTCGCTTTGCTGACAAACGGAACCGTTCGAGACCCGCGCGGGTTGACCTCCAAGATATAAAGCAGATCATTTTTAATGGCATACTGAACATTCATCAGTCCGATGACGTTCAGCTCTCTTGCCAGTTTAATGGTTTGCTCTTTAATTTCTTTCAATATTGGTTCGGTCAGTGAGATGGGCGGCAGGGCACACGCGGAATCGCCTGAATGGACACCCGCCTCTTCGATATGTTCCATGATCCCACCAATAAAAACGTCACCTTCTTGATCGCAGACCGCATCCACATCAACTTCGATGGCATCTTCCAAATACTGATCAATTAAAACGGGATGGGTGCTATCAAGCCGAACCTGTAAGAAATTGAGATCATTCATGTGTTGCTTTAGGTCTTCATTGTCATAAACGATCTTCATTCCACGGCCCCCCAAGACATAAGAAGGACGGATTAAAACGGGGAATCCTATTTTTTCAGCAATTGCTATCGCCTCATCCAGATTGTTTGCAAGACCGTTTTCCGGCTGTCTTAAGCCTAACTTCTGAACCAAATCGCTGAACGCCTCTCGACTTTCCGCACGATGAATGTTCTTATAATCTGTTCCTGAAATAGGGACACTGGCCTCTGAAAGCCTGGCGGCCAGCTTTAATGGTGTTTGGCCGCCAAATTGAACGATTACATCGGTCGGCTTCTCTGTCTCCACGATGTTCATCACATCTTCAAAAGTGAGTGGTTCAAAATAAAGACGATCGGAAATGTCGTAATCGGTGCTGACCGTCTCTGGATTACAGTTAACCATGATGGCCTCATGTCCCATTTCTCGAATTGCCAAAGAGGCATGGACACAGCAGTAATCAAACTCCACCCCTTGTCCAATCCGGTTGGGGCCTGATCCTAAAATAACTACCTTTTTCTGGCCTGGTTTTAGTTGTGTTGGATTTGCCTCACATTCCTGCTCATATGTAGAGTAGAAATAGGGAGTGTGTGCCTCAAACTCTGCGCCGCAGGTATCTACCCTTTTATAGACGGGGCGAATGCTATTTTTTATGCTTGTTTCAGAGGATGGCTTTTCAAGATCAGTCATCTCCTTTATCTGCCGAAGAAACCACGGGTCAATATGTGTGTCTCTGCACACTGCTTCAATAGAAAAAGAATCGGAGGCGTGAAAGAGAGGTGAAACCTTTGAAAACCAGTCGTATGTGAGAGGAGTGAGAAGAGGGGATAATCCATCTGATATAGGACTCGTCGGCCCCATTTCCAGTGACCGACTGGCCTTTTGAAATGCCTCTTTAAAATTGCGCCCAATGGCCATCACCTCGCCAACCGATTTCATTTTGATGGTGAGTGTTGGATCGGCATCGGGAAATTTTTCAAAGGCAAATCGCGGCATCTTCACCACCACATAATCAATCGTCGGCTCAAAACAGGCCGGTGTGGCGCGGGTAATATCGTTTTGGATTTCATCCAAGGTCATCCCCACCGCGAGCTTTGCCGCAATTTTGGCAATCGGAAAGCCGGTTGCCTTGGAGGCCAACGCGGAACTTCGAGAAACCCGCGGATTCATCTCGATGACCTGCATTTCTCCTGTCTTCGGATGCACGGCAAACTGAACGTTTGAACCGCCCGATTCCACACCCACCGCGCGGATAATCTGAATGGCCATGTTTCGCATCTCTTGATATTGCTTATCCGTCAATGTTTGTGCCGGCGCCACGGTAATAGAATCGCCGGTATGTACCCCCAATGGATCGATGTTTTCAATGGAGCAGACAATCACGACGTTATCATTTTTATCGCGCATCACCTCTAATTCGAACTCTTTCCAGCCCAGAAGGGATTGTTCAACCAGCACTTCATGTATGGGACTCATGGCAATACCGGCTAAGACGGCCGCTTCAAATTTCTGTGGAGTATACGCAATATTGGCGCCGCCGCCTCCGAGTGTGAAGGATGGGCGGATAATCGCAGGGTAGGGGACATGAAGCGCAATAGCTTCGTCTAGGCTTTTTACGGCGCCACCTTTGGGAACCCGCAAGCCAATTTCCTCCATCTTTTTTTTAAAGAGTGCCCGATCTTCCGCCGTTTGGATAGAGTCATATTTTGCGCCAATGAGCTCTACATTGTACTTTTTCAAAATCCCCTGTTCATGAAGGGTGGTAGCCATATTGAGCGCGGTCTGTCCTCCCATCGTGGATAAAACGGCGTCGGGCCTTTCCCGTTCTATAATCTTTTCCAGAATCTCAACGGTGATCGGCTCGATGTAGGTTCGATCCGCCATGTCCGGATCGGTCATAATAGTTGCCGGATTGCTATTCACCAAAATAACGAAGTAGCCTTCTTCTTTGAGCGATCGGCAGGCCTGTGTTCCGGAATAGTCAAACTCGCATCCTTGTCCAATAATAATTGGGCCGGAGCCAATCAGTAGAATTTTATGAATATCGGTGCGCTTAGG
>SBBA01000136.1 GCA_005239925.1 Candidatus Troglogloeales bacterium | reverse complement strand
TCAAAATAAGTGGCAACCAGGATTTGAAGCCCCGGGGCCGCCTGAGCCAGCCGTGCGTAGGCCCCCGGATAGGCCTGCGCCACATCCTGCGGCAAATCCAAGACCAGACAAGGCTCGTCAATCTGCACCCACGGCGCGCCCGCGGCATAGAGCTGTTGCAGCACCTGTTCATACACAGGGAGGAGGCGATCTAATAATTGGGGCAATTGTAATGTCGTGTCTTTGATCTTGCCCAACAGCAATAAAGAAAGCGGCCCGACCATGACCGGACGGGTGATAATCCCCAGGGCCTTGGCTTCCAGGAATTCATCCACCGCCTTGGTGCTAGCCAGGGAGAAAGACATGTTCTCTTCAAATTCAGGGACGATATAGTGGTAATTGGTATCAAACCATTTGGTCATCTCCATCGCCCCCTGATTTTTCGCCCCGCGTGCCATCGCAAAGTAGGTGGCCAGGTCAACCTTTTTGCCGGACCAGCCGTATCGGGCCGGTACCGCGCCCACCATGGCAATGGTATCCAGCACATGATCGTACAGAGAGAAATCATTGGAAGGGATGTGTGCAAGGCCCCGTTGTTTTTGTGTCGTCCAGTTGTCTTTGCGGCGGGTACGGGCAGCGGCCTGCAACTCCTCTTCGGTTATTTTCCCGGACCAGAATGACTCCGTGGCCTGTTTTAATTCTCTTTTCGGTCCGATTCTCGGAAACCCCAAACTTGAAGCAATCATCTTTTCTCCTTTACCAATTTCTCCCCCTATTTTTCCAAGACAGTGGGTTGTTCTCAACAAAAATGGAAGCCACTTTTATACCACACCATTTAGGATTCTACAACCTAAAATATTGAAAACGGAGCCTGTGGAGAAATCGGGACGCCGATTCCTAATGCCATTCCTCTCCGAAAGACGGTAGGGTGTCTCTAAAAACCCCCTCAATCCCCTTGTCAGAGAGATTTCTGTCGCATGCCCCCTTGATAAGGGGACAGGGGAGTGAATTTGCAGGATAGCTTTGTGACCCTTAGGCGATACATCCCTTGCAAATAAAACCTCATCGTGTATAATCGCCTCAACGGGGGTGCGACCCCTGCGAGGGGCCGCGAATGGGGCCCTCCCGCAGCCGGCGTTCCGGCCGTTGGTTGGTCTGAAAGTACGGACGTTATTACATTGACCGCGACGTTGTAGTGGACTATGAATGTACTTGCACTGAATCAATTATCTACGCAAAAACGTATATGTTACCAACAAAAAGCCTAACAACCGACCTCCTGAACGGCCTCAATCCCAAACAAAAAGAAGCCGTCCTCCATACCGAAGGGCCGCTTTTGATCTTAGCCGGCGCGGGGAGCGGCAAAACCCGCGTCATCGCCCATCGCATTGCTTATCTGGTCGAAGTTCTGGGTATCCCCTTCGAGACAATTTTGGCTGTTACGTTTACCAATAAAGCCGCCGGGGAAATGAAGGAGCGTGTCCTCTCGCTTCTTTCACAGCAGGCCAAGCATGGCAACCTATCCACCTTTCATTCAATTTGCCTGAAAATTTTAAGACAGCATGCTCATCTGATCGGACTCAAAAACGCCTTTGTCATCTACGACACGCAAGACCAGTCTGCAATGATGAAGTCCACCCTTTCGGACTTGGCCATTGATGATACCGTTTACCCACCGAAGCGCTTTTTGGGATTGATCAGCCAGCTCAAAAATCAACTAATTTCACCGGAACAATATGCGGAAGGACGGTCGGCCTCGGCTCTCCAGGATAAACTAAAACAGGTCTATCCGTTCTATCAGCAAAAATTAAGGGCCGCCTCCGCCGTTGATTTCGACGACCTGATCGGCCTCACCATTCAACTCTTCCAAAACCAGCCTGATCTTCTCACTCGTTTTCGAGAACGGTTTCAATACCTGATGATTGATGAGTACCAAGACACCAATTACGCCCAGTATCTCCTGACCCGTCTCTGGGTCGGGGAGCGCCGCAATATCTGTGTGGTCGGCGATGACGATCAATCCATCTATGCCTTTCGCGGGGCCGACGTAGGGAACATTTTGAAGTTTGAACGGGATTACCCCGACGCCAAGGTGGTGGTACTCGATCAAAACTATCGTTCGACGGAGGCGATCTTATCCGCAGCAGGGGCTGTGATCTCCAAAAATCACACCCGAAAGGCCAAGGTGTTGTGGACTGAAAAGGGGAGGGGCGAGCCGATCCTGGTGGTCGAGGTGGAGGACGAGATGGACGAGGCCCGTTTTGTACGAGACACCATTGCGAAGGGAATACGCGACGGACAGCCGTTATCTGATTTCTGCATTCTCTACCGCACCCATGCCCAGTCCCGCGTTCTGGAAGAGCAGTTGCGCAATCAGGGGATTCCTTATCTTATTTTTGGCGGCATTCGGTTTTACGAACGAAGGGAGATCAAAGACCTGATTGCCTACCTGCGTCTTATTTTTTCTCCGGAAGATCAGATTAGTCTCCGCCGGGTGATTAACACGCCGCCCCGTGGACTGGGCGATGTCACATTGCAACGACTGAACCTCTTTGCCGAATCCGAAGGGATCACCCTTTATGAAGCGATCCGCCACATCGTTGTCGAAGGCGCGACGGCGCCAACGAACGGACAGCTTCCGCTGGTCGCTATGAAGATGCAAACGTCATTACCCACAGAAAATAAAGATATCCAGATTACAGGGGCGGCCAAGCGGAGCCTTATCACCTTTTATCAATTGATCGAACGGATGCGGGAAGAGATGCACAAAATACCGCTGGGTGATTTGGTGCGTCTTTTGGTTACGCAGACCGATTATATCAATTATATTCGTGAGGGGGATGAAGGGGAGGAAAAAGGGGACGGGAAAGAAAGCCGCGAAGAAAATGTTTTGGAATTTATCTCCGCTGCACAGCAATTCACGATAGAGGGGGCTGCCTCTCCGCCGACCTATGAAGAGTTATACAAGGGCTTTCTGGATCAAATTGCATTGATTGCGAACGAAGAGGGAAGCAGATCTAAAGAGGCAGAAGGGTTTGTGACGTTGATGACCATCCACTCGGCAAAGGGGTTGGAATTTGAATCGGTCTTTATGGTGGGGATGGAGGAGGGGATTTTCCCTCATGCACGCGCCCTAACCGAGCCAAAAGAGATGGAAGAGGAGCGGCGTCTTTGCTACGTGGGAATGACGCGCGCTAAATCGCGGCTGTATCTCACCAGCGCCGATTCCCGAAGGCTCTATGGCACAACGCAATGGAACCTTCCTTCTCGATTTATAAAAGACCTGGGAGAAAAGGGCATCAAGAGGGTCCTGATGCACTCAAACCATGGACCTGCCAGTTGGGATGCCACGGCCTATTCTTCAGAGGGGCGATATAAAAAGAGTGTGGATCGCAGGCCGATTGATTCCGATCGCTATGAAAACGAATGGGAGGAGAAGTCGCCGGAGCAGGGGGCATACCCGCCGGGGGCGTTGGTGCGACATCCTATTTTTGGGGTGGGGCAGGTGCAGCAGTGTAACGGAAACGAAAAAATTACGATTCGGTTTTCCTCGGTTGGTATCAAGAAGTTGGCGCTAAAATATGCTAACCTGGAGAAGGTATAGGGCTGCTCTAACAATCTTCCATCTGCACAGATCAAAAGGCCGCCTAGGCCTTACGCCTGGATTTTGGAAACACATTAGAGTGTTTGTTGGATTGCCTCTTTTAGTCTGCGCGCTTGTTCGTGTACATTGTCCTTGAGTTTTTTAACCCAATGATCCCCGTTGATATCGTCCGGCTTGTAGTGATAAAGAATGCTGCGGGACACTGCGGCATAGGCGCCCATCTTATCAGGACCGGAACCTACAGCAATCGCTTCCAGGGAGCCTGCCTGCGCCCCAATGCCTGGCATTAAAAAAAGGGCTTGTGGGGCAATGGACCTTAATTGTTTCGCGGCCTCAGGGTAGGTGGCGCCCACCACAAGACCAACCCTCGAATACCCGCTTTCACCTACCTCTGTCTTGCCCCACAGGTGGGTTAGGTGTGTCATTTTGGCATAAACCGTTTGCCCATCGGCAAGAGGTATATCCTGTAAATCACTCGAAGAAGGATTTGATGTTTTCACCAACACAAACAGGCCGGCATTGTGATTTGCCTCCAGAAAGGGCAAAACCCCATCCTGACCAAGGTATCCATTAATCGTCATCGCATCGGCCTGCCAGGGATTTGGCGAGGGTGGAATGGATCGAAACGGAGATAACCAGGCCTTTGCATAGGCCTCCGCGGTATGGGAGATATCGTTCCTCTTTGCGTCCACAATGCCGATCAGGTTATGACTTCGTAAATACGCAAGGGTGCGTTCTAATGCCCGCATTCCGGCGATACCATATTGTTCGTAGAACGCCACCTGCGGTTTATAAGCCACCGCGCAGTCGTAGGTTGCTTCAATGATAATCTGATTGAATTGAACAATGGCCTCCTCCAGTTGGTCTTCTGTTTCAATGGGATGGCTGGAACAATGTAGCGCCGCAGGAAATTGTGTCAGATCAGGATCAAGACCGACAATTAGTCTTGAATCAAGTCTCTTTGCCTGTTCAATCCATCGATCGGCAAAGTGAGGGGATGTCGTTAAGTTAGCCATACGGACTAAATCCACCACGGGTGGAGGCAAACAACCGTTTCCGTTGAATGGGACGCTGCTTGCGGTCACTGTGAACATACGAACGCGGACACACGAACAAATTGTCGCACACCCCCCGGCTGTTCGGCAATCCTAAGACGGAATCCGAAATAAAACGCGGGATTCCGGCTTTCACGGAAATGACACTCTTCTCTTACCTTCCCTCTGCCTTTTTTCTGGAAATTTCTAAAATTTCTTTAGAAATTCTTTGGAAAATAAAGATAAGCAAATCATAACACATTGTTTTAATTGACTTTTATGTTTGGCACGGAATTCGCTGTAAGAAGAGTGAGGCGGCGGCCATGGTGTTGCCGCGACAAAACATAAAAGAGAGGAAGGTGTTCCATGTTACAGTCTAATTTCAAATCATTGATTACAATCATCAGTATGATCGTGCTTTTCTGGGGATGCGACGATCAAGGCGGATCCGGTCCCCAAACGGAACCAACCAAGATGGTGCACGCCGAAGTCCGCGTTCCGATTCAAGAAGCAGAGGGCTTATCCAAACCCGGTCATGTCCCTCCTGTTGTTAAGTCGGTTCAGCTTTTGGTTGCCGCTCCGAACTGCAATGGGGAAACCCTGGCCGACCAAACGAAAGACGTTTTACCCGACAGTACCGAGGTGGTCTTTGGTCTTGATCTGCCACAAATAGAAGCAACCTGCTTCATGGCCAAAGCCTTTTCAAGTGAGCAAGCCAATGGAACCCTTCTTTACGCGGGAAGCACGTCAGGGGTTTCTCTTGTTGAGTTGGCTAGACAGAACCTGTTAAACATCAATGTTCACTTGGGGTTGGTTGAAACAATGCCACCTACTGTTACCTCTTTGGCAGCAACAGAGGTGACACACAATTCCGCTGTTCTTCCGGGAAAGGTTAACCCAAACGGGTTTTTTACAGTCGCCTACTTTCGATGGGGTTTAAATACAAGCCTCTTCAGAAGAATTCGTGGGTTACCGTGGGTTCGGGTAAGGCCCCAAGTGTATGATACAAGTCCGCCACTTTCTACGAAATCATCGAAAGCAATTTATCCTGCACAAGAGACTTTTCGTGGCAGCCCGACTCGTAACGAAGATCGAGGTCGTCAATCATCTTCAGGTCGTCTTCCGCGTTGCGACCGGTGGTCGTCAGGTAATTTCCCACCAGGGTGTGAGACGCCCCGGCCGCAAACATCCAGGATTGAAGATCCCGCAGATGCGTCTCTCGGCCACCTGCGGTCATAATATCTTTGGAAGGCAGCATGAACCGGAAGACGGCAATACTCGTGAGAATCTCCATCGGCCGCAGCGACCGGTTTTTCGCAAACGGGGTTCCCTCAATCTGATGAAGAAAATTGATCGGCACCACATCCACATCCAATTCCTGCAAAGCCACTGCCAGCTCGATCCGCTGATCAAGACTTTCCCCCATCCCCAAAATGCCGCCGCAGCAAATACGAATCCCTGCAGCCTTACAATAGACAATCGTCTGCACCCGATCCTCGTAGGTATGCGTCGTACAAACGTTGGGGAAAAACGACCGCGCCGTTTCGAGATTATGATTGTAATAAGCCACCCCTGCCTCTTTTAATTTAAAGGCAATCTTCGGGTCTTCAATAATACCCAGTGAGGCATCAATCCGAATTCGCCCCTGATCGGACAACTTCCGAAGCCGCGCGAGAACCATCTCCAGTTCTTTCCCCTCACGCAAACCCCGCCAGGCCGCAACCAGTCCAAATGCCTCGGCCTTGTTGGCGACTGCATCGTCTGCCGCCTTCTGTAAGCCCTCTTCATCCATCAACGGATAGGTGGGAATCCCGGTATTGTAATGGGCCGATTGCGCACAGAAGTTGCAATTTTCGGCACAGTGTCCCGATTTTGCATTTACAATCGAGCAGAGGTTGACCTGATTGCCCCAGTAGTGATGGCGAACATGGTTGGCCGATGCAATCAGATCAAACACATCCGGCCCCGTAACCCTGATGAGACGGCATCCCTCTTCATAGGTAAGGCGTTCATCAGCAATGGCCTTCTCTTCCATCAATCGAATAAAGTCGCGCATCATATTTCTTTCCGTAGGGGCACGTTGCAACGTGCCCCTACACAAGGGGAGGAGTCTATCACACCCGTCGCACTAAAGCCATTTCTTTTTACGGAAGTAAATGAACTCGCCGATCAAAATAACACCCATCACACCCAGCACGCCAAAATAGCCAAATCGGCTGCGTAGTTCCGGCATATTGTCAAAATTCATCCCGTAGATACCGGTGATAAGCGTAAGCGGCATGAGCGTGGCCGTAAACATCGTCAACACCTTCATGACCTCATTAAGCCGGTTGGAAACCGCCGAAAGGTACACCTCCAGTGTGCCGCCCAGTTGATCCTGATAGGAATCGGCCATCTCTGAAATACGGGCAAGGTGATCATAAATATCACGGTAATAAACACCCGTTTTAGCGCTGATCACCGCGAAATTATCCCGGCTTAAGCGATTTAAAATTTCCTGCTGAGGGAGAATGGAGCGGCGCAACAACATCACCTCTTTTTTGAGCATCACAATCTTATTTAGTGTTGCTTTTTTGGGGTTCGCAAAGACTTCCATTTCTAATTCTTCCATCGCCTTCTCGAACCGATCTAACACAGGGAAATAGTCATCCACCATACAATCCAAGACCTCATGGAGGAGAAAGTCGGCGCCCCGTATTGTGGTGGGAAGATTTTTCAGACAACGCTCCATGGCCTGTTTGACGCTGCGTGACGGGAAATCGTGATAGGTCACCATGTAATTGGGGCCAAGGAAAAAGTTGATCTCGTTTGTGGCAAACCGACCCTCCACGCCCCATCGGGCCCCATACAGCACCAGAAAGATATAATCGCCAAAATCATCAACCTTAGGTAGAAGGGTTTCGGTCACACAATCTTCAATTGCGAGGGGGTGGAAATTAAAATAACTGGAAAGTAGCGCGAACTCATCCGGTAAGGGGGCCTCAAAATCAATCCAGACCAGATCGTGCTTTTCGTCGCTAACACGTGGGAGAAGCTCGGTCTTGTCTAGAAGATGGTACCCATGTTCTTTGGAATAGGCAATGACGGTAATCATAATAGCAAAAAGAATCCCTTGTATTGAATCAGATCACCTCAAATGAGAGGCACGTTGCAACGTGCCCCTACGTCCGTCGCCTCTATCCCCCAATATTCACCATGGTGAGCAATTGCTTGTCCTTTGGCCTTACATCCAGCTCATGGTATTTTGGCTTTACCTCCATCACCTGATCCAAAAGGGCCGATAGCTCCGTATCGGTGCAGCCGGATCGCATGGCCGATTTAAAATCAACCCCGGCGTAGGAATAGAGACAGGGGCGTATCTGTCCATCTGCCGTAAGACGAATCCGATTGCAGGTGCCGCAAAAATCGTGGCTTACGGCATGGATAAAGCCAACCACACCTTTACCTCCTGGCAGTCTAAAATTTTCCGCTGGTCCTGCCGTTCCTTCATTGGGCTGGCCTATCGGCGAGAGGGTTCCCATTTCGGCTTCGATCCGGTCGAAGCTAACTTGAAAGGGCCGATAGGTTTCTATCCATCGCTCCCAATTGGCACAGGGCATAAACTCAATGAACCGCACATGATAAGGCTTCTGCAGGGTGAGGCGGGCAAAGTCGTTGACCTCATGATCATTCACGCCGGCCTGCAAAACGCAGTTGATTTTTATCGGATCAAAGCCGATCCGTTCGCATTCCTCAATCCCCTCCCAGACCCGGTCAAAGATGTCCCGTTTAACAATCTGCGCAAACGTTTCAGGGTGAAGCGAATCTAAGCTAATATTGATATGGCGCAGCCCCGCGTCAAAAAGGGATTGGGCGGTTTCTTTCAAAAATACACCGTTGGTGGTTAATGCCACGGTTTCAATGCCGGGAACGGCGTGTAGTGTCCTTACAAAATCTACCACGCCGCGTCGTACCAGTGGCTCGCCGCCGGTGACCCGTACCTTTTTTAAACCCCGATTAGCCGCCACCTTCACAATCCGCAATATCTCTTCATATCGCAATATCTCTTCTTTCGGTTTCCAATCGGTAAAGTCCTCCGGCATACAATAGTGGCAGCGCAGATTGCACCGGTCGGTGATCGAAATCCGCATGTAGGTGATATTGCGTTGATAGGTATCGTTTAGCATGGTGATATTCATATTCTATGACAGGGGCGAAATGTTTTTCGCCTCTACTTTTAACGGGCGTTTGTACGTCCCCGACTTTCCACCGCTTTTAAAAACCAGGCCGATCTCGCCAAAGGAGATTCCTTTATCTACCGCCTTACACATATCATAAAGCGTGAGGGCTGCCACGGACACCGCTGTCATCGCCTCCATTTCAACCCCGGTTTGGCCTACGGCCGAAACCGTCGCCTTAATTTCAATTTCGGCCGTGTCTTTTTCTGTTAGAGGACAGACGCTCAAATCAACACCGATATTGGAAAGAAGAATGGGGTGACACATAGGGATCAATTCTGGCGTTTTTTTGGCCGCCATCATACCGGCCAAACGCGCCGTTTCAAACGGGTCCCCCTTGGCCGTCTTTTTATCCTGAATCTTATCCAGTGTTGTGCGGCTCATAAAAACCTTCCCCGTAGCAATCGCGGTTCTCAGGGTGCTGGCCTTTTTGGAGATATCGACCATTTTGGCCCGTCCGGCTTTATCGTAATGGCTAAGTTTTACGCGTAACATAACGCAAAAATTCTACCACCCGATCATTTTAGGTGTCAATGAAACATTATGCCGAGAGAGGAAGAAATGAATGCCGTCAGCAGCCCAACGGATTACTGTGGTTTTGAGAGACGCCCCCTACTCAACCGTTACACTCTTGGCCAGATTTCTGGGTTGGTCAACATCGCTGCCCCGTAGCACAGCAATATGATAGGCGAGTAGCTGCAACGGCACCGTCGCAACAATCGGACTTAAATAGGGAGACACCTTGGGAAATACGAAGGTCTCCGCAACCTCAACCGGGTTGTCTGGCTCATTGGTAAAAAGCAGAACCTTTCCCCCGCGCGCCTTGACCTCCATCATATTGGAGAGGGCCTTCTCGTACAAGCGATCCTTCGGCGCAAGAAATACAACCGGCATATGCTCGTCAATTAATGCAATCGGGCCATGCTTCATCTCGCCGGAAGGATACCCTTCGGCATGGATGTAGGAGATCTCTTTTAATTTGAGCGCCCCCTCCAGGGCCACAGGAAAATGCACGCCGCGGCCTAAGTAAAGGAAGTTGTTGCTCCGAAAAACACGTTTGGCCATGGCCGCTATTTTTCCCTCATCCTGTAACACCGTCTCAATCTGATTGGGAAGCTGCGTAAAGTCGTTCATCAAGGCCCTTTGCTCCTGTTCTGCAAACGTCCCCCTTTTTTTCCCAAGATACATGGCCAAAAGAAGCAGGGTGGTGATTTGTGTTGTAAAGGCCTTGGTCGAGGCCACCGAGATTTCCGGGCCGGCATGGGTGTACACCACCGCGCCCTCCCGGCTGATACTGCTTCCCACGGTATTACTGATGGCCAGGATGGTTGCCCCCTGTTTTTTGGCCTCTCGAAGGCCGGCCAGCGTGTCCGCCGTTTCACCCGACTGCGACAGGGCGATCACCAGGTCGCTTGCGGTAAGATGCAACGAGCGATAACGAAACTCGGAGGCAATATCCACCTCGACCGGTAATCGTGTCATCTCCTCCAGGTAGAACTTTCCGGTCAACGCGGCATGCCAGGAGGTGCCGCAGGCAATCAAGATCACCCGACTGATTCGCTGCGGCCAGGCCCTGACAATCGGCCCGGCCACGGTAAGCGGGCCGACCTCCGCCAGGGGCAAATCCAGTTCCTCCAGATAGATTTCGGCGCTGTCCTGCCCGATGCGGCCACGCATCGTATCAATAATGGCCCGCGGCTGCTCGTGAATCTCCTTGAGCATAAAATGGCGATACCCCCCCTTTTCCGCCATGACGGGGTCCCACAAAATTGTTTGTGTTTTGGGGGTAACGACCGTTCTTTTTCTATTTTTTATTTCCAGCCCCCCCTCTCGGAAGGTCGCCACTTCGCCATCCTCCAGGTAGAGGACTTCGCGGGTATACGGCAAAAAGGCCGGAATATCGGACGCCGCAAAAAATTCTTTTTTAGCAACACCGATCACCAACGGGCAGCCCGATCGCGCGGCAATGATCTGATCCGGTGCCGTCTCCGACAGCAGGCAGATGGCATACGATCCACGCACCTGTGCCATCGCCTCAAAAAGAGCGTCTTCCAGATTGGGTTGTTGTTCATAGCAATCGTTAATGAGTTGGACGAAGACCTCGGTATCGGTCTCGGAAGTAAAGGTGCGCCCCTTGTTCTGCAAATTCCTTTTGATGGGCAGGTAGTTTTCGATAATCCCATTATGAACGAGCACCAAAGGGCCGGACTTATGCGGATGGGCATTGGTCTCGGAAGGGACGCCATGCGTGGCCCAGCGGGTATGCCCAATACCCACCTTACCGGTAGAATATTTGCCCGAAAGTTGCTCCTCCAGGGCAAACAGCTTTCCAACCGATCGAACAATTTCCACCTGGCCTTCCTTGAAATAGGCGAGGCCGGCGGAATCGTATCCACGGTATTCCAGCCGTCTTAAACCCTCAATGACAACGGAAATAACATTGCGAGGACCTACATAGCCAATGATGCCACACATAATCTACCTCCCGATTTTAGTTTGTGTCTGAGAGAAAAATCCCCTTCCCGTCATTCCGGAATGCCTCTGTCCGGAATCCAGCCTTTCTGAAAATTCTGGATTCCGGCTAAAAGATTGCCGGAATGACGAACTTTGTCGTAGTCTTAGATTTCTCGCTCCGCTCGAAATGACAGAAAAAAGAGGCTTTTCGTTCAGACATAGTTAAGTGCCCCCTTGCACCTGGTAAGCATATCATGCTATTTCCCCTTTGTCTGCCTCTTTTTTGTCCACCCCACCTTGGTTTCCTGTCTTACCCGGCTAATCGCCAGTGAATCGGGCGCGACATCCTTTGTAATGGTGGAGCCGGCGGCAATCAACGACCGCGCCCCAATCGTCACCGGCGCGACAAACTGCGTATCGCTACCGACAAAAACGTCCTCTTCAATCACGGTTTGATGTTTATGCACGCCGTCGTAATTACAAGTAATCGTTCCCGCGCCGATATTGACCCTTTTGCCAATACGCGCATCCCCCAGGTAGGTCAGGTGATTGGCCTTGGCCTCTTCCCCCAGCTCGGCCTTTTTAATCTCGACAAAGTTGCCCACCTTGGATTTTTTGCGAAGCACCGTGCCGGGCCGAAGATGGGCAAAAGGCCCCACCGTCACACCCGATTCGATAGTGGTGCTGTCAATAACACAATGGTCGCGAATGAGCACCCCGTCATCAATACGGCTATTCATAATATGGCACGGATGAAGGATGCAGCCCTCTCCGATGGCCGTTTCGCCTTCCAATGTAACGCCCGGGTAGAGCACCGTATCCTGACCGATGGTGACCGTGGCATCGATACGAATGCGACTCGGATCAATTAGCGTGACCCCCGAATCTAAAAAGCAGCGGGCCACCCGTTTTTGCAAAACGGCCTCC
>SBBA01000121.1 GCA_005239925.1 Candidatus Troglogloeales bacterium | reverse complement strand
CCCCCCACCCTTCCCTCCCCCGCAAGCGGGAGAGGGTTAGGGAGAGGGGCACTGGATTCCCGATAAAAACGTTCGGGAATGACGTCCATGGTATGAGGTTATGTAAGTGGTCTAATAAGCCCGTTCTGCCAATGGAACGCGGGTGAGGGTTACCGGTTGATATTCCAGACGTAGCCCCGTCTCGGTCTTGTAGGATAAGGTATGTTTGAGCCAATGGGTATCATCCCGCTTGGGAAAATCGGATCGAAAATGGGCGCCGCGGGACTCTTCCCTGTGGAGGGCCGCAGTTGCGATCACTTCGGCCAAATCCATGACAGAATAAAGCTGCAACGCCTCGATTAATTCCATGTTAAAAATATGGCCGTGATCCATTAAAGCCAGATTTAATAGTCTTGGCCGAACCGATTGTAATTGCTGAACTCCCTCCTTCATTCTATCTTTGGCTCGAACAATCCCAAAATAGTCCGCCATAATTGATCCAACATCACCCCACACGGCCCCTATCTTTTCGCCCTTTGACGACAAACGGATTGCATCAATTCGTGCCCGTTCCTCTTTGACATCAGGAAGTGGAATCTGTTTGGCCTTTGCGGAAAATTCTGCCGCGGATGTACCGGTGCGCCGGCCATAAGTAATCGTCTCCATGAGGGCGTTTCCGCCCAACCGATTGGCGCCATGAACCGAGACCGAGGCGCATTCGCCGGCTGCATAGAGACCAGGTAGAGGCGTCTCACCCCACAAATTGGTTTTGATCCCACCCATAACATAATGAACCCCCGGTGTGATCGGAACCGGCGCTTCTGCCAAATTGACCCCGGCATAAGTCTGTGACAACTCCCATATCTGGGGGAGTTTCTCTAATATTTTCTTCTTTCCCAGATGACGAAGATCGAGCATGACACATCCTTCGACGCCCCGTCCTTCCATGATTTCCTGATAGGCGGCACGGGAAACAACGTCGCGGCTGGCCAGTTCCTTCATCTTGGGGGCGTACTTTTCCATAAACCGTTCGCCGCGGGAGTTGAAGAGGTACCCCCCTTCCCCCCTAGCCCCTTCGGTAATCAGGATGCCGGTTTCTTTTAACGTGGTGGGGTGGAACTGGATAAATTCCATATCCTGAAGAGGAACCCCGGCGCGGTAGGCCAAGGCCATTCCATCCCCGGTGTTGATTAATCCATTGGTGGAAATCTTATAAACACGGCCGCATCCCCCGGTCGCCAGAATAACGGCCTTGGCTCCAATGGCCGAAACCTCTCCATCCCGAATATTGAGCACGGTTGCGCCACAACAGACCCCCTCCTGCACAATCAGCGATGTGACATACCACTCCTCATAAACTGTGGCATTCCGTTTTAAAAGTTGTTCGTATAAAAGATGCACTAGGGCGTGGCCCGTGCGATCGGCCACATAACAGGTTCTGGGAAACCCTAATCCGCCGAAATTGCGTTGTGCGATTCTCCCGGCGGCATCTCGGGAGAAAAGCGCCCCCATCTGTTCTAGCCGGTGAATATCCTGTGGCGCCTCCTGGCAAAGCACTTCAATGGCGTCCTGATCCCCGAGCCAGTCGCTCCCTTTCACCGTATCGTACATATGGGCTTCCCAGGAGTCGTCCGGATGAATGGCCGCATTGATGCCCCCCTCTGCGGCAACCGAATGACTGCGAACAGGATGAACCTTGGAGATGATACCTACATTAAGGTGAGCTGGGATGGCGACGGCGGCCCGCATACCGGCAAGCCCGGCGCCAATAATCAAGACGTCATGAGTGGTCATGACGCATAAGATAATATGTTACTAATCTGATAAGCAAGAAGAGGCAGGTATAGGGGGCCTACTGGGTAGGCCCCCACCTGTTGGCGTGGCGTATTACGGTATCGAAAGTACAGCTACTGGGGAAGACTGTAGGCCGGCAATGCCCGTACCCAGTTGTCCATAAAGATTCAATCCCCAACATTTTACCGTATCGTTATTGATGATGGCGCAGGTGTGGCTCGACCCAGTTGCAATTGCCGTGACTGAACCCAGTAAATTTGAAGGTATCAACACGGGATTTGTAGATTTAATGTTTTTGCCATCACCCAACTGGCCAAACTCGTTATCGCCCCAGCATTTTACACCTATACTTCCAATAACACAGGTGTGATTATCTCCCGCTGAAATAATGGTAACGCCATCACTCTCGACTCCACGTACAGGGGTTGGTATTGAATTGGCCCCCCCCAGAACACCCAGTTGACCAAACTCATTTTTCCCCCAGCAATGTACTTTCACCTTGCCATCAGTAGTGTCATTAAAAGCGGCACACGTGTGGTGTTCCCCTGCCGAAGCAGTGATTATACCCGTGAGCGGGGATGGGCCACCAACGACCTGTGGTGATGCAAAGAATCCACCTCGACCACTAATATTTTGAGTGCCCAACTGACCACTCTCGTTGAGTCCCCAACAGCTCATTGTGCTATTAGATAAAATCGCGCAGCTATGACTTCCTCCAGCCATTATCTCTGTTACAGTAGAAGTCCCTGTTGTGGTAATCGGGAGAGAACCTGAATCGGGTTGTGGAAGATCGGTCGTTGCGCTATTACCTAACTGACCGTACTCATTCCTTCCCCAACACCTTACCCTATTGGTTGCAGTAAGAGAAATGGAACAGGTGTGGTTTTCTCCACCGGAAATTTTCTGAACGGTACCCAGGGCTGCAACAGGACTGGGACTACTATTCGTTTCCAGCGTTTGCCCGTTTCCAACCTGGCCATTTCGGCCCTTGCCCCAGCACGTTACAGTATTATCAGCCAAAAGGGCACAGGAGTGCTCCCCTCCTACGGTAAGCGCTGTAGCTGCAGCGCTTAATGTAATTTCTACGGGTGCAATTGCATTGACTAAGGTTCCATTACCTAATTGGCCAGAGGCGTTAGATCCCCAGCATTTTACCTTACCGTCTGTAATCAGTGCGCAGGTATGACCTTTTCCAGCTTTGACTGCTGTGGCTCCGGAAATTTCAGAAACATTTTGTGGCACATCGGCATTCGCATACTGTCCATTCCCTAATTGGCCAAAGCCATTACTTCCCCAACATTTCACGCCCCCATCCAGGACAATAACGCAGGTGTGGTTTTCTCCTGCAGCAATAACCCGTGCCTGCAATTGGGTTTCGATAATGGGTAATGGAGAACCCGCGTCAGTGAGTTTCCCGGTACCCAACTGACCGGCCTGATTTCGGCCCCAACAATGTACATGAGAATCAACGGTTATTGCACAAGTATGATGTTCACCCGCTGCAATTGCTCTGGCCTTTATAGGCAGAACAACACGCACTGGGAGATGTGACTTTGCTCTAGGTGCCATTCCAGCATTCCCTAACTGGCCAAAATGATTGGCGCCCCAGCAGTTGATGGCCCCATCAGGCAAAATGGCACAGGTATGACTATCGCCTGCTGTAAGTGCCACAGCAATATTGGTCTTAATCGTTTGATTAACAAAGTCTCCAACCTCTTCAGGTGAGGTAAAGTTAGCCCCTCTATTGTTACCTAATTGACCTAATTTATTTCTCCCCCAACACTTTACCTTCCGATCTTGCTTGGTGAGGGTCGGTTGGGTATCGGAACAAACATGATTATATCCTGCTGCAATCACCGATGCCTTTTTAATTTGCTCCACATCTTCTTGTGGTACATTGGACTCGATTGTATTTGCTGTACCTAACTGGCCGTCTGCATTCTTTCCCCAACATTTTATTGTCTCCTTTACAAGAAGAGCACAAGTAAAATCCTCCCCTGCTATAATTGTCTTAACTGCAGTCTCAGGACTATCACCAATACGTATAACAGGTAGTGGACTAGAAGTGGGAAGGCTCCCACCGTTTCCTAATTGTCCCTGTTTACCCTCCCCCCAACACTGCACTGTACTGTTCTCAAGAAGGGCACAGGTGTGATATCTTCCTGCAGCAATGGCCACAGCGTTACTGATTCCTGAAACTTCTATGGGTTTACTGGTTTCAGCACTGGGAGAGCCTGCTGCTCCTCTGCCCAGTTGACCGGCATAGTTGGCCCCCCAGCATTTTACCTTGCCTGAAGCAATAAGCGCACAGGAGTGATTCTCTCCCAGGGCTAGGGCAACGGCGATCTTATCGGACGGCGTAGCGGACACTTCAGCCGAAATGCCACTTTCATTAACGCCATTTGTTGCGGTGACCACAAAGAAATATTTCACACCATTTTCCACCCCAGTATGAGGGGTCGTAAATGGGATGGTATTCGTGGAATGTATCATACCGTTGGGTAAGGAGCTAAAGTTGCTTTTATTGATCTCACCGACAGATGCCATGTAAATATTGTATGCGGTTGCGCCCAAAACGGGGTCCCAACTGAGGGTTACTTTTTGATTGCCTGGTGCGGCGGTTACATTGGCTGGAATGTCTGATCCGGGAATGGTTGGGTCACCTAATGGCGCCGGAGGGTCTGGCTCCTTTTCTGGCCCACAACCGGTTAAAAGCAATGTAAAAAAGAAGAGGACAGAAACCGTTTTTTTTAGGATGTATTTCAGATTTTTTATTGTTGGCATGGTGGGCTCCTTAAGTTAAATAACTTAAGCTGAAATGTATCCCAACAATATGCCTGTGTCACTCCTCCAAATGGGGGGGTATGCCTTTTATTTTAGGGTTTTTTACTCTAAGACCTTTCTCAGAGAGAATGGGTTCACACGCGCGCCATTTAAGTTGGCCCCCCAATGTAGATGAGGCCCAGTGGCCCGGCCGGATTGCCCCACTAAACCAATGACCTCTCCTTTTTTAACCTGCTTTCCTTCTTTCACATTTATTTTTGAAAGGTGAAAGTACATGGTAAACAGGCCTCCTCCATGATCAATAACAATCGAGTTCCCATTAAAAAAGAAATCACCCGTTAGAACAACCTTCCCATGATTGGAGACCATCACCTCTTTGCCCATGGGCGCTGCAATATCCACCCCGGTATGCGGATTTTTCTCCTGGCCATTAATAATCCGCCTTCGTCCAAATTCACCTGAAATCTCACCTTCAACCGGCGTAAGAAATGTTGACGCCCATAATTTTATTGGAGTTATTTTACTAAAAGTATTGCGAAACCGTTCGGCTTCTTTTTCAACACGTAGGGCGGTCTTCTTATCCAGATCAACCTTGCTCTCCGGCAGCGTAAGTGTTTGTACACCAAATGACGTTGCATTGACCTCAATGGTGTATTCAATGGCATCGGATTCGAGTTTGTTTTTATTTTTAAAGGTAATATAAAAGGGATGCTGGCCCACCTTTTGAGCAAGGTCTATGCCAATCAGTGCGGTATAAAATGCAGGCTGGCTGGATGTCGTCTTAAAAAAAGGAATTGTGTGGCCCTGAAATTGTCCAACGATAGATTGGGTTTCCGGGCCTGCAGGAAGGGTAAGGCTGATCACCTCTCCCTGATGGGCCGAGAGCATCCGAAATGACTCTTCTGCCTGCACCAAAGCAGGAGAAATTACCATAAAAAGAAAGAGAGAAAAAAGAATGCTTTTTTTACTCCCCTTCTTGGTTAAGGAGGCCGGAACGCCAGCTGCGGGGTTGAGGTGGTTTGTTCTAATGGCTTACTCCTTTAATATTTTATAATCGTCTCATTATAAAAACATTTTTAAAAGTCACTGGATTTCGGCTTAAACATTGCCGAAATGACTTGTGTTGTTTTACTTATGCGGCGATGCAGCGGCAATGAGCGTTTTTAGGCGTGGATTGGAAGAGGCAAACGGGTCCATACAAAGGATCGTCTCCTCCCAATAGCCGTTTAGCTTCAGATAGGTCCAATCCACCGTATAAGAACGGTTTTTGGACTTGGCAAATCGAATAAAATCGCCTCTGATTTTAGCGCGTGTGGTGGCCGGTGGATTCTGAATGGCATTCTGAATATCCTCTTCGGTCGCAATCTTCTGAATCAGATCGTGTTTGCATAACATATAATACAGGCCGCGATCCTGTCGAATATCATGATACTGAAGGTCCATCATGGCGATACGGGGATCATCCAGGTCACACCCCTTTTTTTGCATATAGGATGTTAGCATCTCTCTTTTGGTGATCCAGTCAATTTCCCCATAAAGCCGAAGTGGGTTTTCCTCTAGCTCATCTAGCACATACTCCCATTGCTCCACGATATCATAGAAGGCCTCATCCTCTTCCTCAGCGGCAAGATATTCCTTCGCCTTAGCAAGATACTCCCGCTGAATCGCAATCGCGCTCATTTCTTTTCCGTTTTCCAGTCGGACCCTCTTTTTTAAAGTCAGATCACGGGATATCTCTCGCATTGCCTTCACCGGATCCTCCAGCACTAGGCCATTCACGTTAAATCCAGCCTCAATCATCGAGAGAACCAGGGCGGTGGTTCCGACCTTCAGATAGGTTGTATATTCCGACATGTTGGAGTCCCCCACAATGATATGGAGGCGGCGATAGAGTTCCGCGTCGGCATGAGGCTCGTCTCTCGTATTGATAATGCTGCGCGAAGAGGTGGTGGACGAAGAGGTTTTCTCATGGATATGTTGCGCCCGTTGCGAAATAAAATAGTGGCATTTCCCGGAAACCTTCAGCACCTTGCCTGCGCCGGTATAAACAAGACGGGTGACGAAGAACGGAATCAGCTGCTCGGCGACCTTCCAGAAATCAATATCCCTTCGAATAAGATAGTTCTCGTGACAGCCGTAGGTATTGCCCATCGAATCGGTATTATTTTTAAAGATAAAAATCGTGCCGGACAACCCCTCCTCTTTAAGCCGGGCCTCTGCGGTGGGTAGACAGGCCTCTAAAATACGCTCCCCCGCCTTGTCGTGCACGACCAAATCAAAAATGTTATCGCACTCCGGCGTCGCATATTCCGGATGACATCCGGTGTCCTGATAAAACCGTGCCCCGTTGCATAAGAAGGCATTCGATGGCCAACTATTGGGAATCAACCCTTCAAAAATATAGCTTAGGATTTTCTCGATAGGGAGATAGACCTTTCCGGTGGGGGAAAAAATCAGGCCATATTCGTTCTCGAGTCCAAAGATGCGGTTTTTCATGGATTTGTTTCTGATTTCAAGGGGGCTGTTAGCGTAATACCTTTGACGCCTCTTTAAATAAAATGGCCGTCATATATGGTCTCCTCCCGTTTTGCAAGGCTTTTTTTCTTGAAATGACAGGGACAGGATTGCTGCCATATATCCGGCCTGTTTGTGAGAGATCAT
>SBBA01000004.1 GCA_005239925.1 Candidatus Troglogloeales bacterium | reverse complement strand
TACTGATGGAAAGCGTTATCAAATATGCAGGCCTCATCCACGCCTTCCTCAAACGAAAACCCACCCCTAAAGGTGGTAAGTATGTCTATACCCATTACCAAAAGAAAGATTTTCTGGAAAAAAAGATAAGTCTTATTGTGTGGGGATCCACCGAGTTGTTAGATGCGTTCAGCGATGTACGGCAGGTATAATATCTGAATGACATTTCGATCCGGGTCCTCGATATAAAAAGAGTAGCTTCCGTCCCGATGCAAACGAACCGGCTTCACCAACGGTATACCGATCTGCTCCATTTTTTTGGCCATCCAATCGACATCTTCCTTCTGATCAACAATCAGACCAAAGTGATCGAGGGAAGAAACTTCAGTAGAGGGAAGCGGCTGATTCGGCTGAATAAGCAATTGGCCTTTGGGAAGTTGATGCAGGGCCAGATTATCCTGCCCCAGGGAGAGATAGATATTGTCAGGATCGGGTTCCCAGATGACCTTCATACCAAGAATCTCTTGATAGAAGGCGCACGACCGGGCTATATTTTGAACCCTTAATGCGATATGCCATAGACCTCGAAGTCGAGGAGACCTTTGTTCCGACATGATGGCATTATCCTAACAAAGCAAACCGCCGAGAACAACCTGAGTTGGAATGCAGGGGAAATTTGGGTTTGACAAGGGTTTTATTTTTTATATACAGTGTTGGCCTGCATGAATGAAATACAAGTGAAGGAAATACGTTGATGAGGGCGAAGATCATTGGAACCGGATCCTATGCCCCGGAAACAATCCTAACCAATCAAGAATTAGAGAAGCGCATTGATACGTCCCACGCCTGGATTGTCGAACGCACCGGCGTGTATGCACGGCACATTGTCGCGAAGGATGAGGCGACATCAGACCTGGCGGTGAAAGCGGGAGAGCGGGCGTTAAAGTCTGCGGGCATTGCGCCTGACGATCTCGATTTGATTATCGTCGGCACGACAACACCCGATATGCTCTTTCCTTCCACGGCCTGTTTGGTACAACATCGGCTGATGGCGACCTCTGCCGCTGCGTTTGACCTTTCTGCAGCTTGCTCCGGGTTTGTCTATGCGCTCTCGGTAGGGGAGCAGTTTATCTTATCGGGAAAATCCAAAACAGCGCTTATTATCGGCGCGGACGTGATGTCCCGTTTTGTAGATTGGACAGATCGAACGACGGCGGTTCTTTTTGGTGACGGGGCGGGCGCCGTTGTCCTGGCCTCAACATCGGGGACTTCCGGCATTGTATCAACCCATCTTCATGCGGAGGGGGCTCTCTGGAACCTGATTGCCATTCCCGGAGGCGGAAGCGCGAACCCGCCGTCCGAGAAGATGCTGATTGAGAAGTGCAACACGATCAAGATGAAAGGGAGTGAGACGTTTAAGTCCGCCGTGCGCACCCTAGAAGAGGTGGCACGAGAGACATTGCAGAGCAATCAGCTTGCCCCTTCTGATATTGCTTATGTCGTTCCGCATCAGGCGAATATCCGCATTATCAAGGCGGTGGCAGAGCGGCTTGGAATAGAGATGGATCGGGTGGTGGTGAATCTGGATCAATATGGCAATACCTCTGCGGCGTCCATTCCGCTAGCGCTGGATGAAGCGGTACGGGATGGAAGAATTGCAGAAGGGAAAATAATTTTGTTGTTGGCGTTTGGAAGCGGGCTGACCTGGGGATCGACACTGATACGTTGGTAGGGGAGAACAACCCATCCCCCCCTGCCCCCCCTTGAAGGGGGGATATATATTCTTTCCTCCCTTCAAGGTATTTATTTTTTCCTCCTATTAAAGGGGGGACATCTACCCCTGTTCCTCCCCTTCAAGGGGAACAGGAACAACCTCTATTCCTCCCCTTCAAGGGGAGGTTAGGTGGGGATGGGTTTAATTAAGGAGTCTTTTATGAGCGAAGTTAATTTACCTAAAACATTTTTATCGGGGTCGGCATTGATCCTGGGGGCCTCTTCCGGCATGGGCGAGGCCTGTGCGTTGGAGCTTTCCGCTTGCGGCATGGATATTTTGGGCGTCCATCTGGATCGCCGATCCACACTGGCCAATGTTGACCGTATTACTTCTGAAATAGAAAAGAATGGTCGTAAGGCAACATTCTATAATATCAATGCCGCTGATCCGGAAAAAAGACAATCGGTCTTAAATGAAATCGAAAAGACTGTGGGACTGGGATCCATTCGGGTTTTGATTCATTCCCTGGCGTTTGGAACACTAAAGCCGCTAATTTCCCCCATCGAAAAGGACACCGTTTCTTCTGCACAGATTGACATGACACTGGATGTCATGGCCAATAGCCTGGTCTATTGGACGCAGGATATCACCCGCAGGGGGTTGATGGGTGAAGGGGCATCGATCTATGCCCTGACATCGGCGGGGAGCAGCCGGGTTTGGAAGACGTATGGGCCGGTCTCCGCGGCCAAGGCGGCATTAGAGTCCCATGTGAGGCAATTGGCCTTGGAATTAGGTGCAAAGCAGATATCAGTCAACGCGATACGGGCCGGGGTGACCGATACCCCTGCATTACGCAAAATTCCTGGAAACGAGGGGATGATGAAGATGGCGCTTGAGAAAAATCCGCGGGGGCGATTGACCACGCCTCAAGATGTCGCAGGTGTAATCGCGCTGCTTTCTCACCCCAAGGCGAACTGGATTACCGGAGAAGTGATTGGCGTAGACGGCGGCGAATACATTGTTGACTAGCCCCAACGGGGGCAGCGAGCAGGCCCTCCCGTTGGGCGGGCGCCGCCTGCGGTCGGTCTGGGCATGCGGTATCGTTACACAAAAATGATCTACACAAAAAACGGTAATGTTACCAAAAGAGAGTCTAATAACTTATGAAAATTGCCTTTATTTTTCCAGGTCAGGGTTCTCAATATGTAGGGATGGGATTGCCCCTCTGCAACGCCTTTGAGATTGCCAAAAATACGTATGAAGAGGCCAGCGACGCCCTAGGCTGGGATATGGCCAAACTCTGCTTTGAGGGGCCGGAAGAAAAACTGAATCAAACGGAATATACCCAGCCAGCCTTGTTGGCTAGCAGCATTGCCGTTTGGCGATCATTGGGGGGTTCGCCGCAATCCGGACTCTGTGTTGCCGGACATAGCCTGGGAGAGTATACCGCGCTGGTGGTTGCTGGGGCGATCCCCTTTCAAGAGGCCGTTGTGCTTGTTTCCAAAAGGGGACAATTTATGCAGGCCGCTGGAGAAGGCGGTATGGCCGCTATTGTGGGCCTGGACCATAAAGCCGTAGAGGAGGTTTGTTCCAAGGCCTCAACCTTGGTGGAGTCGGTGACACCCGCCAATTTTAATGCGCCGGATCAAATCGTGATTGCAGGGGAGAAAAACGCGCTTAAAAGGGCGATGAGCCTGGCTACGGAAAAAGGGGCCAAACGGGTGATTCCTCTGGCTGTCAGTGTTCCATCGCATTCCCCATTAATGAAACCAGCCTGTGAACGACTCAAACGAGAGCTCGAAACAATTTCCGGAAAAGACCTGGTTATTCCACTTGTCAATAACCTGGAGGCAAAGGTCATTACCCGGTGGGAGGATGCACGGGCCTCTTTGGTAGACCAATTGGCGTACCCCCTGCTTTGGGAAACGTCCATTCAAACGATGCGAACGATGGGGGCGGACTGTTTTATCGAGATTGGCCCGAACCGTGTCCTATCCGGGCTATTAAAACGGATTGATCGTACTGTGCAGGCTATATCGGTGGAAGGTCCGGAAGGGATTGAAAAGGCCCGCGCGGTTATGTTAGGAGAAACGGGGTGAATTGTGGAAAATAAGGTAGCTATTGTAACGGGGGGCGCACGCGGGATTGGATTGGCCATTGTCAATCTTCTTGCGGAGGCAGGCATCAGTGTGGTAGTCTCCGACCTCAATCCTGAGGCAACGGAGCAGGAGGCCAAGCGACTCACTGAAAAAGGGCGCAAGGCGCTTGCTGTGGTTGCGAATGTGGCGCTCTCCGATGATGTAAAGCGGATGGTTGACACAACGGTTTCGCACTGGGGACGGGTCGATATCCTGGTCAATAACGCGGGGATTACCAGGGATGGCCTATTGCTTCGGATGAAAGAGGATGACTGGGACGCCGTGATGGCGGTCAACCTCAAAGGGGTGTATCACTGTATCAAGGCTGTTTTGCCCTTGATGACAAAACAGCGTGCCGGCCGGATTATTAACATTAGCTCGATTGCCGGGGTGATGGGAAATGCCGGCCAGACCAATTATGCGGCCTCCAAGGCGGCCGTCATTGGCATCACAAAAACGGTGGCCCGTGAGTATGCCACACGCGGTATTACGGTCAATGCGGTAGCGCCCGGATTTATTGACACGGCCATGACCGCCGGTTTATCGTCCACAGTACGGGAGGCTCTTCTAAAGGAGATTCCGCTCAATCGGCTGGGACGGCCTGAGGATGTGGCTAGCGCCGTTGCATTTTTGGCCTCTGATGGGGCAAGCTACATCACTGGTCAGGTCATTCATGTCAATGGTGGCATGTATATGTAATGGAAATCAATATTCGTTTAACCTAAAGTAAGGAGGATATAAAGTGGATATTTTTGAACGCGTCAAGAGGATTGTCTGTAAACAGCTTGATGTAGAAGAGGAGGACGTTACGCCCGAGGCCTCTTTCGTGGATGATCTAGGGGCCGATTCACTCGACACGGTCGAATTGGTGATGGCGTTGGAAGAGGAGTTTGGTATTGAAATTCCCGATGAAGATGCTGAAAAAATAACCACGGTAAAAGATGCGTTGGAATACATCAAAGACAAGCTGTAAGAGCAAAACCATTGCTCTTTGTGGTATCATTCTCGAATGGAGCAGGGAATCTATATTCAACAACAGAATCGGGTATCTTCCCTTTATGAAAATAACACTTCTTTGACCTCATACCCTTCGAAAGGCCTTGCTTGAAAAGAAGGGTTGTCGTCACCGGTCTAGGGCTGGTCAGCCCGTTGGGCATCGGCGTTGATCCGACGTGGAAGGCACTATTAGCCGGGGTGTCGGGCGTAGGCCGTATCACCCATTTTGATCCTACCGATTTTCCCTCCCAAATTGCGGGGGAAGTCAAACAATTTAATCCCACTGATTTTATTGACGCCAAGGAGGTCAAAAAAATGGACCGGTTTATCCATTTGGCCGTGGCGGCCAGTCAAATGGCAATGGACGACGCGGGACTTACCTCATTTAACGACGATCATCGCGTCGGCGTGTATGTCGGATCGGGCATCGGTGGATTGAACGCAATTGAACAATGGCATGATGTTCTTAAAGCAAAAGGCCCTAAACGCATCACCCCGTTTTTTATTCCGATGTCGATTATTAACCTCGCCTCTGGCCAGATTGCGATTCGTGTGGGAGCAAGAGGGCCTAACTCCTGTGCGGTGACGGCCTGTGCGACTGGCACGCATTGCATTGGGGATGCCTTTCGACTCATTGCAAATGGGGAGGCCGATGCGATGATTGCCGGTGGCGCCGAGGCCGCGGTCACGCCGCTTGCGATGGCCGGTTTTGCCGCAGCACGGGCCTTATCAACCCGAAATAGTGAGCCAATGAAGGCCAGTCGGCCCTTTGATAAGGATCGGAACGGGTTCGTCCTGGGCGAAGGGGCTGGGGTGCTTCTGCTTGAAGAAGAAACACGGGCGAAAAACCGTGGCGCCAAAATTTATGCGGAGATCGTCGGATATGGGATGACGGCGGATGCCTACCATATTACCTCCCCAGCAGAAGGGGGTGAGGGCGCGGTGCGGTGCATGAAAATTGCCCTAGATGACGCCGGTGTGCCTGCCTCGGATATTGATCATATCAATCCTCATGCAACGTCAACGGCAGCCGATCTGACCGAGACGCAAGCGATGAAGGCCGTATTTGGCCAAAAGGCCTACCAGATTCCTATTAGCGCGACCAAATCCATGACCGGCCACCTTTTGGGCGCTGCAGGCGGGGTGGAGGCGATTTTTACGGTCTTGGCGATTCGGGATAAAATGGTTCCGCCTACCATTAATCTGGATCAGCCCGATACCGAATGCGATCTGGACTACACCCCGCATCAGGCGCGTTCCTGTGATATTAATACGGCCCTATCAAATTCGTTTGGATTTGGTGGCACTAACGCCTCCCTTGTTTTTAGACGCTATGGAATTTAAGATTTACGATTTAAGATTTATGATTTAAAATCGAAAATCTTAAATCGTAAATCCTCTTGGCCATGCCAGACCTTTCCATTCTACAAAAACGACTCGGTTACCTCTTTAAAAAAACGGCGCTTCTCACGCAGGCATTAACCCACAGGTCCTATGGCAATGAAAATCCAGATCATGTTGCAGGCAATAATGAACGGCTAGAGTTTTTAGGTGACACGGTGCTCAGTTTGATTATCACTGAGAAACTACTGATTACCTATCCTCACTTGACGGAAGGAGACTTATCCAAAAAGAGGGCCAAGGTAGTAAGCGAACCGGCGTTGGCTGCTGTGGCCCGCAAGGTGGGCCTGGGCGACTTTTTGCTTCTTGGCGTGGGAGAGGAGAAAAATAAAGGACGAGAGAAGTCGTCTCTTTTGGCCGATACCCTGGAGGCAGTGATTGCCGCTATTTTTTTAGATCGGGGGATGCGTGCGGCAAAAGGGTTTGTCTTAAGCGCATTTCTGGATTTGATTGTCGAGGACGCGCCGCCAGCCTTTCTGGATTATAAGACCCAATTGCAGGAGTTTTGTCAGAAGGCGTTTACCTCATCTCCGACGTATCATTGCATTAGTGAATTAGGGCCAGGCCATCAAAAGGAATTTGAGATGGAGGTGCGAATTAATGGTACGGCCTATGGAAGTGGTTGTGGCAAAAGTAAAAAGGCTGCGGAGCAGCAAGCGGCACAAGTCGCATTACAAAAGCTGACGAAAATGGAGTAATCTGACTTTGGTTAATCTGACTCTGCCGTTCTTGACCTCTGGCTTTTGCACATGTTATTTATCTGTAAAAATTTTCTTCCCTCTATAAAGAGACAATGCTGCTTGATGATTTAAAAGAAGGACTCACATTTGATGACGTTATTCTGTTGCCGGCACGCTCCGAGGTGGTGCCGCGTGATGTTTCCATTCAAACCCATCTCACACGCCGCATTCCCATCCAAATTCCGATCATCAGCGCAGCCATGGACACGGTTACCGAATCGGGCCTTGCCATTGCACTGGCCCAAAAAGGAGGTATCGGTATTATTCATCGGGCCATGCCGATTGCACGCCAGGTGGCCGAGGTCGAACGGGTAAAAAAATCGGAAAGCGGCACGATTACCAATCCGATCTCGATCTCTCCCGATGAATCCATCCGAGAAGCCATTGCCTTGATGAATCAATATCAAATTTCAGGCATCCCGGTTGTTCGTGAGAGGAAGCTGGTGGGCATTCTGACCGATCGTGATCTCCAATTTGAAACCCGTATGAATCTTAAGGTAGCTGATGTAATGACGAAGGATCAGCTCATTACCGCCCGCGAGGGAATTACACTGGAAGAGGCCCAAACGATCCTTCATCAAAATAGGATTGAAAAACTGCCGGTGGTAAACGACCGATTTGAGCTAAAAGGCCTAATTACGATCAAGGATATCAAAAAGAAGATTCAATATCCCCATGCCTGTAAAGACCCGCTGGGACGACTTCGTGTCGGCGCCGCAGTGGGTGTAGGGGTTGATTCGAAAGAACGGGTGGATGCCCTGATTGCCGCAGGGGCGGACCTCATTGTGGTTGATACGGCCCATGGCCATTCTGTTTCCGTGTTAGAGGTTATTGCCTCAATTCGGCAGCGGTATCCTGAAATTGATCTGATTGGTGGCAACGTGGCCACGGCGGAAGCGACGACTGATCTAATCAAAGCGGGGGTGGATGCGGTCAAGGTCGGCATCGGCCCCGGATCGATTTGCACCACGCGGGTGATTGCCGGCATTGGCGTTCCTCAGTTGACGGCGATTGCCAACTGTGCCAAGGTGGCGGCTCTCCATAACATTCCTATTATCGCGGATGGCGGCATTCAATTTTCGGGGGATATTACCAAGGCGATTGCGGCAGGCGCCCATGTGGTGATGATCGGCAGTCTTTTTGCCGGTACGGAGGAATCACCTGGAGAGACGGTTCTCTTGCAAGGAAGAAGTTACAAGGTCTATCGCGGCATGGGGTCAATTGGCGCGATGGAACAGGGATCAGCCGATCGCTATTTTCAGGAGGTTGGGTCGAAGCTCGTTCCTGAAGGCATTGAAGGCCGTGTTCCCTATCGGGGGCCTTTGGCACAGGTGATTGATCAGCTGGTTGGTGGGTTGCGCGCCGGTATGGGGTATTGCGGTACTGCGACCATTGAGGCGTTGATGCGAGACGGTCGGTTTATTCGTGTTACGCCCGCGGCCCTTCGTGAGGGACATCCGCATGGCGTGATTATTACCAAGGAAGCGCCTAATTACGGCACAGGGGGAGTATAACAAGATATCCCTGCAAAATCAGAAGGGCCGACTTGATTGTGTGTTGTTGCTGAAAATCTTAAAGGCATCTCTAAAAACTGAAAGGCTACCCCCCCTACCCCCCTTATCAGGGGGAAATGCGGCTTCCAGGCTAAAAGTCCCCCTGATAAGGAGGATTTAGGGGGTTTTTAGAGGTGCCCTTAAAAAGGTTTAACCCTAAGAAAGAGGTATTGTAAAGCGTAGGTTTTTAGAGGTGCCCCCAATAGATTGTTGCTGTAAATGACGTAATCCCGCCAAAATCGCATGATCTTTTGGGTATTCTTTAGGGCTACACACCGAATCTCTACGTGAATATAGAATTTGATATATCTTTCTCCCTTCCTCCCAGCGAAATCTGCTTTTCCTGTCGTGGTTGTTGCGTTTTTGAGAATGCAGATTCAGAATGGCGACCCTATTTTACCCAAGATGAAATAGGACGGGCCATTAATGCGGGCGTTTCAAAAGAGGCCTTTCAAACCGAAACCGGATCAAGGATCACCCTCATTCCCCACGGTGACCGGGCGCGTTGCCCTGCGCTCGACCCCATCACCCATGCCTGCACGATCTACCCTGTTCGTCCCTTAGACTGCCAACTCTATCCCTTTATCCTGATGGCTTCAACAGGAGATAGCGAACAGGCTCATCTCGATGGGGGCAACAGGAGGATTGTTCTGGCCCTTCATGAGGCCTGTCCGTTTGTTTACGATCAATCAGGTAATATTTCACCCGATCTCCGTGCCCGTGCGGATCGGCTCATTCATTGGCTTGAATCTTCTGAGACGGTTGCGTCTTTATCGGCTTATCCGGGCCTCATCATGCCCACACAACCGGATACGATTCCTATTGCTACACTTCATCACCTCACCGCCGCGCTAACCACTCAAAATCCAAAACCCAAAACTCAAAACTGCTTCTCAGGGCTTACGCCGTTTCAGCCGGAACATTATTATCTTTTTGATCGGTATCAATCCCTCCGTTCTACGCAGGAATTTTATCTAAGCCAGAGCCCCTTTTGCGCCCATGTCATCTGGTCTGATCTTCTGGAATATCGCTGGGCGATTCTGGAGGATTCATTCTGTCTTTTTGCCACAGCACACGATGTGACTCATTTGGCGCTTCCTCCGATGGGGGGGGGACCGATTGAATCTGCCGTTGCAGCGGTGTTTGAAAAAATGAGGCAACTCAATCCCAATCACATCCCCTCTCGAATAGACAACGTTGATGAGCAGACCGCCCATCGGCTGGGCCAGATGGGGTATCGTATTCATCAGGAGACGGCGGATTACCTTTACCGGCGTGAGGATATTGTGAACCTGAAGGGAAACCGATTTCGTGCGCAGCGGGCCGCTGCCAATCAAGCCGCTCGCCATCAGCCCACGCTTCGCCCCTTTACATATGATGATCGTGAGGTCTGTCTTTCCATTTTCGACCAATGGATGTTGAAATCGAAAGGAGAGACCGAGGCCATGATGAAAGAAGACGCGCGATTGGCACATCAGGCCGCTATGAATCGGTATAAGGAGCTGGGTCTGGTTGGACGTGTGGTTTGTATCAATGAAAAGATAATGGGGTATACCTTTGGGTATTGGCTGACACAGGATCAGTTTTGTATATTGATTGAAATTGCAGATCGGTCGATCCGGGGCCTGTCCACCTGGCTCTTCCGTGAATTTTGTCGGGGACAGGAGGGGGCTATATGGATCAATACAATGGATAGCGCAAGCCTTCCCCGCCTGGATAGGGCCAAGCAGTTATGGCATCCGGCACGGCTGGTTCCCTCTTATACGGTAGAGCATATCTAACAACCCCCTAGATCCCCCTTGTCAGGGGGACTTAATGGGGGGGTATAAAAACATTCTTGTCAAACGCTCTCGATTCTTGTAATATCTCCCCCTAGGACATCCTATGCAAAAGCGAAAGGCAATTTCACTCCTCTCTGGCGGCTTAGATAGCGCCCTAGCAACCCGGATTATCCTGGATCAGGGGATTGATATCCTGGGACTCCATTTAAGCAGCCCCTTTGGCTGTCATGCGGACGTTGAGAAGGTTGCCCAATCTTTAAATATCCCCCTTAAAATTATTAATAAGGAAGAGGCCTATCTGGAACTTGTGCGGAATCCCAAATACGGATACGGGAAGAACATGAATCCCTGTATTGACTGCCGGATTTATATGTTTGAAATTGCCCATAACGTTATGAATGAGGTTGGGGCCGATTTTATTATTACGGGGGAGGTGTTAGGGCAGCGGCCCATGTCGCAACGAAAAGGGGCGATGGAGATCATTGACCGGGATAGCCATATGAAGGGTCTGATCCTCCGTCCTCTTTCGGCACAAAATATGCCCGAAACTGTGCCGGAGCGGGAGGGATGGGTGGATCGCCAAAGGCTCCTGAATATCTCCGGGCGGGGACGCACCGAGCAATTGGCCCTGGCAGAGCAACTGCATCTTTCCGGATATACCGCGCCTGCGGGTGGATGCCTACTCACTGATGCCAGTTTTTCAGAAAAGTTGGCCCTGTTTTTTAAGACGCGGGCTCAGCCGACGATGACCGAGGCGCGCCTGCTACGGTATGGCCGTTTTTTTAATTTAAATGAAGAGACCTTTGTACTCCTCGGACGGGACCAAGCAGAAAATGAAAAATTAGAGGAGCTTTCGCGACAGGCGGTTAATCAGGAACAAATGGCCTTTTTTATGCCGATCTTTTCAGGGCCTGCCGCCGTTCTTTCGGGGCAGTACTCCGACCCCATCATCAATGAAGTGGGGCAACTCATTGTGCGCCACTCCAAAAAAAGTGATGCAGGGAAATGGCCCATTAACGTTCGTAGAGGGGAAAAAGAAACCTGTATTCTTGTTCAGCAGACTTCTTCTTTTGAATTGCCCGTGATAACAACGTGATTTTTGAAATATTTCCTGTTGGATCCTTTCAATGTAACTGCATGATTCTGGGATGCGAAAAGACCCGTTCGGCTGTTGTCATTGATCCGGGAGACGATGCCGAGCATGTCCTGTCCCTTCTTGCGCAACATCGGTTGAATACCGTCTATCTCCTTCACACGCATGCCCATATTGATCATATTGGCGCGACCGATCTTTTGCGAAGTAAAACGGGGGCGCAGGCCGCTGTGCATCAGGAGGACATTTTTCTGGTCCAGAATCTTAGTCTTCAGGCCGAGTATTTTGGATGGCCCGACCCCGTCGTGCCTGATATTGATCTCTTTTTAAACGGGGGTGAGACCCTCTCCTTTGGGAGGGAAAACGCCCATGTTCTCCATACCCCCGGCCATACCCCTGGCAGCGTTACGTTTCATGTTCCTACGATAGGATTAATCACGGGGGATACCCTTTTTAGGGGGTCCATTGGGCGAACCGACCTTTGGGGCGGCTCCTATCCAACAATTATCGATTCGATCAAGAAAAGCCTGTTTTCTTTTCCGGACGATACTATCGTCTATCCGGGTCATGGGCCGGCCACAACCATAGGGCAGGAAAAGCAGCGGAATCCCTATGTGGGATATGGGGTGCCGTAGGTGCGTACCGGTTTTTTTTCACATCCGATTGGCCTCTCTCATGATACGGGAGTGGGGCATCCTGAATCGCCGAAGAGACTTTCGGCCATTTGTAATGCCGTTGAGCAAAGCGGGATTGTGTCTAAGATAAGCCAAATTACACCTCATCGTTTTCCGGACATAGAAAAATGGATTACAACAGTACATCACCCCTCCTACTATCAGAGGCTCTGTCAGAGGGTGCCGGAAACAGGCCTTGTTTATCTTGATCCGGACACCCCTTTTTCTCCTCACTCACTGCAAGCGGCTGAGATGGCTGTATCCGGCTTATTGATGGCAATAGACCAGGTGATGAACAATCAGTTGGACAATGCCTTTTGTGCCTTTCGGCCTCCCGGACATCATGCGGAAGTTGATCACGCAATGGGGTTCTGCCTTTTTAACAACGTGGCGATTGGCGCCCGGTATTTGCAGCAAAAATATCACCTGCAACGGATTTTTATCGTGGATTGGGACGTGCACCACGGGAACGGGACGCAACATTCTTTTTACGCCGATCCCAGTGTTTTTTATTTCAGTACCCACCAGTATCCCTTTTATCCGGGAACGGGGTCCGAGAAAGAAAAAGGGGTAGGGG
>SBBA01000130.1 GCA_005239925.1 Candidatus Troglogloeales bacterium | reverse complement strand
TGATCTCTCACAAACAGGCCGGATATATGGCAGCAATCCTGTCCCTGTCATTTCAAGAAAAAAAGCCTTGCAAAACGGGAGGAGACCATATATGACGGACATTTAAATGTGAGGAGAAGGATCATTTATGAGTATTTTAGCCAATAAAGAAACCCGTGTTGTGATTCAGGGCGGCCCCGCAGGGGTTAACGCGGCCCGTCGTATGGCGGAGTTTTGTCACTTAAATAAACTCCCCTTAAATGTTCATGCCTTTGTCTTTCCTCCGAATGCCGGAAAGACCGTAGAGATTCCCTGTGGGTCAAACGTCTGTTCTATTCCCACCTACAAAACAGTTAAAGAGGCCACCGAGGCGCATCCAGAGATTGATACCTCGCTGGTTTACATTGGCCCCGATCGCGCCTTTAAAGGCGCCATGGAGGCAATCGTCAACCCCCAGATCAAGTTGATCTCCATGATTACGGAGGGGGTTCCAGAAAAAGATGCGAAATTACTGTCACTTAAGGCTAGACAGTTAAATAAAACATTTAATGGCCCGTCCTCGATTGGTATTGTCTCTGCCGGGGAATGTCGGTTGGGTGTCATTGGAGGGTCGTTTGAAAATCTCGGCCTCTGCAAGCTGTATCGGCCCGGCTCGTTTGGTGTTATTACAAAGTCGGGTGGGCTTTCCAATGAAATCATCTGGCTTGCCAGTCAGTTTGCCGATGGGGTCACCACGGCCATTGGTATTGGTGGCGATGCCTATCCGGGGTCGGATTATGTGACCTATCTGGAGATGTTTGAGCAGGACCCCCAAACCAAGTCGGTCATCATTGTTGGGGAGATGGGGGGCGACCTCGAGGAAAAGGCGGCGGCCTGGTATGGCAGTGCCAAGCGCAGGATTAAGCTGATTGCCGTGGTCTCTGGGTATTGTCAGGAGCATCTGCCCAAAGGGATGAAGTTTGGCCATGCGGGTGCCAAGGAAGGGGCACGTGGTGAGGGATCAGCCCGATATAAGGCGGACTCCCTAAGGAAGGCGGGCGCTATTGTTCCCGACACCTTTGGCGGATTGGGTCTGGTTATTAAACGGGTCTATGATGAAATTGTTGCCAATGGGGAGGTTGCTCCGGCGGAGGAAACCAAAATTGAGACGTTGCCCAGTCTTCCCAAGACGGTGGAACAGGCGATTGCTGCCGGGCAGGTCTATGCCGAGCCGCTGATCAAATCCACCATTTCGGACGATCGTGGCGACGAGCCGTTGTACGATGGTTATCCGGCGTCAGAACTGATTAACAAGGGGTACCAGATTCCGCATGTCATTGGTCTTTTGTGGGCCAAGAAACTAATTACCCCTGTCGAGGCAGAGGTCGTCAAGCGGATTATTATGCTTTCCGCCGATCATGGCCCCTGTGTCTCCGGTGCGTTGGCTACCATTATTGCCGCCTGTGCAGGCATTCAGATGTCTCAGGCCGTTGCCGCCGGACTCATTATGATTGGGCCTCGGTTTGGTGGCGCCGTGACCGATGCCGGAAAATGGTTTAAATATGCGTTGGAGAATAACCTTTCGCCCGAGGCGTTTCTTGATTATATGAAGCAGAACGTTGGGCCGGTTCCGGGGATTGGCCATCGAGTCAAAAGTGTAAAGAACCCTGATAAGCGGGTTATTGAGCTGGTTAAATTTGTAAAGAGCCAGGGGATACCAACGCCACATTTGGACTTTGCCCTTTCGGTCGAGAAAATTACGACGGCCAAGAAAGACACCCTGATCCTGAATGTGGATGGAACGATTGCGGCGGTCCTGGTCGATTTAGGATTCCCCATTGAGACGCTCAACGGGTTCTTTGTATTAGCGAGAACGATTGGTTTGATTGGTCATTGGACGGACCAGACGCGACAGGGAAGCCGGCTCATCCGGCTCTTTAACTATCTGGTCACCTACGCCTCTCCCAAAAAGAGAGAAGTGCCGGATCTTTAACTCCCCGTCTCCTCCGCCCTTGTGGGGGAGGTTAGGGTGGGGGGAGAGGAAAAAATGGGGCGGATCATTGCGAATCTCAAGTTGGCAGATACGGAAGGGAGTCAAGCCCCGATATCGGTTGATGCACTTGTCGATACAGGGGCAACTTATTTAACCCTGCCGTATGCAATGAAAGACCGGATTTCGGGTGTTCGGAAGAAGCGTGATGTCGTCTGCTCATTAGCGTCGGGAAGTGTAAATGGAGAAATCTTTGCTCCGGTCGATGTCATTATTAATGATTTTGATGTCATCACGACGGAGGTCTTGTGTGTACCTGATTGCAATGAGGTTCTGTTGGGGTATATTCCACTCGAAGCGGCGAATGTGGCTGTAGATATGCTTGGCCATCGGTTAGTTAAATTAAATAAAATTGATCTGAAAAAAGGAGGAACCCATGTCCATTGAATTAGCTCAAAAATGTTATCAGTCCATGTCCGCGGCAACACAAAAGGCTCGAAAAAAGCTGGGCCGTCCGCTGACCTTAACCGAGAAGATTCTTCTTTCCCATCTCGACAATTTTGATACCCAGCCCTTGGAGAGAGGCAAGGCCCAATTGGCATTACGACCGGATCGCGTCACCATGCAGGACGCAACGGCCCAGATGGCCATGTTGCAGTTTATGCAATCCGGCCGAGGCCGCGTCGCCATTCCCAGCACCATTCATTGTGACCACCTCATCCGGGCGCAGAGCGGCGCGAAGGCCGACGTGGAACGCGCCATTGAAGAAAACAAAGAGGTGTATAACTTTTTAGCCTCATCGGCCAAGAAATATGGCATTGGATTTTGGAAACCGGGGGCAGGGATTATTCATCAGGTCGTACTGGAGAATTATGCCTTCCCGGGCGCGTTGATTATTGGCACTGATTCTCATACCCCAAACGGGGGTGGACTGGGTGCATTGGCCATTGGCGTCGGTGGCGCGGACGCTGGTGAGGTGATGGCAGGACTCCCCTGGGAGGTGCTCCATCCCAAGCTGGTGGGTGTTCGTTTGACCGGATCGCTTTCCGGCTGGACCTCTGCCAAGGATGTTATTCTTTATCTTTGCGGCCTTTTGACCACGAAGGGGGGAACCAACAAGATTATAGAATATTTTGGCCCGGGGGCCCAGACGATTTCCGCAACCGGCAAAGGCACTATCACCAATATGGGTGCCGAACTAGGGGCGACGACATCCATCTTCCCTTATGATCGAAAGATGGCTGACTATTTAAAGATCACGGAACGGGCTGACCTGGCCGCGCTGGCTGATGCCAATCGCGAACTATTGGTAGCCGATCCTGAGGTGTTGGCCAATCCCACCGCCTTTTTTGATGAGGTGGTGGAGATTGATCTTTCAACGTTGGAGCCGCACATTGTGGGGCCGCACACACCTGACCTGGCTCGACCGATTTCAAAAATGGGGTCAGATGCTAAAGAGAATCAGTATCCCACGACACTCGGGGCTGCCCTTATCGGAAGCTGCACCAACTCGTCTTATGAGGATATCAGTCGCTCCGCTCATATTGCCCGTCAGGGGTTAAAGGCGGGGTTGAAGGCCAAAGCCCAATTCTTGGTCACGCCTGGTTCGGAGCGAATTTATCACACGATGAAACGGGATGGGTTCCTGGCCACGTTTGAAGCGATGGGCGCGACGGTTTTGGCCAATGCCTGCGGCCCCTGCATTGGTCAATGGAAACGGACGGACTTAAAGCCGGGCGAGCGCAATTCGATTATCAGTTCGTTTAACCGTAACTTTCCGGGTCGAAATGATGGCAATGCCGAGACCCTGTCGTTTCTCGGAAGCCCGGAGATGGTTACCGCGCTGGCCTTTGCGGGCGACCTTTCGTTTAATCCGTTAACCGACACCCTCACGGCGGCCGACGGCACAAAGATCAAGTTGGAAGCGCCGGTGGGGGAGGAGTTACCGGCATCCGGGTTTGCAAAGGGGGAGGAGGGCTTTATCGCCCCCGCGGAGAACGGCGATCAACTCACCGTGGACATTCCGCCGACCAGTGAGCGATTACAGATTCTCAAACCCTTTCCGAAATGGAATGGGGCCGATTTTAGCGAACTTCCTGTTCTCCTAAAGGCCAAGGGAAAGTGCACAACCGATCATATTTCACCTGCAGGCCCCTGGTTAAAATATCGAGGTCATCTGGATAAGATCAGCGACAACGCCTTCCTGGGCGCGAACAATGCGTATACCGCCGAGCCGGGGAAAGCGAATAATTTACTGACGGGTGAAAAAAACCAGACGCCATCGCAGGTTGCACGGTATTATCAGTCAAAAGGATTGGGATCAATTGTCATTGGTGATGAGAATTACGGCGAGGGTTCATCACGGGAGCATGCCGCGATGTCGCCCCGTTTCCTGGGTGTGCAGGTGGTGATCGTTCGGAGCTTTGCTCGAATCCATGAGACCAATTTAAAGAAACAGGGCGTTCTGCCGCTGACCTTTGCCAATCCAAAAGACTGGGAGCTGATTGAGGAGAATGACAGAATCTCTGTAACGGGACTTGCTTCGCTTGCGCCTGGGAAACCGGTGTCTATTGAGGTTCATAAAAAGGATCAAAAGGTTACCCTTGTAGCCAACCATAGTTTAACCGAGCAGCAGATTGGATGGTTTAAGGCCGGTTCGGCCTTGAATGCGGTGAATCTTTAATGTCGTCATTCCCGAATGTCTCTATCGGGAATCCAGGGCTGCCTGCAAGGGCATAACTCTGGATTTCGGTTTAAAGATTACCGGAATGATGTTCTTGTCATATGAATGCGTTTTATACAGGTTGCAAGGTTGAAAATCATATTGAGAGGAAAAAGACTGTAACGATCCAAAAGCTCCTTGTCGATACTGGAAGTGAGTACACATGGATTCCTACAGCGAAGCTCGAAGGCATTGATGTTTCCAGGGAGAAAAAAGACCTGCATTTTGTGATGGCAAATGGTGAGGTCGTGACGCGCAGTGTTGGCTTTACTATTTTGCGGGTGGAAAAGAATTTCACGATTGACGAGGTGGTGTTCGCCGAACCAGGCGATCTTGCTCTTTTGGGGGCAAGGACATTAGAAGGGCTGAATCTCACTGTTGATCCTGCGAGAAAAAGGCTCGTTGCGACAGGCCCTCTTCCAGCCGCATAAAGGTTCCTTATGGCCGCAAAAACAGCCGCAACAATTGAAGACCTTTACAACGTTCCAGATCATGGAAAAGCAGAAATTGTTGACGGAAAGTTGGTTCTGATGAGTCCTACAGGAAGTCAGCCGGGTCTTGCAGCAGCAGAAATTTATTTTAGTCTGCGTCTCTATAAAGAGCAGTTCGGCGGAGGAACAGCTTTTCCAGACAACATCGGATTTATAGTTGATCTTCCTCATCGAAAATCCTTTAGCCCGGACGCAGCCTGGTATGTTGGTAACGTAGAAGGGATGGGCTTTTTACACGGCTCACCCATCTTTGCCGTTGAAGTCAGAAGCGAGAACGACTACGGCCCTCGGGCAGAGCGAGCCATTGTAAAGAAGATAATGGATTATTTTGCAGCAGGCACACAAGTAGTGTGGGACGTAGATTTATTGAGTGATGTCATGATCAAGAAATATACCTTCACGTCCCCGGAAAAGCCAACCCTTTTTCGGCAGGGCGAAGTTGCCGATGCCGAGCCTGCTGTTCCCGCCTGGAAAATGCCGGTAGATAGACTTCTTAGAAAACAATAATCATGGCAACAGCAACCGATTATCTTGTCAATGTCCAAATCATGGGGAAGCCCTATGCGGTTCCTGCCGGGATTACGCTTGTTCAGGCGATGTGGCATGTGGGGTTGGAAGTGACCCGTGGCATTGGCTGTTTAGGCGGCGTCTGCGGGGCCTGCGCAACACACTACCGTACCGCTGACTCTTATAAGCTCAAGAGCGGTTTGGCCTGCCAACTCATTGTCGAAGAGGGCATCTCATTCTCTTTGTTACAGTCGTTCCCCGTGCGAAAGCCCACCTATCATCTCGACCAAATTACTGACCCAAAGCAGGAGCTTTTTAAACATTTTCCGGAAACCGCCTTTTGTCGAAATTGTAATGCCTGTACCGAGGCCTGCCCTCAGGGGATTGATGTTCGGGCTGGTATCTGGAAGGCCAACTTTGGTGACTTTAAAGGATCTGCAGAGCATTTTCTTCCCTGTGTGATGTGCAATCTCTGCGTCCCGGTTTGTATCGCGGAAATCTCCTCCAATCAGGTAGGACTCTATGCCAGAAGGGCCCAGGGGGTCTTTTTTGAAGAGAAGACGACTGAGCTAACCACGCGGATCAATGAGATCAAAACCGGCAAGTTTGATGCTGAATGGAACCGAATTCTATCCATGCCCACAGAGGCGCTAAAAACCCTCTCCCTTGCGTGAAGCGTTAAATAGAGTACTCCATCTAAAAATTATGCTAAAATACGCTGTGAGGATTTTTTGTCAACCCATACACAAGAAGAGACAAAGCAAAGGGGGTCATGGGACGGATTGTTACACAAGTAAAACTAACTAATTTTTCTGATCCGGATAAGTCGCTATTGATGAGCGCACTTGTTGACACGGGCGCTGCATACATTACCTTGCCGAATGTATGGCGTGACCATCTTGGAAAAATAGAGCATCTGGCAGACATTGAAGTTGAATTGGCTGACCAATCTCATAAAAGAGGCTCTATTTGTGGCCCCCTTCGTGTAAAAATAGGTGAGTTTAGACCTATTATGGCGGAGGTCTTATTTTTGGATATACAGCCCGATGAAAACGGAGAATACGAACCGTTGCTTGGCTATATTGCATTAGAACAGGTGGGCGCTGCCGTGGATATGCTTGGCCACCGACTGGTACATGTCAAGCGTGTTGACCTAAAATGAATCTACTCGATACCTCAAAAGAAGCCGTTAATCAATCTCGTCAGGAAAGAGTTACACAGAAAATTCAATCGCTTTCTCCAATGGAACAAGAAATCCTTGTCCATCAATACCATCCCGACTATAAAAAAGAGGCGTACCGTGAAATTCAGTTTGGCCCCAATCAGGGGGAAAAGACTGTTCATGAACTGGCAGATCTTCTAGAGGCGGATTCGCCTGTTGCCGATCAAAATCTATCGCTGACGCCCGATTATTCAGTTGATCTTCTAGTGATTGGCGGTGGTGGTGCTGGGGCGACGGCCGCCCTCACGGCCAAGGCGATGGGGGCCAATGTGCTGCTTGCCACCAAACTTCGGTTGGGTGACGCCAACACCGTGATGGCCGAAGGGGGCATACAAGTTGCCATTTCTCCGGACGATACCCCACTACACCATTATCTTGACACGTTGCGTGGCGGCCATATGAAGAATGATCCCGCCCTCTTAAAGACACTGGTGGAAGAAGGGCCTGCCGCAGTCCAGTGGTTGATTGATATTGGGGTGATGTTCGACCGTGATCTCGATGGTCATCTTTCGCTTCGGAGCGGTGGCGGAAGCAGCAAGCCCCGCCTGCTTCGGTGTAAGGATTATACCGGCCTGGAAATCATGCGGGTTCTCAAAGACGGTGTGCAAAACGCGCAAATCGATCTTCTGGAATTCTCTCCCATTGTCGAACTTTTAACCGATGAAGAAGGTGCCTGCACCGGCGCTGTTTTAAAAAACATAGACAATGGACGTTTCATTGTTGTTTCGGCCAAGTCGGTTATTTTGGCAACGGGTGGTATTGGCCGACTGCATATTCAAGGATTTCCCACCAGCAATCATTACGGCGCTACTGCAGATGGACTTTCGATCGCTTATCGTGCCGGCGCGCAACTCACGTTGCAGGATACGTTTCAGTATCATCCCACAGGTGCGGCCTTTCCAGAACCGATTGCCGGTATTTTGGTTACGGAGGCGCTTCGGTCGGTAGGCGCGCAACTCCTCAACGTTAAAGGAGAACGATTCATTAACGAGATGCAGACCCGCGATGTGGTGGCCGCATCGGTCATTCGCGAGTGTCAGGAGGGACGCGGTATTACCACACCAGCAGGGCGACGCGGGGTCTGGCTTGATCTTCCGTTAGTTGATTTGATTCAAGGCGAAGGCACCCTAAAGAACAGGTTCCCCAACATGGTGCGACAGTTCTCACGTTATCAAATTGATATTACAAAAGACCCGGTTTTGGTTTATCCAACGTTGCACTATCAGAACGGTGGTGTTAAAGTGGACGTAGACGGTGAGTCTACCGTGAAGAATCTTTTTGTCGCCGGTGAGGCATCGGGTGGCCTGCATGGTCGCAATCGTTTGATGGGCAATTCCCTGCTGGATATTATTGTCTACGGCCGTCGGGCAGGCAAGGCCACGGCAGAGCGTGCCCGAAAGACCGATTTCAAGAAACCAACGTTAAAACACCTTGACCGTTTCCATCAAGTACAGAAAGAAGCCGGAATAATACCGACATCTGTTTCTCCAATTCTCTTTCCGGATTACGTTAATCGAAAATAACAGGAAGGTCAGCCCTTATGAACATTCATGAATATCAGGCAAAGGCATTATTCGCACAATATCAGATACCGGTTCCCAACGGGAAAGTCGCCTTCTCGCCGGAAGAGGCCAAATCCGTCGCGGATACACTCGATAGCAAAATCGCTGTTGTAAAGGCGCAGATTCACGCGGGCGGCAGAGGAAAAGCGGGCGGTGTAAAGTTGGCGAAAGAAAGGGCCGACGTATCTGTTTTTGCCAAAGACCTTTTAGGCAAAACACTGGTGACCCACCAAACAGGCCCCGAAGGCCGGGAGGTGAAGAAACTCCTTATTGAAGAAGGATTGGATATTGCCCGTGAGCTTTATCTTTGTCTGGTCGTGGATCGCGCAGCAGGCGCTATTGGATTGATTGCCAGCACGGAAGGTGGTATGGAGATCGAAGAGGTCTCGGAAAAACACCCTGAGAAGATCGTTCGACTTTCCATTGATCCGGTGTTGGGATATCAGGACTATCAGGGGCGGTCGGTTGCTTTTAAGTTGAATCTTCCAAAAGAAGTTCTCGGAGCATGGAATACCCTTTTGAAAAATCTCTATCGCCTTTTTGTTGAGAAGGGGGCCATGCAGGTCGAGATCAATCCACTCATTATCACAGGTCAAAACAAACTGGTTGCGTTGGATGCCAAGGTTGGCTTTGATGATAACGCCCTGTTTCGCAATCAGGACGTGCATGCCTTGCGCGACTTGGATGAAGAAGAACCTCTGGAAACAAAGGCAACGCAGTTTGGTCTCAATTACGTTAAGCTCGATGGTTCTATCGGCTGCATGGTGAACGGCGCCGGACTGGCGATGGCCACGATGGACGTTATTAAACTGGCCGGCGGGGCGCCCGCGAACTTTCTGGACGTGGGCGGAGGGGCTTCCAAAGAGACTGTCAAAGAGGCGTTTCAGATTCTTCTGGCCGATCCCAATGTGAAGGGGATATTCATCAATATTTTTGGCGGCATTGTGCGATGCGAACGGATTGCACACGGCGTTATGGATGCCGCGAAGGAGATTCAATTTGGTCTGCCCGGTGGCGCACGCGCGGTTCCACTGGTGATTCGACTGGAAGGAACCAATGCAAAAGAGGCCAAGGTGCTACTGGCCGATTCGAGCATCAAATTGACCGTGGCCGAATCGTTATGGGACGGGGCGCAAAAGGTCGTCGCCGAGGTCAATGCAAGCAGGTAACTCCATCATTGAACGTTGCGTGGGGGTCCTCATCTCCCCGAAAAAAACATTTCTCTCCGCGGCAGAGGATCATAATGAACGGCATGTCATCATCCTCTCCTTATGCTTTGGGTTGCTCTTTGCCCGTCATATTATTCGCTCCGAGAACAGGGACCTGTTTTTTTATTTCATGACCGCGTTGGCCTCCGGGGTCGGATTTGTTTATTTCGCCGGATTTTTTCTTTCTTGGCTGATTAAAATTACAGGGCCGTTTGTTCATCCAGAAAAAATGCGGATGGTCATGTCCTATGCGCTG
>SBBA01000189.1 GCA_005239925.1 Candidatus Troglogloeales bacterium | reverse complement strand
TTCCTTGGGGCGTTCCGTGTCTATCCGGTTCAAACCATTCTGGCCGCGATGGCGATTACCATTACCTGGGCCTACTATTTTAGAATGATCCGATCTATTTTCTGGGGCACACTGGACCCTGCAATGGAACACCTTACCGACGCCAAACGATTCGTGGAGCGATTTCCATTGGTGTTGCTGGTCGCGATGACGTTCTTCTTTGGCATCTTCCCGTCACAGTTTATCAAGGTCATTCAATCGGGCGTCATCCCGATTGTCTCGAAGATGGAAGTGAATGTGAGTGGCTTGGCTAAAATGGAGAATATAAATGAACACGGTCGTATTGAGCGATGATCCGATCCTTCAGGATTTTTTAAGAGAAATTGCTCCATGGCAGAAGCCTATTCAAAGAATAATTCTCTTTGGTTCACGCGCCCGTGGCACCCATTCTCCCGATTCGGACTATGATCTGCTATTGATCGTGGATCGAAAAGATCGTAACCTTATCGATAAACTTTATGATGCCGTTATGGATGTCCTGCTGCGGCACGAGAAGCTGGTCTCTCTGAAGCTCTTCACATCGGAAGAGATGAAACGGTTATCGGATTTGAAAACACCTTTTATGCGGCATATCCAGGAGGAAGGGATTGCCGTTGGATAATACCCAGGTGGAGTTGATAAAAAGCTATCTTGCAAAGGCCGGGGAAAAGCGGAGGGCCGCAAAAAGCCTTTTGCAAGAGGGATTCTTTGACGACGCGGTTTCCCGCGCCTATTATGCCGCGTTTCATGCGGCGCAAGGGGCGTTGCTTTCAGAGGGGAAACAAGCTGAGAGCCATAAGGGGCTTGTCACCCTCTTTGGACTTTTGCTTGTTAAGTCGGGAAAAATTGACCGGCGCTATGGGAAATATTTAAGCAATCTGAAGGACGATCGTGAGACAGGGGATTACGAGGCAATCTCCTGGATTGACGAAGAAACCGCCAAAGTGGCAGTGGATGAGGCCGATGCGTTCTGCAATGCGATTGAAGAATTTTTAAAGAAAACAGGAATTCTATAATGAACCTCACACTAATCTCCCCTGAACTCTGGATGACGTTGCTCAGCTGCGTGGTACTCTCTATCGATTTTCTTGCCCCCCAATTTTCTAAGAAGGGACTGGCCACTCTTTCTATTATCGGAATGGCCCTAATTATGCTCCATCTTGTAGCGATGACGTGGTTTGGGGTACAGGGGACTCTCTTTAATACGATGTTTGTATTAGACCCACTGGCCATCTTCTTTAAAATATTTATTCTGTTTTCCACCATTCTGCTTTTGCTCGCCTCGCTCGATTATGTGGATCGGCTGCCCCATTTTCAGGGGGAATATTATTACCTGATTCTTTTTACGGCATTGGGAATGATGTTTATGGCCTCCGCTAACGACCTCCTTTCCCTCTTTATCACGCTGGAATTCTCGACGTTTGGATTTTATATCCTGGTGGCCTATCTTCGAGAGGATGTTAAATCCAACGAGGCGGGGATTAAGTTTTTTATCCTGGGGGTTTTGGCTGCGGCGCTCATCGCCTTTGGCATCAGCCTGATCTATGGGGATACCGGTACTATCCTTTTCTATGAGATCGCCAAAATATCACCCAAGATATCGATTGGTCTGGTTATCGGACTGCTCTTCATTTTTATCGGAATTGGGTTTAAGATCGGGGCCTTTCCGTTTCATGCCTGGATTCCGGATGTTTACCAAGGCGCCCCCACGCCAGTCACGGCCTATCTTTCGATTGCCCCCAAGGCCGCTGCGCTTTGTCTTTCCCTAAGAATTGCCTTTGCCACACTGTCTGATCTGAAACCGGATTGGGTTTGGTTAATTGCCGCGATATCAATCTTTTCGATGACCTACGGCAATATCACGGCCATCGCACAGAAGAATATGAAGAGGCTTCTGGCCTATTCCGGTATTGCCCAAATTGGAAATATCCTGATTGGCATGGCGGCGGGAACCAAGATGGGTAGCGACGCCGTTTTGTTTTATTTGCTGACCTATCTCTTTGCCAATCTAGGGGCCTTTGTTGTCGTGATTATCTATTCCAACATGACCCAGAAGGACAATATTGATGATCTGTCTGGATTAAACCGCCGTTCCCCGTTGATGGCCTTTGCGATGCTTCTGTTTCTTCTGTCTTTGGCCGGCGTGCCGCCGCTCGCCGGATTTGTCGGAAAGGTCTATGTCTTTCTGGCCGCGGTAGAGCAGGGGCTATACCTGCTGGTATCAATCGGCTTAATCAACGTGGTAATCTCGTTTTATTACTATCTGATCGTTGTAAAAAAGATGTATGCCGTGGAACCGGAAGAGATGACCCCCATTTCCCTTTCCATACCGCTTCGCCTTGTTTTATACGCTGGAATCATAGGTGTTCTTTGGCTGGGTATCTGGCCCAAACCGTTTATCGATTGGTCGGTCTCCGCCACTCATATTTTTACCCATCTTATGTCCCAGTAAATCTAAAAAGGGGGGGTGACAATCTCTTTTTAATATATTATAGTGTCTGCTATGAATGCTAAAATCTTACTCGAAAAGGTGGAGGGGGGATACATTGTGGCCGAGGCCAATCCGGATCCCAAAAACACGGCCGATCTTTGGATAAATAAGGGCGTTTTTACCGATTTTGCCACGGCCATTGAGGATATTCGCCGTCGGCTCGGTGTCTCCGATATCATTGCCTCAAGGGAAGGCAAGCTTTCTTTCTGATCCGATTAAAAGATAGTAATTGCTTTGTGGCAGAAACGATTTATCCCTCACACAGGCCTCCTCTTCAGGCGGATGGCGCCCATCTTACAATTTGTTGAGATGGGGGAATTACTTCTGCTCTCCATAATCCTTTCCGGATGCAATGTGGATAAAAGTTTCATCTTCTTTCCTGATCCAATCGTTCACAGCACCCCTTCCGATATCGGCATTCCCTTTGAGGATATTTACCTAACGACAAAGGATAAGGTTCGTATCAATGCCTGGTACGTGCCCCACCCTCAAGGAAAGGCAACCCTGCTCTGGTTTCATGGAAACGGGGGCAACCTGGGTGATCGCGTTAATCAACTGAAACGATTTCACTCCGCTCTGCCGGTTCATATTTTAATGGTGGACTATCGAGAGTACGGACGGAGTTTTGGCGAAGCGTCGGAAGAAGGAACCTATCTGGATGCCGAGGCGGCATTTGATTATCTTCAGACTCAGTCTAACACGGGTAAGATTATTGTTTACGGCCAGTCGTTGGGGGCGGCCGTTGCGCTGGAGCTAACGCTTCGTCGTTCTGTAGACGCGCTGATTCTTGAGGCCCCATTTGTTTCGATTCGCGAAATGGCTAAGGTTCATTACGGCTGGCTCCCCGTGGGCGGGCTGATCACCACCCAATATGATAACATTGGCAAGATAGGGAAGGTGCGTGTGCCGGTATTGATTCTTCATGGGGATCAGGATGAAACAGTGCCTTATTCACATGGACTGCGGCTGTTTTCCGCTGCCAACGAGCCTAAACGGTTTTTTACCATTCCCAATGCCGATCACAACGATACCTACGAGGTGGGCGGAAAGTCCTATCTCAACGCCTTTGCCACCCTTCTGAGAGAGTAACGCTATCCTATTATTTTTCTCATTATTTTTCTTTGACTCAAAGGTGAGTATGATGTTACTGTTAACGGCTCTACTTGTTATCTAATCCGCCGACGGCCGGGACGCCGGCTGCGGACGGAAACGAACGGAGACCTTCGTTGGTTGGTCTGGGCATGCAAATATCGTTACATGCAAATGATCTACGCAAGAAACGTAGATACCACCAACAGAGTGTCTCATTATCATCAGGTTGATATCGAATAGGAATCCAAGAAGGATAGTACAATATGGTTCGGCGATTGATCATTCATACGTATTTGCAGGCAAAACGACTGGTTATTATTGTCGTTGGGTTTACTGTTTTACTAATTGGTATTATTATGATTGCCTTGCCTGGCCCGGCGATTTTGGTGATTCCTATTGGACTGACCATCTTAGCGACGGAGTTTGTCTGGGCAAAGCGGCTACTAAAAAAATTTAAGGATACGGCCAACCAGATTAACAGCCCCAAAAAGGCGCGCGTATTTTTTAACCGTATGCGATTAAAAGTGGAGCAATCGGTATCTCAGTTTTTTGGAAGAAAACCAATCCCGGAAAAGGAGACTTAAATATGCCTATAAAATCAAAAAAAGATAGCGCTTCGTCTGCCCCTATTGGGATCAAAGTTGGGATTCTTGGCGGAAGCAAGTCCGACTTTCCCATTCTGCAAAGAGCTAAAGATCAGCTTACGTTACTGGGCATTGACTCGGAGTTGCTGGCCCTTTCTGCCCACAGAACGCCCGACCAAACCATTCAGTACGCTAAGGAAGCGGAATCACGAGGACTGGAAATCATTATTGCGGGGGCCGGTGGAGCAGCGCACCTTGCGGGTGTCATTGCCGCAAATACGCATCTTCCCGTTATTGGCATTCCCATCCCAACGGAATATCTCAAAGGAATGGATTCGCTTTTATCGATTGTCCAAATGCCCCGTGGCATACCGGTTGCGACAGTCGCGATTGGCAATGCGGAAAACGCGGCCCTATTGGCCGTAGCGATCCTGGCGTTGAAATATCCTGAAATACGAAAAAACCTACTCGACTTTCGTGCAAAGCAGACGCAGTCGGTTCTGGAAAACCAATAAACAGGGAGCCTTCAGGATATGGAGGCCGTCACCCCACAGGCATCATCAGCCCTCATTAAAAAGGCCGCAGCCATTTTAAGAAGGGGTGGCTTGGTCGCGTTTCCCACGGAAACGGTATACGGGTTGGGGGGATTAGCATTTCATGCCAGAGCAATTCGCCGCATCTTTGCCGTTAAAGGCCGGCCAGCTGACAACCCACTCATTATTCATATTGCACAACAGGATCAGCTTCATCGTCTCTCCTCTAATATTTCTTCTTCGGCAAATGATCTAGCAAAGGCCTTTTGGCCAGGGCCTTTGACCCTTGTGTTAGAACGGGCTGAAGATGTTCCTGCGGCTGTCTCTGCGGGGCTTTCAACGGTTGCCGTTCGGATGCCGAATCACCCTGTTGCATTGGCGTTAATTCATGCGGCTGGGGAGCCAATTGCAGCGCCCAGTGCGAATAAGTCCGGTTGTCTCAGTCCAACATTGGCCTATCATGTAGAAGAAACATTGGGAGACGAGATCGAGATGATTTTAGATGGAGGCCCCTGTACGGTTGGATTGGAGTCCACCGTGCTGGATTTGACCGTAGACCCACCTCGCATCTTACGCCCCGGTGCCATTACCACGGAGACGATTCAATCTGTCATAGGAAAGGTGGCGCCCTATTTGCCAGGCCATGATGCGGTAGGGTCACCGGGATTGAAGCATACCCACTATGCCCCCAAACTTACGATGATCCTGGTTCACGCCGATCAATGGGGGGACACTTTGAATCAGTGGTTGTCATCCGGAAAACGGCTGGGGGCGATTTCACTTCAGCCGGTGTCCCGACCCCTCCTTTATCATAGAGTTATGGCCGATCTGACCGATTTTGCCCAAAGTCTTTTTTTGGCCCTTCATGAAGCTGAAGCGATGGGTGTAGAAGTACTTCTGGTGGAGGCTGTGCCAAAGACAGGGTTAGGAATCGCCATCATGGATCGGCTTGAAAGGGGCGCAAGGCCATGATCCAAGAGGTAGCAAGCTGTTGATATTCAAGCATGATGTTGCCTCTTCTTAAACCATCTGTAAAAGACGTCTTTTTTGAGAGAGCTTAGCCGATGAATCATCAAGAGTCCATTCAGATGATCCACTTCATGTTGAAAAAGGCGCGCTGCCAACCCTTCCCCAGTCAGTTCAATTGCTTTTCCTGTTCGATCAAAACCTTTCAATGAGGCAAAGGAGGCCCGTTTTACCCCCTCTCTGAAGCCGGTTATCGATAGACAGCCCTCATCAGACAGATTTTCTCCATCCAACTTTAAAATCTCCGGGTTGATGACGACATGAGGGCCTTTATACGGGGTGATTTCTCCTTCCTGGGCGGAAAGATTAAAAACAAACAGCCGAAACGACTGGCCGACCTGCGGTGCCGCCAACCCAATCCCCGGTAGAGAATGAAGTGTCTCGATCATATCATCAATGAGTGTTTGGATCGAGGCACTTTCGATATCGGTGATGGGTTTTGCCTTTTGTAAAAGGATGGGATTGGGATATTGGGTAAGCTCAAGAATGGCCATTTTTCACGCGTTTTATCTGGGGCAGACTCTCGTGTATTTGACTATCTAAAGAGTGCAACGGTATCATACAAACAGGACAGAGGCAACTCCTTTCCCTCCGGCGGTTCGGAGGACAGCATTGAAGGTTAACCACCCGTGGTCACGACACTTCCAGAACAGATTATTAAAGAGATTGAGGCGTTTGATCGAGAGATCAAACGCCTTGAAAACAACGAAATCCCAGAGGAGAAATTTAAGAAATTTCGTCTTCAACAGGGCATCTACGGCCAGAGACAAAAAGGCGTGCAGATGGTTCGCGTCAAAATCCCCTCCGGTCTTTTAAATGCCGAGAAGCTAAGGACGCTGGCTGATCTGGTAGAGGCCTACTCCACGGGGAAAGGACATATTACCACCCGTCAGGATTTTCAATTTCATTTTGTTAAGCTCTCGAATGTTCCCACAATCCTAACCCGTCTTGCCGAAGTCGGGCTGACCTCGCGCGAGGCCTGTGGGAATACGGTTCGCAACGTTACCTCCTGCCATTGGGCGGGTAGCTGCCCCACGGAACTTTTTGATGTTACGCCGATGGCAGAAACGGTGGCCTATCACCTTTTAAGAAACCCGATCAATCAGGACCTTCCTCGAAAATTCAAAATCTCGTTTTCAGGGTGCAAGAGCGAATGCGGCCTGGCTGCCATTCACGACATTGGTTTTATCGCCGAATCGCGTGAGCAAAACGGCACAACGGAATATGGGTTTCGCGTCTATGCGGGTGGGGGATTGGGATCAAGCCCGAAATTGGCAAAGCTCTATTCAGAATTTCTCCCGTTTGAAGAGGTGCTTCCCACTTGTGAGGCGATGCTCAAGGTCTTTGATGCCAACGGGGATCGCAAAACCCGCAGCAAGGCGCGCATGAAATTTGTCCTTGAAAAATGGGGAATGGAAAAGTTTAAAGAAGCGGTTGCCAAAGAGATGGCCATTTTCAAAGAGATCAAAAAAGTGTACCCGCCGCTACGAGCGGCAGCGAACGGAGCCCTCCCGATGGTCGGTCTGGAAATGCAGGTGCCGTTAGGCCTACAGACAGTGTCACACACGTCAATACCATCGGGGTGGATAAAGACGAATGTTCGCCCCATGTCCGGCAATTCAAAGGTTGCCGTTCAAGTCCGACTTCCCTTGGGAGATATTACGGCGGCAGAGCTGCGCGGATTGGCCGATGTTGTGGATCAATTTGCGCCACAAGCGCTTCGAGCGACGCATCAGCAAAATTTTGTTCTGTTTGGCGTTGACCCGGCGTCCCTTCCCGATCTTTATAAGGCGCTTAACAACTTAAGTCTTGCGGCTTCGGGCGCGGAAACCGCCATGGATGTGATTGCCTGTCCTGGTGCCGATAGTTGCCAGCTTGCGTTGACCTCCTCAATGGGTGTGGGCGCGGCCATTTCCGAGGCTTTTGAACAAACTAAAACAGATGGTAGTGATCTCACGGGTTTGCGGATTCGAATCTCCGGTTGCCCCAATTCCTGCGCCCAGCATCATATTGCCGGTATTGGTCTTCACGGTGTGGCGAAAAAAATCAATGGCAAGCTGGTTCCCCATTATCAGTTCCACTTGGGTGGTGGCGTGGATGCGGACGCTCCCGCGCTAGGAAAACAAACAATCAAGGTGCCTGCTAAGAATGTTCCCAAGGCCGTTATGGAGGTGACCCGTATTTTTCGTGAAAACCGACAAGACGGGGAGGCCTTTAACAATTTTGTAAAGCGTTACGGGGCCAATACCATTGCCAACCAGTTAACCCGTTTTACTGAAATTCCGACCCCTGACGTGGCGCCGGAATATTATCGGGACTACAAGGCCGAAGGGGACTTTCACCTGGATGATCTGGGGCCGGGTGAATGCGCGGGTGGGGTGATTGATATGATTGAGAATCTTTTGAGAACGGCCAGGCAGTCGCTGGAAGAGGCCCACTTGGAAATGAGCCGCGGTAGGGAGGATTTGGCCATTGATCCGCTCAAGAACGGTATTCTCCGTGCCTGTCGTGCCCTCTTAATTCCCTTTGGTGTTGATTCCACAGACGACAACGAAATATTGAAACAGTTTCAGCACAAGGTGGTGGAGCAGGGGATTTTGTCGGAAAGGTTTGAGGCGTTTACACAGTCACTTGGGCAATGGATTGACTTTGATTCTGCGGTTGATCTGCAGGCCCATCTTGATTTGGCCGATCTCTTTCTTGCGGAATGTAAGGATGCCTACGATCAGATGGATGCGAGTATGAAATTGAAAAAGTCTGTAGCGATTCCTGAAATCCCATCCAATGGGGCTCCCTCGCAGACCCCGTCTAAAAGTAAAGCAGATGTCTTTCTGGATTTGTCGGGTGTAGCCTGCCCGATGAATTTTGTGAAGACAAAGTTACAGCTTGAAGATATGGATGCCGGTCAGATACTGGAAGTCATTATTGATGACGGCGCTCCGAAAGACAACGTACCGAGATCGACCGAAGCGGAAGGGCATAAAATTTTAGAACTGTCCAGAACCCCGGATAACCACTATAAACTTGTTATTGAAAAGGTTTAAGGATAGAATGGGTCTAACAAAATTCATCCGCAGGATAGGAGAGGGAGGATTTCATGGCAAGAGAATTCAGCGTTATTATTGAACGGGACGAGGAAGGTTACTATGTCGGTTCGGTGCCCTCTCTTCGTGGTTGCCATACCCAGGCAAAGTCTCTCGATGAGCTGATGGCACGCATACAAGAAGTCATAGCACTTTGTCTTGAAGATTTAGCTGACGACGTCGAGTTTCTTGACTTTGTTGGTGTTCAAAAAGTAACACTACCTTTATGACTCGGTTCCCGCGACTAACCGGTGATCAGATTATCTCTGCACTGAAGAAGGCCAATTTCGAGGTCGTGCGAGTCAGAGGGAGTCATCACCGGCTTCGGCATTCAGATGGACGTGTGACGAGTGTTCCTGTTCACACGGGAGAGACAATTGGCCCTGGGTTGATGGCAAGTATTCTGCGGGATGTCGAACTAACCCGTGAAGAATTTATACTACTCCTGTAATAAGGAAGGCGTACTCCTCGTTGTCGTGAGGTTGCTTAACAGCATGAAGGAGCAAAAATAAAATAATGCAAGCCACCTACGACATTCACCGCTCTTACGAAGAGAATTATCAGGAAGGCCCTTTTATTACAGAGCGGCCCCCTGCCCGCTCCCCCGTTTCCAAACAAACCTTTCTTGGGTTTTCAGTCCACTCTCTTTTAGGCGTTCCGGCAGGCCCACTTTTAAATGCCAATTGGATTCTGGCCTATGCCGATTTGGGGTTTGATTTGCTGGTGTATAAAACGGTGCGAACCGTTGCGACACCCAGCCACCCGAATCCCAATTGCATGTTTCTTAATGTTTACCAACCTTTGGTTGAAACCGACTTTGGACATCCCCTGATGGCCTCCATGACGCCACCTACAAGCAAGGAGATGATTAGCATCACCAATTCGTTTGGTATGCCGTCACGCGACCCTAAACTTTGGCAGGCCGATATTGCCAAGGCCAAGGCCGGATTAGTATCAAGAGGGGAGGGGCAGGTTCTGATTGTCAGCACGGTCGGAACACCTGGACAAGGGGATTTGGCCGCAGACTACGCAAAAGCCGCAACCTTGGCCGTAGAAGCCGGGGCCGATATGATTGAAATTAATCTGTCGTGTCCCAATGTGGTAACAGGCGAGGGATCGGTTTATACGGACCCGGTCTTTTCTGCCCAAATTTCTCAAACCGTGAAAAAGGCGATTGGCACTGTACCCCTGATTATCAAGATTGGTTATATTACAAATCCATTAACACTTGCTGAAATGGTCAGGGCGAATGCCCCCCATGTTGATGCCATTTCAGGGATCAACACCCTTTCATTTGAGGTTGTCAATTCAAACGGGACGTCGGCCTTGCCCGGTCGGCTACGCTCCGGTGTCTGCGGCGCGGCGATTCGCCAATGTTCCATGAATCAGGCAGGGCGAATCATCCAATTAAAGCAAAAAGAGAAATACGACTTTGCAGTGATTGGTGTGGGTGGTGTAATGACCACCAGTCATATCCGTGAATATCAAAACCTAGGCGTAGATGCCGTTATGAGCGCCACCGGCGCCATGTGGAACCCCTGGCTGGCATACGATTGGGCGCTAGCGAGTGCAGCGAGTTGATATCTGGCTATGCCCCTGCCCGTTGTTTTTGAACAACCTATGTAATACAATTTCAAAAAATTTATCTCCTAATCCTAAGACAATGACACCAGAAATAGAAGAAATTACCCACCGCCGTGAACTATTAGAAGAAGAGTTGAATCGGTATCTAACGATACTGATCAAACAGGATCCGCCTCAAAAGGTACTGCTTTTTGGCTCCATGGCTGGGGATGGAATTGGCCAATGGTCTGACCTGGATATTGTCATTATTAAAGAAACAGACCGGCGTTTTTTGGATCGCACCAAGGAAATGATGCAACTGCTACGGCCGCGCGTTGGTGTCGACATACTTGTCTATACCCCCATTGAGTTTGAACGGCTCTCCCGTGAGCGTGCCTTTGTGCGCAATGAAATTGCGGGAAAGGGAAGAGTGTTGTATGAACGGGGGAAGTGAACGCTGGTTGCAATTTGCTGGAGAGGATTTGCAAATGGCAGAACTGTCGATACAAGAAACAATCTATAACCAGGTCTGTTTCCACAGTCAGCAGTGCGCCGAGAAGGCTATCAAAGGTTTATTGACGTTTCAGGGCAGGATGCCGCCGCGTACCCATTTACTGGGTGATTTACTTACCCTGCTAAACCCCAATCCGTTTACGGCCAGTCTGGACATTCAACTGCTGGATCGTTTTTATATCCCCACACGTTACCCGGATGCACTTCCCGGCATTTTGCCGGAGGGGTTGCCAAATGATGAAGACGCTATGGAAGCGCTGGCTGTTGCCCGGCAAGTTTTCGACACGATTGTCGCGCTGGTCCAACGAAAAAGCGAAGGCAAATAAGATGGGAATCAAGCAGCAGATACAGAAAAACCAAAAATTAATCCGCGGTCTCCTTATTCTACTCTGTCTCATAGGAGGCGCGGTGGTAGTCTCCGTTGGGTATGAAATGTTTTATGCCCGCCCTCTCGTTTTCTGGATATTCACCGGCTACATCGCCATTATGGTTGGGGTGGCGATTCTATTTGGGTTTCGTCTCATTACCATGTTTCTTGAGTAATGCTGCCATGAGTTATCTATTCAGAAAATAGTCTAAATGGCCCGATACCTTCTACTAAGACTCCTGTGGGTTATGCCGGTTGCACTGGGCGTGGCCTCTGGGGTCTTTTTTTTCATCCATCTGCTACCGGGAGACCCCATCGACCTCATGTTGGGAGAGATGGCCGCCGATGCCAATCGAGTCGCCCTTAGAGAAGCCCTGCATCTTGATGAACCGATCCTAAAACAGTATGGCCGTTATATGGGCCTGTTGATACAAGGGGATTTGGGCCAATCCTTCAGCATGAAACAACCGGTGTTGACGGTCATTCTGGCCCGGTATCCCGCGACATTGCAACTCTCCCTAGCCGCATTGGTGATTGCCCTATTTTTGGCGATTCCCTTGGGTCTGCTTGCCGCTTTGCGCAAGGGAACGGGTACAGATCGGGGTATCCTGCTTTTTTCGCTGGTGGGTGTGGCAACGCCCAATTTTTTATTGGGGCCGCTTTTGATCCTTTTCTTTTCTCTCAAAATGGACTGGCTGCCTGTTTCGGGAAAGGCCGGTTTCTCGTCCCTTGTTCTTCCTGCGTTAACGTTAGGAATCGGAATGTCGGCCATTCTGGTGCGAATGACCCGCTCATCCGTGCTTTCCGTGATCAGAAAAGAATTTATTTTAACAGCGCAGGCCAAGGGAATCCCCACGCGATGGATTATCGTAAGACATCTTTTTAGAAATGCCCTGATGCCGATTATTACCCTGGTAGGGCTTCAGTTTGGGGCGCTCTTAACCGGATCAATTATTACCGAGACACTTTTTTCCTGGCCCGGTCTGGGCCGCCTGACAATCTCGGCTATCTTGTCGCGGGACTATCCTTTAGTCCAAGGGTGTGTCCTGGTCATCGCGTTGACCTATCTGATGGTCAGTCTTTTGGTGGATTTGATGTATGCGGTTGTTGATCCGCGGGTACGGTATTCCTAAACTTCCCTCCGAATCAAGGAGGATGGAGTGGTGGAAAGTCTATGACAAAGTTCGTCATTCCGGCGTGTTTCTAGCCGGAATCCAGGGTTACGCCATTGCGTGCAGTGTCGAACGCTTTGGCTCCGACAGCTCTGGATTCCGGCTTAAAGATTGCCGGAATGACAAAAAGACATAATGAAACGAGCATCTATAACAATTGCTTTTTTGGTATTATGCCTACTGGCTCTGTCCGCCCTTTTTGCGCCGGTGATTGCGCCGTATCACCCCCTTGAAATTTACTTGGAGCAGGGTCTGTCTTCCCCCTCCGTAACCCACCTTTTCGGGCAGGATAAACTGGGGCGGGATGTGGCCAGCCGGATTCTCTATGGAGGCCGGGTGTCATTAGGGGTGGGCGTTACTGTTTTGGTGATCTCGCTTGCAATGGGCCTGCTTGTTGGCACGGTGGCTGGATTTTTCGGGGGAAGGGTGGACGCCGTTTTAATGCGTATGGTTGATGTTTTTCTGGCCTTTCCAGGGATTTTACTGGCCATTGCAATGGCCGCCCTGTTAGGGCCTTCCGTGACCAATATTGTGATTGCGTTATCTGCTTTGGGTTGGGCCGGGTTCGCCCGACTGATTCGTGCCCAAATACTGGTTGTTCGGGAAGAAGAATATATCTGGGCCGCCAAGGCCATTGGGGTCGGGTCGATACAAATCATCGGACGTCATCTCATTCCGAATATTTTAGCCCCTGTCATTGTTGAGGCCACATTTCAAATGGCGTATGTGATTGTCGCCGAGGCCTCGCTTTCTTTTCTGGGACTTGGGGTTCAACCTCCCATGCCCAGTTGGGGCGGGATGTTAAACGATGCCCGATCGTTTCTTCTGGTGGCACCTCACTTGGTGGTCGTACCCGGCCTTTTTATTACGATCACCGTAATCGCATTAAACCTCCTGGGCGACGATTTAAGGAACCGTCTCGATGTTCGGAAGGACTAAAAATAATAATGATTTTAGTGGGATCGGTGTTAAGGGGACATAGAAATGGAACCCGATTAAAGAATGTTCCAATAAAAAGGAGATCAGGGGTTGATTTCCATTTTTTGGGTATTATATATGTATTGGGTTTTGGATGATTCCCTTAACCATCAATAATGGAGGACAACAATGGCACAAGCAACCAAGTCGGCTGTGAAGTTTAAACCGCTCAAAGAGCGCGTTTTTGTGAGTTATTCTGGTGAACTCGAAAAGACACCAGGTGGTCTGTACATTCCGGATGCGGCAAAGGAAAAGCCCCAACGTGGAACAATTGAGGCAATCGGGTCTGAGGTGAAGAACGTTAAGGTGGGCGATACGATCCTCTTTGACAAGTATTCCGGAAGCAAGGTAAACATAGACAGCCAGGAATATCTTATCATTAAGGAAGAAGATATCCTGGGTATTATTGAGTAACATTGTTGATTGGCCTTCCAGGTCAATTTTATTATAAGAGAGGTAAGGAGAAAAAGAAATGGCAAAACAGATTTTAATGGGTGAGGAAGCCCGTGTGAGCATATTAAAGGGGGTCAATAAGTTAAGTAACGCGGTGAAGGCCACGCTGGGGCCAAAGGGCCGGAATGCGTTGATCGAGAAAAAGTTTGGTGCGCCGACCATCACCAAAGACGGCGTGACCGTTGCCAAGGAAATTGAGTTGAAGGACCCTTGGGAAAATATTGGGGCGCAGCTTGTAAAGGAGGTTTCCAGCAAGACCTCCGACACCGCCGGGGATGGAACCACAACGGCCACGGTATTGGCGCAGGCGATCTTCCGTGAGGGGGTAAGAAATCTTTCCGCGGGCGCCAATGCGATGGAAATCAAACGCGGTATTGATAAGGCGGTTACCCTGGTTGTAGAGCAGCTCAAGGCGATGTCGAAGCCCTGCCAAGGGAAGAAGGAAGTGGCGCAGATCGGCACCATTTCTGCCAACAACGACAGCACCATCGGCGATCTGATTGCCGAGGCGATGGATAAGGTTGGCAAAGATGGCGTCATTACAGTCGAAGAGGCAAAGAGCATGACCACCTCCTTGGATGTGGTCGAGGGTATGCAGTTTGACCGGGGGTATATCTCTCCTTATTTTGTCACCGATTCCGAGCGGATGGAAGTCGGATTGGATGATGCCTATATTCTCATCAATGAAAAGAAGATTTCCACCATGAAAGACCTTCTTCCTATCTTGGAGCAGGTGGCCAAATTAGGGCGGCCTCTTTTGATTATCGCTGAAGAGGTTGAAGGGGAGGCCCTGGCAACCCTCGTGGTGAATCGCTTAAGAGGCACATTACAAGTCGCCGCGGTCAAGGCCCCTGGATTCGGGGATCGGAGAAAGGCAATGTTGGAAGACATCGCAATTCTCACCGGTGGACAGGTTATTTCCGAGGATTTGGGATTGAAACTGGAGTCGGTCAAGATCTCAGATCTGGGTCGCGTCAAACGAGTCAACATCGACAAGGACAACACGACCCTTGTTGAGGGCGCCGGTGATTCTAATAAATTACAGGGCCGTATCAAGCAGATCAAGGCCCAGATCGAGGAAACCACGTCTGATTATGACCGTGAGAAGCTTCAGGAGCGGCTTGCCAAGTTGGTTGGCGGCGTTGCCGTCATCAATGTTGGTGCTGCCACAGAAGTCGAGATGAAAGAGAAAAAGGCCCGTGTCGAAGATGCGCTTCATGCAACGAAGGCTGCCGTCGAAGAAGGGGTTGTTGCGGGAGGCGGGGTTGCCTATCTGCGCTGTCTTTCCAGCTTTAGCAACATCAAGGCGGAAAAGGATGAGGCAATCGGCGTCGAGATTGTAAAGCGGGCGCTTGAGGAGCCAATTCGAATTATCTCCGAGAATGCCGGCATGGAAGGCTCGGTTGTTGTGGAACGGGTCAAGAAGGAAAAGGGGAATATCGGGTTTGATGCAAGTCAGCTGGAGTACGTGAACATGGTGGATAGTGGTATCATTGATCCCACCAAGGTTTCGCGCTCTGCATTGCAGAATGCAGCCAGTGTTGCCGGCCTGATGCTGACGACCGAGGTGATGATCTCCGAAATCCCAGAGGACAAGTCCAAGCCGGCAATGCCCCATGGCGGTGGTATGGGCGGTGGCATGGGGGATATGTATTAACCTTATCCACAAGAGGGAACATACGAGGCCTTCTCTTATCCTTTTGGATGGGAGAAGGCCTTTTTTGTTAAACAGACTCAACTCAATGGAAACTCAGCTTTTACAGACAGGTCAGCCCAATTTTCCGAAAAACGCCGATATTGTCGTAATCGGCGGAGGAATTATTGGCGCTGCCGTAGCGGCATTTTGCGCTAAATTGAGTGGGGGGAACATCGTTCTCCTGGAGCGGAACCTCCTGCTTGGGAATGAATCTACAGCAAAAAACGCAGGCGGTGTCCGCGCCCAGTTTGACTCCGAAATCAACATCCGTTTTTCGCTCAAAAGCCTTGAAATGTTAGAGCAAGGGGAACTAAGCCTGGACACGGCTCATTATCAGCCGGTTGGCTATCTCTTTTGCACATCTTCCAAGGAACAGATGGCAGCATTTGAAAGGCGTGTAGCACTGCAAAACGCCCTCGGTGTTCCTGCACGGCTTGTCACACCGGATGAGATACGAGCGCTACTCCCTCATGTTTATGCCGATGACCTCCTTGGCGGAACGTTCTGTCAACGAGACGGGATTATTGAAACCGCTTCCCTCCTGGCCGCCTACGAGAAAATCTTTCGAGACAATGACGGCCGAACTTTTACGGAGACCACGGTAACAGGGATTGAGACGGCCCATAGCCATGTTAGGGCTGTTTTAACGAACTGTGGTCGGATTACCACGAAAAAAGTGGTTAACGCCGCAGGGCCGTGGGCCTCTGAAATCGGTCAGATGGCGGGGGTGATGATTCCCGTTTTTCCGTGGCGTCGGCAGGTCATTGTGACG
>SBBA01000124.1 GCA_005239925.1 Candidatus Troglogloeales bacterium | reverse complement strand
TTTCCGTTTATTGCCCCTGGAGACTACCGGATTACCGTAATACCGCCGACGGGCTATATTGCGCCCTCGCTCCTTCCCCGATCCATGCTACAAAACATTCGTGATCCGCAGGGTAATCCCTATGCGCTTGACGATGCTTCTTTCGGCAATCGGTTTAAATTAAGCCCGGGTCGCCCCATTCGCATTGATATCCCGATTGACCGGATTAGCAAGCCTGTCCGTATCGCAAAGAGCGCGTCCAAACAGGAGGCCTCCGCAGGCGATTTTGTACAATACCGCCTGGAGATTGAACTAGTCGGTACGACCACCCCCGACATTACAATTACCGATCGGCTTCCGGTGGGCATGCGGTATCAGCGCGGATCGTTTTATCAGGACGGTGTGCTTCGACCCGATCCCGATCAAAGTGCAGATGGCAGGACGTTAAACTTTTCTACCATCAATATCCCGCCGGGGAAGAAGGTCCTGTTGACCTATGTGGTATTGGTGGATTCGGGCGCGCAGCCAGGGCCTGCGGTGAATTTGGCCGTGGCCCTTATTAAAGATAAAGTGATATCGAATCCGGGCGAGGCCACGGTTCGTATTCGTGAGCCGTTTCATCAAGGGCATTTTACGATTATCGGACGCGTGACGGAGGGGGATTGCGCCGCTTCGTCCAAGGGGGTGCCCAACGTACGCATTTTAATGGAGGATGGCACATCCGCGATAACCGACGGGGACGGTCAGTACCATTTGCAAGTGATCCGGCCGGGGACCCATGTGGTTCAGATGGATTTGGATACGTTGCCTACATCCCTTATGCCGATTTCATGTATCGAGAACAGCCGGTTTGCAGGCCGAACCTTTTCTCAATTTGTGGATGCGCAGGGAGGCACCCTGTGGCGCGCCGATTTTCATTTGGGCCCCAAGGTGCCAGAACGACAGGGCTTCATAGGAATTCAATTGGAAGGCACTGTAACCCCCGAGGTATACCAAGAGGAGCCGCCCAAGCCCACCCAGGTGTTTACGTTCCGGGCCACGTTTAAAACAATGCGGGCGGACTTGTCTCCTGAGAGCTATCAGATTCTCGACGCCCTGGTTAACCGGATTAAAGATATGGAACATCACCGAATCGAGGTGGTGGGGCATACCGATATCCGAAGGATTCATGGTCGCGGGTTGCGCTATTTTAAGGACAATTATGCCCTCTCCGAGGCGCGGGCGCAGTCGGTGGTGGATTATCTGTCCCGTGCGCTTCAACTGCAACCCCATCAGATCAAGGCCATAGGGCGCGGGCCGGATGAACCGGTGGACACGAATAAAACACGCGCCGGTATGGCCAAGAATCGGCGCGTGGAGGTCAAGATTTACGCAGATGAGGCCAAACAACCGAAAAAACCGGTTGGGGCAGGGAAGCATTTCCGTTACCGGGTGGACGTGGACGGGGCAGAGATTCCCTTACAAAATGTGCAGGTCGTAACAACGCTGCCTTTGGGGGCTACCTATATCCAAGGATCAAGCCGCCAAAATGGCGTCGCGATTTCCGATCCCCAAATAGAGGGCCATACGGTGATTTACACACTGGGCAATACGGAGCCGTATTTCAAACACGAGATCGAACTGTCCGCCTGGCTTGCTGGAACACTGGATCCCCAAGGATCGGGGCGTGATCCGTCTTGCCCGGAGGAAGGGTTTATTGCAGGCGCCCGGGCCTATTTTGATCTAGGGCCAGATCAGGGGGCCAGCACGCCACCGGTGGTCAACCGATTGCCTTGTCCTACCTCAGGCGCCGGCGACTCCGGCCCTACATCCCTGACGGAGGCTACCGATCGGCAAACCACGCCGGTGACCCTTGGGGCGTTGCCGACCCCTTCGCAATATGATCTATATAACCTTCATCTACAAAAAAGGAAACCTATCTCATCAGATGTCGTGGCCGCAGGCGGGGATCGGAATTGGCTGGCCGATCAAACGCCGGGCGTGGCCTGGTTGTTCCCCAGTTGGGAGCATAATCCACGATCCCCTACGATTCGCATTGTGATTAAGCATGGGCCGAAGCAAAGGGTGCTGCTTACGCATCAGGACAGCCCGGTTGGCCCCGTTTATTTTGACCAGATCGAAATGAATGAAACCGTCGCGGTATCCATCTGGCAGGGGATTCCACTGGTGGAGGGACAGAACCTGTTTCGGGCGCGGATCGAAGAAGAAAACGGCACGTTGGTGGATATATTGACACGGCGGGTTCATTATGCCAATCAACCGGCCCGTGTGGTTTTTGAGCCTGAGGCATCGTTGCTGGTTGCAGACGGCATTCACAAACCGGTCATCGCAGTGCGCCTTCTGGATCGCTACAACAGGCCGGTGCGTGCCGGTGTGACGGGAACCTACCAGGTGAATTCGCCTTATTTACCCGCAGTGACGGTGGATGAAACACAGCGCCGGCAGCTGGCGGGTACGGACCGGTTTCGGCCGATGTTTGTCGTGACGGGGGACGACGGGATTGCCTATATCGAATTGGCGCCCACGACCGAAACCGGTGCCGTTGTGTTAACCCTCTCAATGCAGGAAGGGCAGCGAGAGTGGCAGGAACTGTTGCGTGTTTGGTTGGAACCGCGCCTGAGGGACTGGGTCGTGGTCGGCTTTGCACAGGGCGATGTCGGGTACAATCAGATTTATGGCAACATGGAGTTTGTCGATCCAAAAGACAGAGAGGAAGGGGTGATATCGGACGGCAAGGCCAGCCTTTATGCCAAGGGACGTATACTGGGGAAGTGGCTGTTGACCCTGGCCTATAATTCCGACAAACAAAAGGAGAAACGTGAACGGCAAGGGCTGTTCTCCGGGATTGATCCTGATCAGTATTATACGCTTTATGGTGATACCACCGAGACCCGTTATGACGCCACCAGCCAGGAAAATCTTTATCTAAAACTATCCCGCGAACAGTTTTACATGATGTTTGGGGATTATGATACGGGTATGACCGAAACCCAGCTTACCCGTTACAATCGCAGTTTGACCGGCATCAAGACCGCCTATTATGGGAAGTGGCTGGACTTGCTGGCCTATGGCGCCGAGACGGGGCTGCATTATGTTAAAAACGAAATACAGGGAAACGGCACCTCCGGCCTTTATGTCCTGTCGGGTCGCAACATTGCGATCAACAGCGAAAAGATCCGAATCGAGACGCGGGATCGTCTAAAAAGTGAGCGGGTGGTGCAGACAAAGTATCTGGTTCGTCAGCTGGATTATGACATTGACTATATTGCCGGAACGCTGTTCTTCCGTGAACCGATCCAGAGCCGCGATACCGACTTTAATCCGATTTTTATTGTGGTTGAATACGAAACGATTGGCGCCGTGGGTGAGGCACAAAATGCGGGTGGGCGAGTCGGCGTCCACCTGCTGGGCAACCAGCTAACCCTCGGCGCCTCTCATATTCGGGACGAAAGCAGTACCGGAATAACCGACGTCAACGGCCTTGACATGAAGCTCAAACTGGGCGCCGACAGTGTGCTCCGATTGGAAGGGGCGCAAAGTGAAGGGGATGTCCGAACGACCTTCTCAACACAGGCCCAGGAGGGGGATGCGTTTCTGGCGGAGTGGGAACATCACCAGCTAGGGTGGGATACCTTAGTCTACGTGCGGCGTCAGGAGGCGGGGTTTGGCGTGGGTCAACAAAACGGGAGTGAAAGCGATACGGAAAAAGGCGGCGTGGAAGGCCGTTTCCATCTGACCGAGCATGTTGCATTACAGGGACAGGTCTACCGGCAAAGGAATTTGACCAGTCAGGCCGACCGCGAGGTGGGTCGGATGCAACTGGAACACCGCACTGATGTCGGGTCGGTTTATGCGGGGGCGCAGTTTGCCGCCGACCGATTTAAAGTGGTCGGAGGGGATCAGGTGTTTCGATCGGAGCAGGCGGTGGCGGGTCTCAACTATTTTATTTTGGATAAAAAGCTAGAGATTCAGGCCAGCGGGGAGTTTGGCCTCAATGGTGAGAATATCAAGGAGAACATTGATTTTCCTCTCCACGCGCTTTTGGGGGTCAACTACCAGTTGACCGATTCGGTGCGACTGATGGTGGCCCAGGAGGTTGCCGATGGGGAGGCCTTTCGCACCAGCACCACCCGTGTGGGTTTTGCGGCCATTCCCTGGCAGGGCGCGCGCCTGACCAGTACACTCAATCAAAGTCAGGTGACGGAATACGGCCCACGCACCTTTGGGCAGTTTGGCCTAAGCCAGGCGTTTCTGGTGGGGGAACGTTGGGGATTCGATTTATCGGCGGACAGTAATCGCACCTTTAAGGAGTCGGGCGCTCCGCCACCCCGTCTCACGCTCAATTATCCTATTGCCGCGGGTGGTTTGGACACCGACACGATAAAACCACAGGACTTTTTTGCCTTAAGTGGCGGGGTCACCTATCGGGCAGAGCGATGGTCATGGAATGCCCGTGCCGAGAATCGCGACGGCGATAGCGACGACCGTTATGGGTTGGTCACCCACTTCCTGCGTCAGGCGACGGCCGGGGTGGCCTTTGGCCTATCGGCCCATGTGTTTCAAGTGGAACAAAGCACCCGGACGAAGGCGCGTGATCAAAGCCTTTCGCTTTCGTGGGCCTATCGGCCCTTAGGCTCTCGTTTGGCCGTGCTGGATAAGATGGAATTTCATTACGATCAGGTTCGGCGTCAGGTCGGCGATATCCCGACGGTAAGCCTTGGTGTTCCCACCCTCCCCGTTGGCAGTAATGCCCTCTCGCGGCGATGGATCAATCATATTACGCTTAACCGGGTTTCCCGTGCCTGGACGCCGAAAGATCGGCAGGGGAACCTGTTTACCCGCTATCAACGCAACCAATGGTCGCTCTATTACGGCGCGAAGTATATCCTGGATCGGATTGATGAAAAGGATTATCGAGGCTATACCGATATGACCGGCATAGAATGGCGTTATGATCTCACACGTCGTGTTGATGTCGGCATGCGGGTGAGCGATATTCACGCCTGGAGCGCCAATAACGACGAGGTGTCATGGGGCCCGATGATCGGTCTCACGCCGTTTGAAAACGGGTGGATCACACTGGGTTATAACGTCACCGGTTTTTACGATCGTGATTTTCAGGATGCGGGGTATACGCGGGAAGGGCCGTATCTCCGATTACGGATCAAGTTTGATCAGAATACAGGTTCTTCTTAATGTATGGGTAGTAGGGTTATTCATCCTTATTCGTCATTCCGGCAATGTTTAGGCCGGAATCTCCCCCTCCCTTC
>SBBA01000133.1 GCA_005239925.1 Candidatus Troglogloeales bacterium | reverse complement strand
GTGTGGTGTGGGGCAAGATCAAGACCCTCCCCAAACGTTTAATGAAAGGTTTGAACAAAAGGAAGCCTACCCCGATGCTTCTGAAAAAATCAAGAATTTTTTAACAGAAAGATTTAAAATTCACCCCTCCATTAAACATCCCCAGGGGGTCATGATCGGTTAGGCGACAGTCCGGTTTAGGAGGAGTGAATCGCATCAAATAATTGCCGGGCGACCTTTTTATTGAAGGTCGGCACCTTTTCAATTTCCTTCAACGGGGCATCGCGGATTTTGGAAATAGATCCGAAATGGCGAAGCAGGGCCAGCCGCCTTTTCTTGCCGATCCCGGCAATCTCTTCAAGCGGGGACTGTAACATCTTTTGGGATCGCACCTTGCGATGATGGGTAATAGCAAACCGGTGTGCCTCGTCCCGAACCTGCATCAAAAGATGCGTCGCCAGCGACTTTTCGGGAAGATCAATGGGTAGCGAAAGATCAGGCAGATAAACCTGCTCCGGATGATACTCTCGCTCCTTGGCCAGACCAATTAAATCAATCGTCCCCATCCCGGCGGCCTCCAACACCTCCCGCACAGCAGAAAGCTGGCCCTTCCCGCCATCAATGAGAATCAGATTGGGGAGGGGCGCTTGCGGACGATTCACGGCCTTTGGGTGTAGTGATGTAGGTTCTTCCACAGCGCCCAACGGAAGCTGTCCATCTGCCGTAGCCGGCGCCACCCGCCTTGCCAGTATTTCTGCCATCATGGCAAAATCGTTGGCGCCTTCAACTGTCCTAATCTTGAAGTGGCGATAATTCTCCTTTTTGGCGACCCCTCCCTCAAAGACCACCATCGAGCCGACGGCAGACGTCCCCATGATGTTCGATATATCATACCCCTCAATCCGATAGGGATATTGCGACAGGTGCAACAGCGACTGAAGCTCCGCCAATGTCGCCTCTGCTTTTTGGGAGGTTTGATGGCGACTTTCAAGGGCGCTTTTGGCATTATCAATGGCGAGATCAATCAATCGTCGCCTGGCCCCGCGCGTGGGAGAAAGCAGAGCAACCGGCTCACCCCGTTTTTCCGCAAGCCACTGTTGCAGCACCGACTGATCTGATAGCTTCAACGGGAGGACCACTCTTTTGGGAATAATCCGATCCTTGTCATAAAACTGGGACAGGAAGTGCGATACGACCTCTTCATCGGTCAGGTCGGTCATCGCCTCAAAGAAAAACTCCTTTTTGCCCAACACCTTGCCGCCACGCACAAAGAGCACGGCCACGGACAGGGTATCGTCGGAGGCTCGGAAGAGCGCTACGATGTCCTGATCTTCCCGCTGGGAGGAGATAATCCGTTGGTGTTCGAGGGCACGTTTGATTTTGGCGATCTGATCCCGAATCCGCGCGGCCTCCTCAAAGTGCAATTCTTCCGCATGCCGATTCATTTTTTCAGTCAGTTGCGTCAGTAGGAGGCGATCCTTTCCTTCGAGAAACAGGATCACGGATTGAATCATCTCCTGATAGGCCTCCTTCGACTGATTGCCGGTGCAGGGGGCCAGGCACCGTTTAATTTCAAATTCAATGCAGGGGCGGTCGGCCTTGCCATCAATCACGATGTTGCAGTTAGGCAGTGGAAAGAGGGTACGCAGCACCCGGAGCATCTCATAAAGCCCGCCGGACGGAATATAGGGGCCGAAATAAAGCGCCTTGTCCCCCTGCCGAACACGCCGCACAATCTCCAATCGTGGAAAGTCCTCTCCGATAGGAAGCCGAAGCATCGGGTAGCTTTTGTCGTCGCGCAGAATAACGTTATATTTGGGACGGTATTTTTTAATGAGGTTGTTTTCTAAAAGGAGGGCCTCCAGCTCCGAGCCAGTCACAACGGTATCGATGGACGCAATCTGTTCGACCAGGGAACGGGTTTTGGGGGAGACATCGGCGCTTTTTTGAAAATAGCTTTTGACGCGATGGGCCAGAACGATGGCCTTACCGACATAAATCACGGTTCCATGCCGGTTTTTCATCAGATACACCCCCGGCTGATGGGGGAGATGTTGCAACTGCCATTCGAGATCGTGTGAAAGGGTCTGCATTCCTCATCTTACCAATTGGCGCAAGAAAGGGACAAGGAGCGAAGGAGAACGATATATCGTTTATTAGGCTCTTTGTTGATGACTCTATCTTGGTCACAGCAACTAAAGGGAACTGTTCACTCGCTTCCGCCCGTCGGCGGATTAGATTACGTATTGAATGAAATTTATTTTGTTCGCCACCGTGAAACGGCTTTCGGGATAAGTTTTTAGAAAGAGCTTAGGCACATTTCTTTGTTTTTTGTCACTCAACGTACACTCGAAAGCATTTAAAGCGCCATCCCTCTCTTCCAAAAAATCTATCTCTTGTTGCTGATACGTCCGCCAGAAATAAATCGGGGGGATACGATTGGTCGCGTTGTGATGATACTTTATTCTCTCCATTACAAAGAAGTTTTCAAAAAGAGCTCCGGCATCACTCCTGATTTCCAAAGGATTAAAATTATTGATCAAATAATTTCTAACGCCCAGATCATAAAAATATATTTTAAAATTGCCCCTAATTTCATCTCGCAAATTTCGTTTAAAAGAATATAGTCGCTTTATCACAAAACTTTTTTCTAAAAGCTCCAAATATCTTTCTATGGTTTTCCTCGAAACTTCTATTTTCTGAGCTATCTCGTTTAAAGACACTTCACTGCCTACCTGTAAAGCAATTAACTTGAGTAAATCCTCTATCAGCCTAGGTTTTCTAATTTGTTCAAAAGTAAAAATGTCCTTATATAAATAATTATTGGCAATCCCAGACAGGTTTTCAATTTTCTTATTTTCCAAAGAAGTTACAACAGCAGGATAAGCCCCAAAACGGATATAGGTGTCTATATTCTTCGCAACTTCTTGTTGGTCATAAGCTAAAATGAGTTCTTTAACCGAAAGTGGGTACAGGAAAAATTCCACCGATCGACCAACCAAGGGCTCACCGACTTTATTAGCCAAATCAAAAGAAGAAGAGCCGGTTGCCACCAATTGAACTTCCGGGTAAGTATCGACAAAGACCTTTAGAATCTGTCCAATATTTTCAACGCTTTGTGCCTCATCCAGAACGACGATTTTTTTATCGGAGATATAATTTTTTAGAATATCTGGTCGTCCAACGACCAAATAATTTCTTTCCCGAGCATCTTCACAGTTGAGATAATATCCATCATTGCCAAATTGGGCGAGTATTTTTTTTGACAAGGTGGTTTTTCCAGCTTGTCTTGGGCCATACAAACAGATCACTTTTCCTAAAAAAAGGCTGTTTTTTAACGACTTTTCGATCATTCTTTCAAAAATAATCATAAATTTGGCCCAATAAGTATCAATATTATATAAAATTATGTATCTTAAGTTTCAATTTTATACTAAATATTGAACCTAAAATGCAAGACATTCAAGATTTTGTCAATACACAATATTGGGAGGGGGCAGGGTGGATTATTGAGAGGTAATATTCTTTGGGGTTGAGTTAAAAATTAAAATTTCACTACAATAAAAAAATCTGATCTAAAAGCCCAGGTTTAGGGAGAGTTGAATCTGTTTTTACCCACAGATCATTATTGACAGATCATTATTGACATGTTAGGAGCCTTTTAAAAGTGCACTCTTGTCCAATTAAAAGTGCACTTTTTTGAGGTCCTCTGTTTTGACTTCTTGTTGACCAACCAGCCGACCAAGATACCAGAATCGGATGAGGGCCATTTTTGTTTTAAGATTGAAACTGATCCTAAGTTCAACCTCTTCACGGATGGGAACACCGTGTATACCGAAGCTCAAATGATTAAAAGAGATTCTACGATAGGCATCAACAGTTCGCTTGAATCGGTAACAGAAGATATCCTCCGGTGTCAGGTAGGGCTTGGGGAT
>SBBA01000045.1 GCA_005239925.1 Candidatus Troglogloeales bacterium | reverse complement strand
TTCGTTTATCATTGAACAACACGCAACCGGTTCACACCCCGGCCCTCCCAAAATGATCCAACAGGGTGAAAATACCATAAATAACGTCTGTTCTAAAACGGATTTTTTATGACAATATCTTGGGCAAGCAATGTTAAAAAATCGCTTTGTGGAGGGGCAACGGGGTGATACACTATCCCTATGAACACTCTGCAAAACAGCATTTCCAGGAGAAACGCCTTCGTGCTCTTTTTCTCCTCACTGCCGGTTTTCTTTATCCTTTATACCCTAATCACGACGTCATTATTCACTGCGGGGACGATTCATCCCTATCTTCTCTTTTTTGGAGAAAAAGCGCTTTTGGTATTACATGGCATCCCACCCCGGCTAGAAAATATTGGATTTATGTATCCCCCGTTACCGGTCATGCTAACCGGCCTGCTCAAGGGAGATGTGCTGTTAACACAAAGCGTTCTGGCCTCTTTAATCAGTGCTTTTATTGTGGTCGAGATTCTTAACAGGGTGCAATCGTTTCGACGGGCCTTTCCGCTCATTGCCTACATGACCTTCTCTTTCCCCATTCTCTATCTGGCGACCCAGCGATTTGATCTCTATCTTTACTTCTTTTTGGTGGGCCTTGCTGTAAAGCTCCTCTACTTGTATGCCCAAGAGGAGTATTCCTTATATCTTTTTTTATCCGGCTTTGCCTTGGGCATCACCTTTTACACCCACTTCAGCTCCATCTACCTGATGCCGATTTTTCTCTTAATTATCTTGTTCTTCTATCGAAACAATACAAAAAAAATCCTGCCGGTTTCCCTGGTCTTTCTGACCCCCTATCTCCTCTTTCTGCTGATCTTTGTTTATATCAATTGGATTTTTACAAGCGGGGCCTTTCGTTTTTTAAGAAATTATCAATTGCTCTTCTCCAATTCGGATATCGAGGCCAGGCTCGCATCTGAGAATATTATAAGTAGTATTTTTTACATGCTGAAATACACCCTTTATGTACTGCCGGTCATCACGCCATATATTCTGGGGATCGCTTTTAATAGAAAACTGACCTTTACCCTCCCATTCATCGTTCTCTTTGCCTTTGTATATTCTAATCTTTTTTTTCCGGCGGTTTATATTTCCGCAATTTTTATCATGCACTTTCTTGTTACAAGCGAATTATCGGGAGTGTTGAAACAAGCCGCCTTGTATGTTGTTCTCGGGATCAGCTTGATAGCCGCACCGGCGGAGGCCTTATTTTCACCGGATCTCCATGAAAAACAGGTGGCCCATATCTTTTTGGGCCTTGAGGGGGAGGGGGCAAAGAAAGATCCCTATCAGGAAATCATCACATTCCTTAACAACAGAGAGGGGAAGATATTGTTAGATGATAGTGGAGGCTACCCTCTTGTTTATCTGATGAATAAAACAGAACGGTTTATTCTCCCCTACCAGTATGAGTTTACCGCGGCATTGTCCAGTCCAACCCATTTTGCCGATTATGCCATTGCGATAAAGAATCAAAATAGCGACCTCGTTTATCAACGGTTTAAAGGGGGCCTGAAAGGGTTTTATACCCTCTTTGAGAATGAAAAGGCGATTATCTGGGGAAGGAGAGGGAAGGCATGAAAAGGGCTTCTCGTTATGTTGGTTTCCTAAGGGCAGCCCCTACGATAAATAAAACACAAGTTATTGCGGCTGTATTCGTATGGCTGATCTTCTCTTTTTCTATGGCTTACGGGGAAGAAGGGAAACGATACTGGTCCATTCAAGTGGGGAGTTACAAATATGAAAAAAGCGCGAAAAAAGACCTTTTAACCATTCAAAAATTTCCAGACGCCCGTGTCGAACGAACAGAAGGCCCCTATCCTTATAAGCTGTTTATTGGACGTTTTGAAAAAAAGGGAGAGGCCCACGCGCTGTTGAGCAAGGCAAAAAAGCAGTTTCCAAAGGCGTATAAAGTAAGCCGCTTTTACCTCCTCCCCGAAACGGCGGCAGCCCCGAAAAAGATCGACCCCGTCCGTGCCAGCACGGAAGTGAAGGTCTTTTCCCTGGAAGATCTCGGCTACGCAAAGGATATATTCCTCCCCGGCGCCGTTCAGGACTTCTCGTTCTATTTTGCGAACTACAAAGGGCTCAAACGGGTTCATGCGGAGATCGTTTTAAAACTTTCGGATGTGCTGGCAGAAGACAGCTCCATTACCGTGCTGGTCGACAATATTCCGCAGTTTACAAGAAGTGTAAAGCAAATGGGGTATGCCCCGACCCTCTCCTTTGAGATCAAACCCTCCGGGGCCGATTACACAAAAATTTCGGTACGAGGACATCTGAATATCACCGGCGACATCTGTTATGACATGCCTACCGGCAATCTTTGGATGGTCATCTCAAATAAAAGTCATCTCAGAATAGAGCACGAGAGGATCGTTCCCAACAACGTATCCAATTTTTTTAGAAATTACGAAAGCGATTTAAATACGGTGATGACCTCCAAGCCCGTGGGGTTTGGCGCCCTCCCCCTCTTTTACTATCTCCATCAATTAAACGACTGGAAAAAGACACGGCTCTCCGTGAGTGACCAACCGATTCCCGGCATAAGAAATATCCTCGTTGGCAATTACAGTAAAGATATTCAGACGGAAAAAGGAGACCTCTTTGTATCGGAAAAAGGGGTGCGCCTTCTGAAAAAGTCATTTATTGAGTTCTATATTACCCCGTCCTTGACAAACTCCGTTATCGAGGAGGAGGAAAAGGTGGCGGGAGAGGTTCGCTTTTCGGATATCGGCATCAAGGATTTTAACGCAACCGGTATTGGCGATCTTTCCTTCAATGTCCCGTTCCGCTATTCCTTCTTCGCGGGCATCCCCAAAAATCTCAACTTAAAGTTAAAGGTGAACCACACACCCATTCCTGAAAATGACAGGGCCTTTCTAAAGGTCTTTTTCAATGGAATCCTCATCAAGGGAATACAGTTAACGGAGGGAGGAAACCTGCAGACCTATGACATCCCTATTCCACAAGACTTACTCGAAGGGGGGTATGCCAATAATCTGAATGTCGTTGGATCGTACTCGGTCAATAGAGGCAACTGTAAGGGCAGTCTTCCACAGATTACATTCTCCGTATTGGACTCCTCTTCTTTCTATTATGCCGATGCGTCACGTGAAAAGATCCGCTCCGTCATCGATGTGATGGGCAGCCTGTCTGGAAAAGTGCTGCTGATCGCCGACAATCCAAACCTGTTTTCTCCGGGAGTCTCCCTTATGGACCTGCTGGGAAAGTTTAACAAGGATATCCCCCGTATTGATGTCGTGCCATGGACAGGAGCCATTCCGGAAGGGTATGACTTTGTCCTTCTTTTGCTCAATCCCGAAAACACCGTTGCACTGAATACCCCTCTAAAACTGCATCAGGGGCGGTTCTCGATTATTAATCCACTTACACAGAAAGAGGTATTTAACCCGGAGCAGGAGACGGTTATACAAAAAAAAGAGATTATCAGTTCGGAGTACCGGGATGGATTTGGGGTTTTACAGACCTTTAACGAGGGGGATTCCAAAGTGCTCCTGCTTTCTTATTACAAGGAGTTAGAAGCCCTTAAATTTCTTAAAACCTTTGACATAGAAAAAATGGGCGCCGCGATGAATGGCAATGTGGTGATCTTCAACCAGGACATCGCCAGCTATGAGATTGGAGAGAAGTTCAGGGTCATTTATCCGGAAGTTAAATCACTAAGCTATTACTGGGAACAGGTTAAATTGCCTATTATTTTAGGGATCGGGGTCATTGTCATGCTCTTTCTGTATCTTGTGAATAAAAGACTGGTTAGAAAGCAGTAAATATGCACCCACCGTTTACAAATCTTCCCGCGCGAGAGGAAGACTCGCCCCAATCCCAGGATCCGTCTACAGGGGAAGACGCTGCCCTCCCGGATGTATCCATCAGTATAGAGGACCTGCTCTTGGAACAGGGGGCGCCTCCGAGAGAAGAAGCCCCCTCTCCTTGCAAGCTGCCCATGGGAGAGATGCTTCTAGCACAGGGAATCATTACGCAAAAACAATTAGAAGAAGCGCTCTTTTATCAAAGGCGAACACAAGGGAGAGTGGGGTGGATTCTCCTGACACTCGGCTATATACACCGGCTCCAACTTTTTAAGGCGATGGCCGACCAGGCCGGCCTGAGTTTTACGAGCAATATGGAAGGCCTGCTTATAAAAATCGATCTCTTACTCCTTCCCCTCGTGCAATATGACGAGGTCATTCAATATCAGTCGCTGCCCTACTATTTAGAGAACACCGGATTGGTCATATTGACGGCGTATCCGGGTAACGAGAGGACCCTGTCCTTCTTTAAAAAAAGGTTCCATGTCGAAGAGATCCGAGAAATCGTTATTACCGACACCGACTTAACAAAGGTTACAGAGATGTTACACCGGGAACGCCTCTTGGAGAACTCCACCTATGGGCTTCTTCGCACAAAACCAGAAAAGTCGGCCTACTCCGTTTTTACGAGAAGACAATTGTTTTTTGCGGGACTCTTTTCGTTGGTTGTCCTGGCCTGGGGCTATTGGGGCATCTTCTCCCTCATCTTAAGCGTCAATCTGTTCGTACAAATCTTCTT
>SBBA01000206.1 GCA_005239925.1 Candidatus Troglogloeales bacterium | reverse complement strand
CCTGCTCAACGACCCATGGGTTATCACGCGGGAAGAACTGCATTGGTAGAGTCCAGTTACTCATAACCTGTCTTATTTATCTCGGGCTGAATAAGCTCAATTAAACTTGCTGTGTAAAGGGTTTCGCTGGTAGAATCATGAAAATGTGCCAAAGCTTAGAGTAAAATCAAGAAAGAAACCGTAGATGCCTTCAAATAAGAAGATGGCTTCAGTGAAAAAAAAGACCCCTGCACTTTCAGGCCGACCAACGGGAGGACTCCCTTCGCTGCCCCCGTTGGGGCTTGAGATTTATGATACGACGCTGCGGGATGGGGCGCAGTCCGAGTCGATCTCCTTTTCGTTGGAAGATAAGCTTCGCATTGCTCAAAAACTGGATTCCCTGGGGATTCATTACATTGAGGGCGGCTGGCCAGGATCCAATCCAAAAGACCTCCTTTTCTTCAAAGAAGCAGAGAAGCTAAAACTCACGTCTGCGAAGATCGTTGCCTTTGGATCAACCCGCAAGGCCAAGTTCAAGATCGCGGAAGACCCGACCATCCAATCGCTGCTTCATGCCGGCACCCAGATTGTCACCCTGTTTGGGAAAAGCTGGGACCTGCATGGAAAAGACGTGCTGAATGTGTCAGAGAAAAAAAATTGCGAGCTGATTTCCGATTCTATCTCCTACTTAAAGTCGAAGGGCAAGATTGTTTTTTATGATGCCGAACATTTTTTCGATGGGTTTGTGGCCAATCCGGAGTACGCGATCAACACCCTTCTGACGGCGGAAAAGGCGGGCGCTCAACGGCTTATTTTGTGCGATACCAATGGGGGATCACTTCCCTCCAGGATCAAAGAGATTGTGGCAACAGTGATAAAAACAGTCAAGACCCCCGTTGGCATTCACACCCATAATGATTCGGAAATGGCGGTGGCCAACGCACTTGCTGCTGTAGAGGCTGGGGCGACCCATGTGCAAGGAACCATGAATGGCCTGGGGGAGCGATGCGGCAATGCCAATCTGATTTCGGTGATCGCCAATTTGCAGCTGAAGATGAACATGCGTTGTGTGTCCGATGAACAGTTAAAGCGCCTGCGGGAGGTCTCGCGTTTTGTCAGCGAGATTGCGAATATATCACCCGATAAGCATCAGCCTTATGTTGGGGATGCCGCCTTTGCCCACAAAGGGGGTGTGCATGTGGACGCCATTCGGAAAAACGCGGAAACCTATGAACATATCGCGCCCGAAAAGGTGGGCAATATCCGTCGGATTGTGATCTCTGATTACAGCGGCCGGGGCAATATTCTGGAGAAGGCCAAGGAGTTTAATATCCCGCTTGATTCCGATCATCCTCAGGTCAAAGAAATCCTGTGGCAGCTCAAGGAGCTGGAGCATCAGGGGTTTCAGTTTGAGGGGGCAGAGGGGTCTTTGGAGTTGCGGATGAAAAGGGCGCTGGGGCGGCATCAGCGGTTTTTCAAACTGGTGGGGTTCCGTGTGATTGTGGAAAAGCGGGAAATAGACGAGGCGCCTCTTTCGGAGGCAACCATTGTAGTCAACGTCAATGGAGAGTTGGAGCATACCGCAGCCAATGGTAACGGCCCGGTTAACGCGCTGGATAATGCGCTGCGTAAGGCGCTTGCCAAATTCTACCCTTCTCTCTCGGAAATAAAGCTGCTTGATTACAAGGTGCGTGTACTGGCTGCTACGGAAGGTTCTGCGGCAAAGGTGCGAGTCTTAAGCGAGTCGGGTGACGGCAAGATTAAATGGGGCACGGTCGGCGTATCGGAGAATATCATCGAGGCCTCCTGGCAGGCGTTGGTGGATAGCATTGAATACAAGCTGCTGCATGATGGCGAGGCGGGAAGAGCTTCGAAATAATCACGTCAAGTTTGTTGCCAGTTCTTATGTAGACTTGTGATATTTGTATCAACTATGATACCGTCCTTTTAGATAATAGGAGAATACCATGAGTAGAATACTAGCAATCCATACCGGCTGCGGCGGCCCTGCGACCGATGAAGACACCATTTATCCAGAACAGCAGATTTCTTTTCTTAACGATGAAGCATTTACGCTGACCTGCTTCACCTGCCTGGACGAAATCTCCGACCGGGAGGAATTAAGACTCACCGAGGTCAACCCGCAATAAAGGGGCATTATGGCCTCCCCCGCTTTTCCATCGGGCCAAGCCGTTCATTTGCGGGGTAGGATATTCCGTATCCTCTGGGTCTTCTTTCGCATCTTTATTAGCTACTTCTCTTTATCCCTCGCGTCCCATTTTATTTCTCGCCCCACAAAAACAAAGTGGATGGAACAACTCCATTGTCAAAACGCCTCCCTCTTTTTTAATACAATTCTTTCTCTAAAAGGGCTGATGATTAAGGTTGGCCAGTTTATGAGCGCACGAATTGATCTCCTACCCGGGGCCTACACCCAAACACTCTCCCGGTTGCAAGACGAGGTTCCACCTGCCCCCTTTTCGGAAATTCGCAAGAAGCTCATCGCCGAGCTGGGCGCCCCTCCGGAAAACCTCTTCCTCTCATTTAACGAAGTGCCGCTGGCGTCGGCATCGCTGGGACAGGTCCACGAGGCCGTTTTAAAAACACCCGAAGACGGCCAATCCATCAATGTTGCCATTAAAATACAGTATCCGGATATCGAGACAGTTGTGGAGACCGACTTGCGGGCCATTGCCCTGGTGGTGCGGATGCTCAAGAAAATATTTACCCATATCCAGTTTGATATTCTCTTCCGGGAGTTCTCCCGCATGGTCTATCGGGAGCTCAATTACATCACGGAGGCGAAAAACGCAGAACGGTTTCACAAACAGTTTGAAGGGGATGATCGGTTTGTCGTTCCCCGTGTCATATGGGGCCTTACGACTGAACGGGTACTGACACTCACCCGTGTCACAGGGATCAAGATCAATCGGTTTGACGCGATGCAGCGGGCTGGTATTTCCTTAAAGGAGGTCGCCCGGCTGTTGGTAGAATCGTATATGAAACAGATTCTGGTCTACCGGTTTTTTCATGGCGATCCCCACCCAGGAAATCTTTTCGTACAACCCAAAGGAAATGATCCCAATGGCAAATTAAGACTGGTCTTTGTTGATTTTGGGCTGATGCAGGAAATTGACGAAAAGACGGATCGAGGAATGCGCCGGATGATTTTAGCCATTATCAATCGAGACATTCCGGCGATCTCGCGTGCCTTGATTGAACTGGGATTTATTGTGAAAGGAGGGCGGGGGCAGGCCGCAGTCGGCGCCCCGACCGCAGTTGGCGTTCCGACCGCAGTCGGCGTCCCGACACGTGATATTGAGCCGGTTGTCCAATTTTTTATGGATCGGTACCGGGACATCTCCCCTCGTGCCTTCCGGCAGATCACTATCGGAGATATCACAGACGACTTGAAAACCCTTTTTAGCGTCTATCCTTTTTTACAGGTGCCAAACTTGTTTATTTTGGCAGGTCGCGCAGTTGGTATGTTAAACGGACTTTGTTCTCAATTAGATCAAGATGTCAATATCATTGAGTTGGCCCAGCCGTACGCCAGAAAATATTCAGCACAACCCGGTTTTATGACGGAAATATTCTCTAAGGGGAAAGATTTTTTAAGGACATTCTTATCGCTACCTGAAACACTACAGTCGGTTTTAGACCTGGGTCAAGGCAGCGGCATTGAGACCCATATGCACTCGGAGTCGCTGGAACGAGCATTGACCAGAATTTACAAGCTGGCCTATCGCACCATTTTTGGCGCTCTGGCAGCCGCAGCCCTGATTTATATCCGCCTAACGCCAGGTTTCGACTTCATGACCCCTACGGGACAGGTAGTAGGTGTCCTTCTCCTATTTTCCATAATTGCACTGATTGGCTCCCTTTTTAAATAATCTGTGTTATAATACGTAGGCTATGGTACGCATATTTCTCATCGGGGCGGGAAGGGGATGTCAGATGGTGTTAAGCCATCTGATGCCGATCCCGTCTGTCCAAATTCTTGGTGTGGCAGATAATAACCCGGAGGCCGTTGCCATTAAGATGGCCCAGGCGGCGGGGCTCCCCGTTTTCTTCACCAATCCTATTGATATACTTGGGACATTGGATGTCGATATTGTCTTTGATCTCACGGGGGATCCGGAGATCAGGGCGACACTGCTTCAGCTTTCCGAAAATCGTTTTGAGGTGGCCACCGGCCAAGTGACCCGTCTTTTTATTAATACCATTATCGAAGCGGCCGAAAAGAACCAACTTCTAAAAAAACATCTTGAAATTTCCCTCTTGCTTGCCCAGTCCAAGACACACGAACAGGTGTTTGACGCCATTGTCTCAGGAGGCATGGAAATCACGGACATGCCGGTTGGCTCGCTGGCCATTTTTGACAAGGAAAATGGCACCTTTACATTGCTATCCCAAAAGGGGTTGCCCCCGGGATTAACCCTGCGCACCTCTTACCCCGTGCGGCATGGCGGACTTTCGCAATATATCCTCTCGGTCAACGAACCCGTCGTTATCTCCGATCTAACCACTTGCTCCATGTTTGACGCGACCACGCTCTTAAATGAGGGACTCCGTTCGTTGGTGGCCATCCCGCTTTTTTCCGAAAGAGAGATCCTGGGCATCCTTTACTTTGATGACCTAAAACCTAGAAGCTATCCTGCTGATCTCGTGGATATCCTGAGTCAGTTTGCAACCGAGGCCGTGATTGCCATTCAAAAACAAAAGGCGGTCACCCAGGTCAGACGCCTATCCTCTCGCGACAACTTAACGGGGTTATATAATCGAAATCAGCTTGTTTTGCAGTTAAGGGAGGCCACCTTGATGGCGGAAAAGGACAACGAAACCCTGGCCCTGCTTATCTGTGATTTAGACCGGTTTAAAGAGATCAATGAAACCCTGGGACATCACTATGGCGACAAAGTACTTAAAGTAACGGCGGAGACGATTAGTGCAGCGCTTCTCAATGAAGAAAAAGGCGCGGAGAGGCCCCCCATTCTCTTTCGATCCGGTGTGGATGAGATTGCCGTTATTCTTTTTAATATACCTTCGGATCAAGTCATGGAGAAGGCCGTTCTGATCCGAAAGGTGGTGCAGGCGTCCAGCCAGAAGGTCTATTTTCCACTGGATATCAGTATCGGCGGCGCCCTCTACCCGGAGCAGAGTCAATCCGCCGATCAATTGATCATTCTCGCGGGGCGGTCGCTGCTCATCGCGCAACGGGAGGAGGAAAAGGTTTGTATTGGGGCGACCGAGGCGCTGCACGATGCCAGCCGTATCGGTATGATCTTCGAACCGGTGGTTGATATTATAGAAGGCCAGATCATTGGATATGAGGCGTTGGGACGGGATGTCCGTGGCAAGGTCAGCATTACCGATCTTTTTAAGAAATATGCCGAATGGGGACAGCTTTCGGAATTAAAGAGCGCCTGCTTCGTTTCACAGCTTAAAAAGGCCTATGAGATGGGCCTCTCCCAAGTTTTCTTGAATGTGGATTCTATTCTCCTGGATCAATGCGAATGGATTCAAAAGCCGCCTGGGATCGAAGTGGTGCTGGAGATTTCGGAGTCGGAATCGCTTCAGGACGTAGACCGGTACTTGGCGCTCGCTGAAAAATGGAGATCACACGGGTTCAAATTCGCGATTGATGATTTTGGTGCCGGATTTATCTCGCTTCCCTTTATCTCGAAGCTGAATCCCGACTATATCAAGATTGATCGCTCGGTTATTCTTCAGGCCACTGCCTCCGCCGAGTTTCGAATCTTTATGAAGAATCTTGTTTCCGCGCTGCAAGGAGAGACAACCCACCAAATGATTGCGGAAGGGATCGAAACGGAGACCGAGTTGCAAATCATGCGGGATATGGATATTCGCCTGGTACAGGGATTTTTGCTCCGAGACATGGGGTACTTCTCCCCTACCCAACCCAAAGACTTACATGCAGTATAATTTTTTGGGGTAAAAGACCGTCCGAATAAACCGTCACCCCCTTTTTATTAACGGTCCCACCATTAAAACAACACCACGTCGTTCTCGTATGTCTTAAGCAGGAATCCACCGGGTTTTTATGGAAAATAAATCATGAGGGGGGGGTGAGGGGTGCATAACAGGCATGCACCCCTCCCTGATCACCACCGAAGATTTATGGAATGCCGCTGACCTTTTCACAGGCAGAGGCGGTATCCACACCACTCCCACCGGAACAGAGATCGGTATTATCCCCGCCATTTAAGGTGTCGTTTCCTGGGCCGCCGCGTAACTTATCGTCTCCGACGCCACCATCAATAGCATCATCTCCACTCTGACCATGCAGGTCGTCCTTACCGTCTCCTCCCGATAAGGTGTCATTTCCTTCTCGTCCATAGAGCTTATCATCTCCGGTATCACCATAGAGCCTATCATCTCCGGTTTGGCCATGCAGAGCGTCTTTTCCTTCTCCCCCTGATAAGGTGTCATTGCCCTCCTTACCATAGAGGCGATCATCACCCGCGCCGCCTTCCATCGTGTCAATTCCCTTATCCCCATGAAGACGGTCATGGCCATCTTCACCCTTGAGAATATCATCTCCATCGCCGCCGTAAATTCTGTCGTTGCCGGCGCCGCCGACCAGACAATCATTCCCACCTCGACCTCGGATATCGTCATTGCCTCCCAGGCCCCGAATCAAGTCATTTCCGGATGTGCCAAACAGTCTGTCATGACCTGCCGTGCCAACAATGATATTCGGTGTGGAAAGCAGCGGACACTCATCCTCCACATCCGCTATCAAGTCGCCATCGTCATCGGAGTCCAAACAGTTGGCAACACTGTCTCCGTCTGGATCGGATGCATCTCCACAGGTAAACGATGTGGTATCCGTAATGGTTACAGGAACCCCATCAATCACAACATCCACCGAACCTGAAGTCAAGGCCGTTATGGAGAAGGTGAGTGTGTCAAAGAACAGCACCGGATCGGTATCAGCCAAAGAGGGAATCGTTACAATGCTCCCAGTAGACGTAACAAAGGTCACACCAACTGATCCCGAAACAACATCAATCATAACGGAACTACAAGTTACAATCGCGCTATCTCCAGGCCCAAAGGAGAATACACCTGCCCCTCCACAAACCGAAACCATCGCGGGTGCTGCCCCTCCCCCTGCTAAGGCGGTAATCCGAACGCCTGCCGGCGCCGGCTCGTCTATAATAGATAGGGTCTGATCCCCGCGACTGGTAATTTCTCCCGATGTCGTTCCATCGCTAAATAGATTCGAGAAGGTGTCCGAGGAAAGATCAATCGCATTGACGATTCCATCTACATCCCGATCCTGTTCACACGCATCACCCATCCCATTCTTATCCGTATCGGTTTGGTCGGCATTGGCAGTCGTTGGGCAATTGTCTACGTCGCCACAAACGCCATCTCCATCCACATCATTGAGCGGATCATTGGGACAGGTATCAATCGCGTTACACAATAGATCCCCATCATCGTTCGGGAGAGGCGTATTGATTACACCCAATGCAGAATCACATGTATCGGCGGTGCAAACATCGCCATCATCTGTATTAACAGGCGTATGCTCCGTCATCCCCGTCGCGGGATTGCACACGTCGGTCGTGCAGGCATTGTTGTCATCCACAGGAGGAATGGTCGTATGCTCCGTCATCCCCGTCGCAGAGTTACACACATCGATCGTGCAGGCATTGTTGTCATCCACAGGAGGAATGGCCGTATGCTCCGTCATCCCCGTCGCAGGATTACACACGTCGGTCGTGCAGGCATTGTTGTCATCCACAGGAGGAATGGCCGTATGCTCTGTCATCCCCGTCGCGGGATTGCACACGTCGGTCGTGCAGGCATTGTTGTCATCCACAGGAGGAATGGAATCATGCGTTACAACACCCGTCATCGAATTGCACACATCCGTCGTGCAGGCATTGCCATCATCTGTATTAACAGGCGTATGCGCTGTCATCCCCGTCGCAGAGTTACACACGTCGATCGTGCAGGCATTGTTGTCATCCACAGGAGGAATGGAATCATGCGTTATAACACCCGTCATCGAATTACACATATCCGTCGTGCAGGCATCGCCATCATCTATATTAACAGGCGTATACTCCGTCATCCCCGTCGCAGGATTGCACACATCGGTCGTGCAGGCATTGTTATCATCCACAGGAGGAATGGCCGTATGCTCCGTCATCCCCGTCGCAGGATTGCACACGTCGGTCGTGCAAGCATTGTTGTCATCCACAGGAGGAATGGCCGTATGCTCCGTCATCCCCGTCGCAGAGTTACACACGTCGGTTGTGCAGGCATTGTTGTCATCCACAGGAGGAATGGCCGTATGCTCCGTCATCCCCGTCGCAGAGTTACACACGTCGGTCGTGCAGGCATTGTTGTCATCCACAGGAGGAATGGCATCGTGCGTTATAACACCCGTCATCGAATTACACATATCCGTCGTGCAGGCATTCCCATCATCCGTATTCACAGCCGTATGCGCCGTCATCCCCGTCTCGGGATTACACACGTCGGTCGTGCAAGCATTGTTGTCATCCACAGGAGGAATGGCAGCATGCGTTATGACACCCGTTATCGAATTACACACATCCGTCGTGCAGGCATTCCCATCATCCGTATTCACAGGCGTATGCGCTGTCATCCCCGTCGCAGGATTGCACACATCGGTCGTGCAGGCATTGTTGTCATCCACAGGAGGAATGGAATCATGCGTTATAACACCCGTCATCGAATTACACATATCCGTCGTGCAGGCATT
>SBBA01000110.1 GCA_005239925.1 Candidatus Troglogloeales bacterium | reverse complement strand
GCAATCCGCTCTGCGACCACACGGATGCCATTTTCCAAAATCCTTTTTCGAATCATAAGTATTCCTTTAATCTTGTCCCCCACCAACCTCCCCCCTGTTGGGGGGAGGCAGGGAGGGTGTAGAGGCGACCCGGTGGGTCGCCCTACTGGGGGGCCCGCTGGAACGCCCAACTGTCATGAACAACGGGATGCTAACGAGGTACCGAATGGTCACCCAAAACGGGGGCGACCCAACGGAACGGGTCGCCCCTACATTCCCACCTGGCTATTCTTTTACCTCGGCTGGCGGCGGAAGCAGCTCTTTTCGTGAAAGCCGGATCTTGCCCTGCTTATCAATCTCTAAAACCTTGACCGATATTTCCTCGCCTTCTTTCACAACATCGCTGACCTTGGCCACCCGTTCATGGGCCAACTGAGAGATATGGACCAGCCCATCAACGCCCCGCCGAAGCTCGACAAACGCGCCAAAATCAACAATCCGAACGACCTTTCCGACATAGGTGCGGCCCACCTCGACGTCCTCGGTGATTGATTTAATCATCTCGATAGCGGTCTTCACGGCCTGAGCGTCAGGAGAGGCAATGTCAATGCTGCCATCGTCCTGGATATTGATCTTCACGCCGGTCTTTTCAATAATCCCCTTGACGGTCTTGCCGCCAGAACCGATCACCCCGCCCACTTTCTCGGGCCGGACCTTGATGGTGATAATGCGTGGGGCATAGTTCGAAAGTTCTTCCCTCGGAGCGCTAATGGATGCCTTCATTTTTTCCAGGATGGAAAGCCGTTCCACACGGGCCTGCTTTAAGGCATGGGTGAAAAGATCAATGGATAATCCCTTGATTTTGATGTCCACCTGGATGGCCGTGATGCCGACCTCCGTTCCCGCGACTTTAAAATCCATGTCGCCGCGTGCATCTTCCCCACCGGAAATATCCGAAAGGGTCTCGTAGCGATCCCCTTCTTTAACCAAACCCATTGCGATTCCTGCCACGGGTCGCGTGATGGGCACACCGGCGTCCATCAACGCGAGCGTGCCACCGCAGACGGTGGCCATCGACGAAGAGCCGTTGGACTCTAAAATCTCGGACACAATCCGTAAGGTATAGGGGAACTTTTCTTTGGACGGGAGAACCGGCCGTAATGCCTTCTCGGCCAGGGCGCCATGTCCTATCTCGCGTCGGCCCGGACCCCGCATGGGTCGCGCCTCTCCAACGGAAAAGGGAGGAAAGTTATAATGCAGCATAAATCCCTTGCGGTATTCCCCCTCCAGCGTTTCCACCCGCTGTTCATCGTCCGTTGTCCCTAATGTGACCACCGACAAACTCTGCGTTTCACCCCGCGTAAAGATCGCCGATCCATGCGTTCTCGGCAACACACTCACCTCACAGGTAATCGGGCGAATCTGTGTGATCGTACGGCCATCGGCGCGCACCTTATCGTCTAAAATCATTTGGCGCACGCTCTGACATTCCAGTTCATTAAAGAGCTGTGTCACCTCTTTGTCGCGATTGACCGTTGGATCGGCGGCTTTGATGGCTGCAATCTCGGCAGCCAGAATGCCGCTCAGTTTTTCCTGTTGTTCCACTTTCCCAGCCGGATGGAGAAGGGCCTCTTTTAGAACAGGACGTAATCGCTCTGTTACCTGTTTAACAAATACCTCATCGCGCTCGACCTTTGTTACGGTTCGCTTGCTCTTGCCGATCTCTTTCTGTAACTGTCTCTGGGCGCCAATGATATTTAACATGGCCTTTTGTCCAAAGAGAATGGCCTCCATCACCTCGTCCTCAGGAACCTCTTTCGATTCACATTCCACCATCGTAATCAGCTCATCGGTTCCTGACATGACAATATTCAAGTCGCTTTCTTTGATTTGTGCGATTGTAGAGTTGATGATGAGCCGCCCACCTAGTCTTCCAACCCGAACCGCACCAATAGGCCCATCGAAGGGAATATCCGAAAGGGTCAGGGCCGTTGAGGCGCCGATTATGGCCAAGGCCTCGGTCGCGCCACCCTGGTCGCTCGATAATACCATCGCGACAACCTGTGTCTCATAGTACCAGTTCTTGGGAAAAAGGGGCCGAAGCGTTCGATCAATCATTCGGCAACCCAAGGTTTCTTTTTCGGAAGGCCTTCCCTCCCGTTTAAAAAATCCGCCCGGGATTCTTCCTGATGAATACGATTTTTCCTGATAGTCTACGGTCAACGCGATTTGATCGGGCCAAAGGCCGATCTTATCGGACGCCGTGACGGCCACCAGCACCACCGTGTCTCCATACTCCACCCAGACCGAGCAATTGGCCTGACGGCCCACACGGCCGGTTTCTAAAATTAGTTTCTGTCCGCCTACTTCTGTTTCAATACGTTTCACCATTGTTTTCTTTTCCTTTCTTGTATCGGCGGTCAACAGAACTACAATAAAAAAACAACAAGGCCTACACCTTATGATCTTATTATTGTATTCCTATCTTCGCCTTACTTTTATTACTTGTTCCCCAACCCTCTTTTTCCCTCTAAAAAGAGGGATACACCCTTGCGCGGGGATTCAGGGGTGTGTTTCATTGAGCAACCAGAAAACCCGCCACTTACCTTCGTAATTCTAGTCTCTTCAGGATGATTTGATACCGTCCCATATCGCAGCGCTTTAAATAATCCAGCAACTTTCTGCGACGATTCACCATCCGAAGCAGACCCATTCGGGAATGATGATCCTTCTTATGGGTGGCAAAATGATCCGAGAGGGACAAAATCCGGTTGGTCAGAAGCGCGATCTGCACCTCCGGCGATCCCGTATCCCCTTCATGGATCGCATAATTTTTTATAACCGATTCTTTTTTTTCAATTAACATAGATGTACCTCCTCCTTACTTGCCAACGCGATTTCGTTTTTTATCTTTGCCAATGTTTTCTCTTCAATGCGGGTATTCTGCAAGTAGGTCAATACCTTCTCTAACGAACAAACAGAATCTTCCCATTCCCCAAGGGTGCAACGTGTAATAAATTTCTCCAGCCCAATGGCCTGATCAATTACAAAAGGCCCCGAACGCAGCCGTCGCAGTGAATCGGCGCAGCCATAAACGCCGAGCTTCCTACCAATATCGGCACAAAGGGAGCGGATATAAGTGCCTTTGGAGCAGACCACATTTAGAAACAGCAGGGCGCCTTCAACTTGTTTGAATTGCAAAGACCGGATCGTCACCTCTCGTGGCGTTATTTCCACCGCAAAACCTTTTCGGGCCGCTTGATACATCGGCACCCCATTCACCTTGATGGCCGAATAGATGGGCGGCGTCTGCATGAACGTTCCCGTAAAGGCAGATAACGCCTCCGTTAGCTGCTCTCTGGAAAACGCAGGGGGATCACACGTATGAAGCACCGTGCCAGTGATGTCGCCGGTATCGGTTTCTACGCCCAATCGGCAGGTCACGTCATATTCCTTTTCGCCTTCCATCAGGTAGGAGCTGATCTTGGTGGCCACACCAAAACAGATCGGCAGTACGCCTGTGGCCATGGGATCGAGCGTCCCGGTATGGCCCACCCGTTTGATCCCGTTCTTTCTCAAAAGAGAACGTACCTTGGCCACCACGTCGTGTGACGTCCAGCCGGTCGGCTTATCAATATTAATTACGCCAGATTGCATCATGGTCTAGTGACTACCCCTCACCCTAACCCTCTCCCCCAAGGGGCGAGGGAACGGAGAGGCCAGGAGTGGTTCGATTGCTTTCATTTCCTATCTCTTCCGGCGTTGTTTCCTTGCCCACAATCTCCAACAGGCCTAAAAGATGAGACACCTGCGCCGTCTCTCGATCCATTGCAAAAGTGAGCATCGGAACACGCCGCAACGTCATCCTTCTTGCCAGCTCCGAACGAATAAATCCGGCGGCATTTTTTAGGCCGGTAAGCACCCCCCTTTCATCACTGTCGCTGTGCACACTGACAAAAATCTTGGCCTGCCTAAGGTCGGGAGAAACATCCACATGGACGATGGAGACCCCCAGAACGCGAGGATCAGCCGCCTTCCTTGCTAAAATATCGGCCACCTCCATCTTAATTTGATCTGCCACACGTTCAGGCCGTTTGTATTCCATTATGTTATCTCCCCCTTTTTTAAAGGGGGACTAAGGGGGTTAACAGGTCAACGCCTTTGAAGAATTGCACTCTCCGACTAGCCCTCAAAAACCTTAACTCCCCTCCCCCCCTTTAGAAAAGGGGGGGATTTCTTATGCAAACCGTAACTCCCGATGAATCATTTCAGCCTCCGGGAAAGAAAGAATCGTGTTGGTTACCTGATCCAGCACGGCATTCACAAATGGCTGATCCTCGGAAACGGCCACAATCCCCAGCGTTCCCTTTTGCCACAGGTCGCGATCCTCCCCCACCTCCGCGACGGCCACATTAAACTTATTTTTAATTCTCATCTTAATCGACTGCAGGATGCGCCGCTTCCCCTTCAACGAACCGCTTTGGGAAAAATAAAGCCCTACGGTTAAAATCCCAACAACCATTACTTATAATTTCGTCGCGACCTCTTCCTGTACGTACACTTCCAGCACGTCGCCGACCTTCACATCATTAAAGTTTTCCACCCCAATACCGCACTCGAAACCGAGGGTAACTTCCTTCACATCGTCCTTAAAGCGGCGCAGCGAGCCTATTTTACCGGTATACACAACCACCTGGTCACGCAACACACGAACCCCTGACCCGCCTCTTGATATCATGCCCTGCGTCACATAAGACCCACAGATGGTTCCCGCCTTGGGCACATGGAAGGTCTTACGCACCTCGGCCCGACCGATGACCTTTTCCTTGTAGGTGGGGGCAAGCAACCCCTCCATCGCCTTCTTCACATCCTCGATCGCATCATAGATTATACTATAAAGGCGCAGATCAATTTCCTCTCGCTCGATGACCGATGTTGCGGAGACATCCGGACGCACATTAAAACCAATCAAAATGGCGTTTGACGCCGAGGCCAAAAGCGCATCCGACTCGGTGATTCCCCCCACCCCTTTGTGGATAACACGAACACGGACAGCAGGCGTAGACAGCTTTTCAATTGCCTCGGAGAGGGCGCCAGCAGACCCCTGGACGTCCGACTTGATAATCAAGCGCAGCTCTTCGACGTTTCCTTCTTTAATTTTTTCATAAAGATCATTTAATGTAAGACGCGGCGCATGGGTCAACGCAACCAGCCTTTGGCGATGCATTCGGTTTTGTGCCACTTCTTTTGCGACACGTTCATTTTCGGTGACCACAAAGGTATCGCCTGCTACAGGAACTCCGTCAAAACCAATCACCTCCACCGGCATCGACAAAGAGGCCTCCTTAACGTTTTGGCCCATGTCGTTGATTAAGGCACGCACCCGACTGGCCTGAACCCCGGCCACGAAGGCATCTCCGATCTTGAGGGTTCCTTTCTGAACCAG
>SBBA01000156.1 GCA_005239925.1 Candidatus Troglogloeales bacterium | reverse complement strand
TTTGCTCCAAAATGCATGAAAACAAAAAAAGACCGTCACTATTGGATTCACCCTGAATCAGACCAGGTTATTGCGGAATCGCTGTGCCCCTAAGAATCGCTCTTATCCAAATAAGGAATTTCGATCTCATTTGGATAGGAATCGCTCAATATAGTAGAATGATTTTAGGGTGCCTCTAAAAACTGTAGCAGCTCAAATGCAGGGGCTACTACGCACAGGAACCGCAATGGTTGCAGTGTACATAAGGATTTCCAGCGCCTCAGGCGTCGTTATGCCCGCGCACAAGGCCGCAGTTCGCGCAGTAGATTTTTAGAGGTGCCCATAAAAATAAAGGAGAATAAAAAGGTGAACCATCGTAAGTGGATCTCATTTTTCGTGGGAATTGTTTTTCTTTGGGTAAGCACAGGCCTCCGAGCAGAATCGGTTCCATTACTGATTCCCCATTGGGGTATCGTCTCGGTGGGAAAAAAGAAATTTACCGGGAATGGTCAGTTTAAATTTGCCATCGTGAATGGCCACCCGGAGTGTCAATCCTCCCCACCGGGGGCGGGGTGTGTTGCCTTTTGGACGAATGATAATTCGAAAATAAATGGAGATGAGCCAACGGGCGCCGTGACCCTTCCGGTATTCACGGGAAAATTCAGTGTCAACCTGGGGGATAACACGCTAACCAATATGGCCCCTTTGCCAACCACCGTTTTTACAAATCCACCCACCTACCTTCGCGTCTGGTTTAATGACGGGATTGCCGGCTTCCAACGTCTTGTGCCCGACCAGCAACTGGTCAGTGTCCCCTATGCCTACCGCGCGGAAGAGGCGGCCAAGGTTACCGGGGGTAACGTCGGGGTAAAAAGTCTCAATGATCTAAAGGGTGAGGTTTCTTTGGTCGCGGGAGACAACATCACGATTATACCCAGTGGTAATCAGCTTACTATAGAGGCAAAGAGTGGCGTTGGGCCGGCTGGCCCGCGAGGGCCTGCGGGCGTTGCGACGGCCGTATCCCCGCTGGTTTTGACCGGTACGACACTCTTGTTGCCTAATGTTACCGTGGGTATCAATAACACGGCCATCGGAGCCAATGCGTTCTCATCGAATACCACCGGTAGTCAGAACACCGCCAGCGGGGCCGGCGCCCTACGAAGCAACACCACGGGGAAAAATAATACCGCGATTGGATATCTTGCCGATGTGTCTGCGGGTCATTTGGAAAATGCCACGGCCATTGGCGCCCATGCGCACGTCAATGCCAGTAACAAGATACGATTGGGAGATACCCATGTGACCGTTATTGAGGGTCAGGTCGCCTTCACAGCCGTCTCCGATAAAAACCAAAAGGAAAATTTTCAGCCGGTAGATGGAGAGGAGGTCTTAAAAAAAATTCGAGAGATGAATTTAAGCAGTTGGAATTATATCGGTCACGACCCTAAACAGTTCCGCCACTATGGCCCGGTGGCCCAGGAGTTTTTTGCGGCCTTCGGCAATGATGGTGTCGGAGCCATTGGAACCGAAACGACGATCAATTCCGGCGATATGGCCGGTATCTTAATGATTGCCATCCAGGCGTTGGAGAAGCAGAATGCTCAACAGGCGGAACAGATTAAGCAGCTTACGGCCGAGAATGCCGAATTTAAGGCCGTGCTGGGACGAATGAGTGGTTCCGGCGAGGGAATGAAGGTGTCGAATATTCCATAAATTGTCATTCCGCAGTCGTCGTCCCGACCGGCAATGCTTAAGCCGGAATCCAGGAAAAGCCATTTGGCGTAACTCTGGATTCCCGATAGGGGCATTCGGGAATGACGCCATGGCATGAGGTTATGCAAGAAGTCTGGTATTGCTCCGGTGGTTAATGGGCCGTCTTCTTACTTCTTATAAACTCAATTATGATGGGGAGAATAGAGAGGACAATAATGGCGAGAATAACCAGTGTAAAATTGTTTTTGACGGCGGGAACATTGCCGAAGAAATATCCTGCAAAAATAAACAGGAAGACCCAGATCATCCCCCCCGTTACGTTATAAAGTGCAAAGCGGGTGTAGGCCATCTTGCCGATACCGGCAACAAACGGGGCAAAGGTGCGAATGATCGGAATAAAACGGGCCATGACAATCGTTTTACCGCCATGCCGCTGATAAAAGAGATGGGCACGATGAAGATGCTCTGGATTAAAAAATCGCCCTTCTTTTTTAGAAAAAATGACCGGCCCCGTTCGATACCCAATGGTGTAGTTGACGGCGTCTCCTAAAATCGCCGCAACAGAGGCGCAGACGCAAACGACCAAAACCGTTCCAACCCCCTGTTCCGGCGAAACAACACGGGTGAGGAAAGCCCCCACGGCAAAGAGCAACGAATCACCGGGAAGAAACGGCGTAACGATCAGCCCTGTTTCACAGAAGATCACCAAAAAAAGAATCAGATAGGTGGCGAGGCCATAGGTCTCAAAAATAGAGGTGAGGTGCAAGTCTAGGTGAAGAAAAAAATCAATCAACGAATAAAGGGCTTCCATTAAGGCTCCAGAAAAGTCATTATGGATATTGTATCGGGCGCCTCTAAAAACCATCACGAGCGGCCCAAGTGCAAGACACCACTACACGCAGGAACCGCAATGGTCGCGCTGCTGTACATGAGGATTCCGATCCCCGCAGCAATTGGGTCGCGCAGTAGGTTTTTAGAGCCACCGATTACTCGCAGACCACCTCAACCCCTATCCTTAGTAATCAATCTATCTTTTTTACTTCGGCTTTTTTGATCCCACAACAGAACTCCAAGCGCGAACAGGATCATAATCCCACCACCTATATAGACACCGGCCATTGCTCCCATTACGCCTCTCCTTTCTCTAAAAACAGGGCTGCCCAAAATAGAATAATGGCGACAACACTGCCAACGGCAACCCTGGAAAAATAGACTCTCCCCTCCTCAAAAAGAGGAACAACAATCGAAACAGCAAACAACGCCTGTCCCAGATTTGTAAAGATATTTGCCAGCCTTGTTCGTTGCTTTGCGTTCCGGTTTATCCCTTTCCCGTCTCCCGCTTATTATCGGCTCCTCGTAATCCTAGTTACTTTCCGCTGCAACAATTCCTGTCAGGTCATACGGATAGTAATCAGTAGCACTCTATCGCATAGTGTAACAAGAATGGTCTCTCTTTTTAAAGGCCAATAACGTCTGTGTTATAGGAAAATAGAAATGTCCCTGAAGGGGAAGGTTAATGTAGGGGCGACCCGGTGGATTGCCCTAACGGGCGGCAGCGGCTTTTTTCTGGATTTCTTTGATTAAGGCGCGGTGGCGATCACATCCGACCACCTTTTTGATTTCCTTTGCATCAGGTTTTATCTCCCCACCCTTTAAAAGAAATCTTTCCTTTAACGCCAGAATACGATTAAGCGACTGGTCAATCCGTTCCTCCGAAAGTGTCCCCTTTTCAACCGCGTGGATTAGGGCCTCGTGTACCTCGGCATGTTGATCGCCAACGCCGCAAATCAAAAGCAGATCACAACCGGCATCAATGGCCATCACCGCCGCATCACCCACCGTATATTTCTCGGTAATCCCCTTCATTTC
>SBBA01000198.1 GCA_005239925.1 Candidatus Troglogloeales bacterium | reverse complement strand
GATTGTGGCAATTGATCAAATCGACACCCGTGCCTTGACCCGTAGAATTCGTGAAAAAGGGGCGATGCAGGGGATCATTTCAACAACCGAGTTTGATGAGGCCATCCTGCGCCAAAAGGTACGAACGGCCCCCGCAATGGTCGGACAGGACCTCGTTTGCAAGGTCACCTGCAAAGGGCGGTATGTTGTCAACGAGCCGGGACAATTTCAGATTGTCGCCTATGATTTTGGGATAAAGCAGAATATCCTGAGAATGCTGGCATCGCAAAATTGCCGTATAACGGTTGTTCCGGCGGAGACGTCAGCAAAAGAGGTATTGGCGATGAACCCCGATGGAATTGTTCTTTCGAACGGCCCTGGTGACCCCAGCGTTCTTTCTTATGCCATTCGAAATACAGAGCAATTATTGGGCAAGAAACCGATCATGGGCATTTGTCTGGGGCATCAAATCTTAGGCCTTGCATTGGGTGGAAAATGCTTTAAACTCAAATTCGGACATCATGGCGGCAATCATCCTGTGATGGATATGACCACGAAAAAAATTCAGATCACGTCACAAAATCATGGGTTCGCAGTCGACCCCGCTTCTGTTGCAAGCGAAGTAGACCTAACGCATATCAACCTCAACGATGGAACCGTGGAAGGAATGCGTCATAAACGTTTACCGGCCATTTCCTTTCAATATCACCCGGAGGCATCACCGGGGCCGCACGACGCCCATGATCTTTTTGAGGCGTTTATTAAGCTCTTAACCTCCTGATAATGGAAATCGCACTTTTACAAAGCGGCACATTATATATCGCCGCTCCTTCCGAGCCGATTGAGCAAGGGGTCATTGATCCCGATTGGGCAAAGAAGATTGGAGAGGCCTTTGATCGGGGTTCGGCGGCCGGGATATTGGAACTGGCAACCAACACCGGCACAACCGATATCTCCCCCTCGGTCAAATACTGGAAAGAGTTTGGCCAGTTGTTTCTCTCCCAACTCTGTACCCAGGAAGACCTTGAAAAACCGGCCGATACCTGCCATGTCTCTCCCGCCGACAATGCGATACATGCCTTGGCGGAATCGGCGCCTCCCTTCATCGGCGCCGAAAATATGACCGCCGCATTACTGACCTCTCTCTGGGAGGAGTTAAACCAGTTTCTTCTTGCGGAAGCAAGGCCCTTTTCCGGAACCCTGCGGGACTTTATCAAAAAACGGTTTCCCCTTTGGGCCCACGTGGGTCGCGTCTATTTTCATCTGGCCGAAAACAAAAAAAACACCAAGGCCCAGGCCAAGACCCCCTTTGCGTTTTTAGCCACCTATACTACGCATGTCGCTTCTGCTGCACGGGTGCAACATCTGCCGCTCGGAGCGGCCCTGAAGGAATATGCGGGACAAAAGAATAAACAGGCGCTTCTCGCTTTGTTAAAACCGGTGCAAAGGGCGGCACAGGAAAGCCCCTTTTTAAAAGAACTGGTTGATTCCGGAAAGATTTATCAGCCGATTGCATGGCAGCCGTCACAGGCGCTTTCTTTTCTTAAAGCGGTTCCCCAATTTGAAGCGAATGGCATTCTGGTGCGGGTTCCCAACAGTTGGCATGCCAAACGACCTGCGCGCGCACAAGTCACCGTTCAGATCGGCAACAATACAACAACGCGTCTTGGCGCGGACGCCTTGCTCGATTTTGACGTCGGCGTTTGTATTGATGGAGAAAGGCTGTCCGACGCGGAATGGGAAACAATACGGAAGTCGGACGAAAAACTGGTTTTCCTCAAGGGGAAATGGGTTGAGGTAGATAGCCAAAAATTACAACAAATGCTCCATCGCTGGCAGGGAGCGGCCCAGGCAACAAAACAGGGCGGCGTTTCTTTTATCGAAGGAATGCGGCTTTTATCCGGCGCGAACATCGGGAAGGCAGATGAAGATGCGCCAACCGCCGAATGGTCCCAGGTTATTGCCGGGTCGGGCCTCGCTTCTATCATTGATTCTCTACAAGACCCAAAGAAGACCGGCCACGAAATACAACGCGAGATAGAGGCCGTTCTGGGGCAATCCTTAAAGGCCACGTTAAGACACTATCAAACGTTAGGTGTGCAATGGTTATGGTTGCTTCATTCGTTGGGTTTAGGCGGGTGCCTCGCGGACGATATGGGGCTGGGAAAAACCATTCAGGTGATTTCCCTTCTCCTTGTGATCAAGGAACGCCGGAATTCGCCTGTAGGGGCGCACGGCCGCGCGCCTCTACATCAAGGCCAAATCCCGTTACCTCATCTATTGATCGTTCCGGCCTCGTTACTGGGCAATTGGGCGACGGAGATCGAACGGTTTGCGCCGGGGCTGACCTATCGTATTCTCCATGGATCGTTTTTGTCGCGTGAGGCATTGGAGTCGTTGCCCAGCGAGCTATTTTCCGGGGTTGATCTGGTCATAACCACTTATCAGTCCGTATTTAAAATGGCCTGGCTTACCGAGCGGGAGTGGGGTTGCGTCATATTGGATGAGGCGCAGGCGATTAAAAACCCGGAGGCACGGCAGACCCGCGCCGTAAAAAAGTTAAACGCAAAACACAAACTGATCCTGACGGGAACGCCTATTGAAAATCGTTTGGGCGATTTATGGTCCCTTTTCGATTTTGTTTGTCCCGGATTATTGGGGTCGTCCGCACAGTTTAATCAGTTTATTAAATCGCTGGCAAAACGAGAACCTCCATCGTACGCCCCGTTGCGCAAACTGGTGGCCCCTTATATCTTAAGAAGACTGAAAACGGACAAGGCGATTATCGCCGATCTTCCTGACAAGACCGAACTGACGGCGTTCTGTTCCCTGTCGAAACGACAGGCGGCGCTCTATCAGCGGGCCGTAGAGGAACTGACACGTCAATTAGATACGCCATTGGAAGATATGAAACGGCGGGGGATTATTCTGGCGTTTCTGCTTCGCTTAAAACAGATTTGTAATCATCCCTCACAGTGGCTGGGAGACGGCGCCTTTGTGCCTGAAGAAAGCGGGAAGTTTGCGCGTCTTTCCGAGATTTGTGAAACGATTGCCGCCCGTCAGGAAAAGGCGCTGATCTTTACGCAATTTCGGGAGATTATTCCGATTCTTCATGACTACCTCAAGGAAATGTTTCATCGGCCCGGACTGATTTTGCATGGCGGCACGCCCATTGGCGAGCGGAAACAGCGGGTAGACGCCTTTCAACAGGAGTTGGGGCCGCCCTATTTTATCCTTTCTCT
>SBBA01000060.1 GCA_005239925.1 Candidatus Troglogloeales bacterium | reverse complement strand
GGTGTTGGATATAAAAGCGCCTCGTGTCCTTACGGCGACGTCTTCGCTACAATTAGAGGGAGGAATCAATGAGGTACTTACGGAGCGACTGGTGGTGAAAGTGACATCGAATGGGAAGCCTGTTTCGGGGGTGCCGATTGGGTGGGGGAGTGAAGTTCCTGGAGGGACGACTGGTTTTTATCTATCCGATACAAATTTTCAGACGGCTGCAGATGGCACGGCCAGCACAACGGTTACCCTGGGGGATAAGTATGGGAACTATGTGATAACCGCCACCTGTGGAACCTGTTCGGGAGAAACGTCCGCCACATTTACAGTTACGGCGATAAAGCTGGAGATAACCTTGGACAAGACCTCCGTCCTCCCCCGACTTGGCCGTACGGATACCAACCCACTCAGTATGAATCAAAGCAATGTGACCGTGACTGTGTTACCGAATGATGGGAAGAATCGGGAGGTTAAGGTAACCGTGCTTAAGGGTGAAGGGGGCGGCCATGAGCATGATCTTGATCCGCAAGCTCCCGGTGCCGATCTCAGGCCAACGGGCGGGAATGTCTGGAAGCCTGAAATTGGCCGTGAGCCGCCGCCACCAGCTATTGGAACATGCCTTGGCATTACTCCGGGAGGGATAGTTTCGGGAACAACCGAGAATGATGGGAAGGCAGAGTTTATCTACACCTCCTGCGAGGTGAGTGGGACAGAGACCCTTCAGGCGAGTATCAAATTGGCAGATATCATTGCCGCAGATGGCACCAGAACCATAGGTCAACGAGAGATTACAAAGGAGGCAACAATCACAGTTGAGGTGCAAGGGCTAAGGCCGCTTGCGACCAGTCCGTCTTATTTTCTTGTTGGCCAGTTTGGTACATCTAACTGTAACAACAAACCGGTGACCTCTCAACATTCCAACAATCATTATGGAGATTCAACGTTGAGAAGTCATTTAGTAAATATTGCGAATCTCTTTCAGAGAGTTACAGGATTGCGCATTCGGATTAATGACATGAGTTTGGAAACGGGAGGACTGTTTGATATCGAAAACAATTGGAGAAATCCTCATAAGGGCCACCGGAAGGGTGTCAATGCCGATATTGACTATTGGGGAATGAATGACCAAGGTAGATGTCGTCAGTTTGGTCCGGTTGAGAAGGGGGTGCTAATAGTTCTCTCAGGCCTTATTACAGGGGCTTCACCCTATTTAGAGCATCCTGACCACTTACATACGCAGAGATAAGGGGAAACACAGATGAAGCGGAAAATTATATGTGCCTTTATGGTAATGGCCTTTATTGGAAATGGTTTTCTCTATCCGTCTGTTCTAATGGCAGAGACAAATAAAGAAAGGCACACTAAGCTACTACTAACACACAAAGAAAATCTTAATAAGATACTACTCGAATACCGGGCTTTGCCGAAAAGTGGAAGTGTGAAGCAACTTGTCGATATGGACAAGCAATTAAGAGCGTTGGTAGGGGGAGTAGAGGCAATATTTCAAGAACACCTCGATAAAAATGGGGGAACGATTATCAATGAGGAATTACCTGAAGGAATAGGCACTATTGGTGATTGTTGCGAAGATATAGGCTTATTTACAGGCCATTGGTCCGGCAAACTAAATTATTCTGGGAAGCTTCTTGCAGAAGCACACAGCAGGAACCCAAACTCGCCTTATCGAAAATATACACTTTTCGGAACGATTCACGGTGAGAATACTGAAATGGATATGCCTGATATTAAGCAGGCCCAATTATACCTAGAGGAGTTCCCTAGCGGCCCATTTGCTGAAAAGACACATGTTGTTTTGGGCTATTTGTACAGTGATCTCTCCAAAGTACTCAATTCTTACGTTGAGAGCAACACCTGTACGTTGGATTGGCTGTGTGATTGCTTCGAGAAATATGTAACAAAGGAGCCCTATCGGAAACAGCTAAAGAGGTCAATTGCATTAACCATTACCCACATGGAGAAAGCAATTGCTTTAAACCCAACAAGCAAGGAAAATGAGTATTGGCGTGAGATTCTCGATGCAAATAAGTCTGGCGGGCCTCATCATGAATGGAATTGGTGCCCAGATTAGAATGCAAAAGAATATACTATTCAGCATCATGGTAATGGCTTTTATTGGAAGTCTCTTGTTCTGCCCCTCTTTTTTGTGGGCAGAGACAAATCAAGAAAGGGCAAGAAAGACACTACAAACATATAAGGAAGATATTGATAAGATATTACTTGAATACAGGGTTTTGCCAAAAGCCAATAGTGTAAAACAACTTGTCGATATGGACCAAAAGATAAGGGTACTCATGAAGAGCATGAAAGTGTTATATAAAGAAAATATGGATGAAATAGTAAAAAGTAATGGAGATTTTTTTAAAGGAGTAGACAATATTGGAGATGATCATGGTGATATTGGGTTATGGAGAAGATATATCACATGGGATCTAATATATTCAGGAAAACTTCTTGAAGAGGCACATAGTAGGCATCCCAACTCTCCGTATCGAAAATATACACTTTTTGGTGCGATCCACGGTGATGACACTCATGGAATGCCAAATATTAAACAGGCCAAACAATACTTAAAGGAGTTTCCTAATGGTCCTTTTGTTGAAGAGACGCACGTTATTCTGGCCTATTTCTATGATGCTCTTCATGAAGTATTAAGGTACCATGTAGATGGTAAATGTGTGGGACAAGATAATAAGTGCGATTGTTTTAAACCATATGTTACAAAAGAACCCAACCGAAAACAATTACAAAACGCGATGAGTCTTGCCATTACCCACATGGAAAAGGCAGTGGCGATTAACCCAACGAGCGAGGAAAATGCCGATAGAAGCAAATTCCTTGAGTCAATGAAATTAGGCGTGTCAGAAGGTTCACATTGGTGCTGGTATAGTGATGAAGAATAAAAAAGAGATAAGCCTTCCAATTGCTTTATCCCTATTGGGAGTAATTTTATTCCCGATATGGGTGTGGTCTGTACCCGTTTCTTTTCCCTCTATAAAAAACCTGACTTCATTCGTTAATGCGTCAATACAAAGGGATATTGATACGCAAGAGCTACAATTCCATTATAGCGTAACAAATGACGCAAACAGTGTTCAATCAATGAGCATTTGGTCAATTTTATATCATGAATCATTGGCGGTAAAAATAATAGGAATACCAAGTGGATTATTTGCCAACGCAGCAAACGATGGCATTCCCTTAAATGATCCCGAATTATCGCCCCAACAACGTGCAAGTTGGGGTGGCTATCCCCCGCTCCCTCCCGGTGGAACCCTTTCTGGTTTTGCTATTAAGGCACACGGTCTTCCCGGGATTACTAATGCACATATCGCAGGTTTTATTCCTGAAGAAGAATTGCCAGCATTTGCTGAAGAACCTGACGAAGAGCCAATTGGTGGGGATATCATTAAAGATAGCGTGGTATTAAAAACGGTAGGGCCTGTTCCGTTCCCTAACCCCTTTGCCCCCCGCACCTTCATCCAAACCCTTCGCGACTATATCACCGAATCCCAAACCCTCAACTGGCTAAAGGATGCCCCACTGGCTGGCACGCTCAATGGCCACCTTGATGCCGTTGTTGCTGCCATTCCAGAAAACGACATCGCCACCGCTAAACTGCGGCTACAGGCGTTTATCCGTGCCCTGCCGACACCCCCTTCCAACAGCCCCACCTGCACGAGTGAGTGCTCAGGACTTCTGGTCTTCAACGCCCAATATCTTATAAGTCGTCTTCCAACCGAGCCTGATCTTGTTATTACAAATCTCTCGGCCTCGACAAATCAGGTGGTTGTCCGAGGCTCGTTTACCGCAACTACGACTATCCGTAATCAAGGAGGCGGCCCTGCCAATGCCTCGACCCTTCGCCTCCTGCTTTCATCGGATCACATCATTGACCTAACAGATACCTTTCTTGCTGATATCCCCGTTCCTACGTTACAGATGGGACAAAGCCAAGCCGCTACCTCCACAATAACCCTTCCAGCGACCGTCTCTGCAGCCACATACACCCTGGGGGCCTGCGCCGATGTCAATGAAACGGTGATGGACGAGCTTTCCGAGACTAACAACTGCCTGGGCAGTGGGACGATTGTTGTTACGCCCCCTCCGGAGATTTGTGACGGTATTGATAACGATGGGGACCGTTATATTGATGAGGGTTTTCCAGATACCGATGGGGATAGGATTGCCGATTGTGTTGATCCGGACGATGACAACGATGGTGTGCTGGATACAACAGACAATTGTCCTCTCATGGCGAATAGGGATCAGATGGATACCGATAATGACAGAATGGGTAACGTCTGCGACCCCGATGACGATAATGACGGTGTTTTGGATACAACCGATAACTGTCCCCTGGTGGCGAATCCAACTCAAATAGATGCCAACCGTAATGGAATCGGTGACGCCTGTGAAATCGTGAGTTCCGATACAGATGGTGACGGGATTCCAGACACGCAGGATGAATGTCCGCGCCTGGCGACACCTAAAGTGATTACCGGCACGGCAGGTCATGACAGGCTGGTCGGCACACCGGGTAATGATCTTATTCGAGGGCTAAATGGAAATGATGTTATCAGGGGCAAGGGTGGAGAGGACTGCCTGGTTGGGGGAGGTGGCAACGATACAATAGATGGTGATGACGGCAATGATATGGTGTTAGGCGGAGATGGGCTAGACGTTCTAAAAGGCTCTAGGGGAAATGACGCCTTACAGGGTGATGCTGGAAACGACCGTTTGCAGGGTGGTGTTGGGAATGACATTTTAAGTGGTGGAATAGGGGATGATCTCTTAGACGGTGGATTACAGGATGATATCTTAAATGGCGATGACGGCAATGATCGTTTGCAGGGTGGTATTGGAAATGACACCTTAGGGGGTGGTATGGGAAACGATATCTTAGATGGCGGTGTTGGGAATGATGCTATGGATGGCGGGCCTAATATTGATAGGTGTTCTGGGGGGCTTGGCGTTGATACCGCTGTCAATTGTGAGGTGATCAAGGATGTGCCGTAATCATGGACAGAGCAAGAGGCCCTCTTCCCACCCTACGAGAAATCCTTTCTTGACTTTCTCAGAAGCACAGGCGTAGGCTTTCTCCCATTCAAACCTTTCATTAAACGTTTTGGGGAGGTCTTGATCTTGCACCGCATCGCATCGCACCGCATCGCATCGCATCGCATCGCATCGCATCGCCATTTTTCATCCTATTGAGCGCTATCTCTATGCGCCGTTTCTATCCTTATCAAAGGAGGTTGTTATGAATCGTTTTTTTCTGGGATTAATTTTGATTGTTTTCAACGTTGGACATGCAGCCGCAATGACCACGTTGCCTGGCGGACTGACCCTGGAGCAGGTGAGTCAGGCGCCCTGGATTTTCCTGGGAGAAGTGATATCAACGGAGATTGTTACCGATGGGATGACGCCGGCCGCTGTATTTCCCAAGTGGCAGGCGCAGTATACGCGCTTTCGAGTGATCCAGGGCGTAAAAGGCGATTGCCATACGGGGTACGAAGTCGAGTTAAAGGAATGCGGCCCGCGCCATGTTTCCAGTCATCCTTTCTGTGGCAACCTTTATCCCAGTGCTCCGAATTCAAAAGTGGGCGATCTATTTTTTGTGGTCACGGGGCCGGGGAATCCCAATGTTTTTGGCTATCAGACCTCGATTCGGCTTCCGGCCAACCGC
>SBBA01000197.1 GCA_005239925.1 Candidatus Troglogloeales bacterium | reverse complement strand
GGCCTGAAGAGATTTTTAATGGTTTCATAATCACGTGACTTGGCATCCTCATTGTAAATAACAAGCCCAATTGATGTACCGGTGGTCTTACCTTCAAAGGTGCCAGAGAGAAGAACGACGGAATCCGATTCCTTCCGTTGGGACATCAAACGGTTTTGGCCCGGCCTTCTTCGATCCAGGTCCTTTTGTAAATCGGCCTCGGAAAGAGGAAGCCCCGCAGGGCAGCCGTCAATAATGGCCCCCAACGCCACGCCGTGGCTCTCCCCAAAGGTAGTGAGACGAAAAACCTGACCGAAGGTATTACCCGCCATTTTTAAGACTTTTTATCAGAACCCTACCCTGACCAATTTGTCATTCCGGCAATTTTTAAGCCGGAATCCAGGGTTACGCCATTACGGACAGCTCTGGATTCCGGTTAGAGGCATGCCGGAAGACAGCCTATTTCATTGTAAAAAAGCATTAGGGACACTACAATAGCCCGCCTCCGCCCGTCGGCGGACTAAAAGAATCGCTGGAACATCCAACCTACCATGAAAATAGCCATTCCGGTAACAGTAAATTTAAAGAGGAAGTTCATACTCCCATCGGCCACCAACGAAACAAACCAGGCATTCAAAATAAGGAGCAACCCGGCAGCCTGAACCGTTTTGGCAATATAATACGGCAATTTTTTCACTAGCTTCCCCCAACGACAAATCCTCGGCAAACCTCACACAAAATAAGAAATCCGTCACTGGTTGGAACGGCATGTACCGGGGCATCTTCATTGCCGCAATGCTCGCAGGGTTGCACCGACTTATACTGTTCGTTTATATTTTGAGGTTCATATGGCATAACAAACCTTTCCACCACGCTATTTTATAACATCGTAACAGGGTTAAAATATTGAATCAAGGGAGCCTTAGGCAGTGTACATAAATAAAGGTGTCAACCTATTTGCTGAGCGTTATCCGTAGTGTCATGGTGAGCCTGTCGAACCATCACCCTTCGACAGGCTCAGGGTGACACGACAGGCTCAGGGTGACACAGCAATCGGTAAAACTGCCCATGCTCAATAGCGTTGTAACCTTTATTTATTTACGCTGCCTTAGTCGTTACTGGCTCCTGGAAAAATAAATAAGTTGACTTATGATGACCCAAAAAATATTGGTCTGCTTCTTGCTTATATAACCGGAAATGAATACCAGTCAAACCCAAGGAATGCCACCCAAGAAATTTAATCTCGTTAACTGGGTTTCACGCCAGTTTCGCCTTCCCCCCGTGGAGGCAGAGATTGCCGTCGCAGGCGCGGTTGTTTTTATTTTGGGTGCGCTGCTTCTCATTGCATTAAACTGGGATGCACTCATCTTTGCCATCTTACTTTCGGTGGCCTTATGTGGGGCCGTTACGGCCTTCTTTACGAGTTTTTCCCTCCTTAAAGAGGATAAAATTCGGATCAACCATTCCCTCTCCATCCCCTTTGACATGAAAAAGAACAACCTTGCCGTCCTGTCACCCGATATGAAGGTATCGGATGACGACAACCTGTTATTCCTGCAGGAAATAGGGAAGTTCGCATCCCTTAAACCCCCTCCTGAAGGAAAGCCCATTAGTAAAAAGGAAAGAAGGAGAAACAAGGATAAAAATGGAAAAATAATACCCGAAGGGGCTACTCATCATCCCCTTGGCAACCAGGAAATCTTCCAGTATTGCGGGGAGCTTCTACAGTACTATCTCCTCAAGATCATCTATCTGCACCAAAATGATATATGGCTATCCTTACATCTTGAGCGGGATGACAGGGAGGACAAGGAGAACAGTGATCAGCCAGATAAAGAAAAGGCAGCCCTGCCCACCAAGGCCGATGAAAAGGAGCAGATTGATGATTTGATGCTGGGTCTGCCATCCAAAAAAGAGGTGATGTTAACCAAGACGTTCCAATATCAGGGGACACAATTATGGGAGGTGGTATCTAGAAACCGGTTTGCGCGTATTAATCAGGAACGGATTTTCTGGAAAGATGCACGATTGCTGGTACCGGATAACACCCGTGTCTCCTTAAATTACGTGATCTCCTCCCCTGTCCCCGGCAAAGAAGGCTATAATCTGAAGCTAATTAAGGCTGGATTTTTGGAGGTGTGCTTCACCTTTGTGCCGATTGCGGCTACTGATGCCTATCCCCTTTCTGCGGATACAGAGACGCCTTCTGATGCTGTTCCTCCCGCTGATGCCACTTCCCCCTCTGATGCCACTCCACCCGTTGATGATGCCGTTCCCTCTTCCGAGATTGATAATGTCGAATCTGCTGAAGCCTCCGAAGTTACCTCCGAGACCGAGGTCTCTAAAGAGGGCAGCCCGGAAGAAGCCCCTAAGAAGGCTGAACCGGAAGAGCCTCCCATACGTATTTTTCAATTCTCATTTCAAATGTTGGCGACCTTCAATAAGTTGACGGCAGGAAACCGGCAAACAGACGAGCTGAAGAAATGGGTGAATTGGCTGTTTGCTGGAATCAAGAAGGCATTGACGGATAAGGTGCTGGACGTCACGACGCTCAGTAAACTCGAATAGCCCCGTGAAAAAGAAGATTGTCATTATCGGCGGTGGGGTGACGGGTCTTTCCACGGTCTATTTCCTCAAAGAGAAATCAAGGGAGTTGGGGATTGAAATCGATTGTACTCTCATCGAAGCATCTGATCGATTGGGTGGAAAGATTGTAACCGATCGGATTGACGATTTCATTATCGAAGGGGGGCCGGACTCTTTTCTTTCTCAGAAACCGTGGGGGATAACGCTGTGTCGTAAGCTGGGCCTGATGGATCAACTGGTTTCAACCCACCCCATTCATAAGGCGATCTATATTCTGTCTCATGGCAGATTAAAACAGTTTCCCGAAGGGATGAACCTGATGATTCCCGGTCGCATTACCCCCTTTCTTCTTAGCCCTATCGTGTCATGGCAGGGAAAGGCCCGAATGGGATTGGATCTCCTGATCCCTAAAAACAAAGAGGCCGCCGATGAGAGCATTGCCTCATTTGTGCGGCGCCGGTTAGGTTCGGAGGCGGTGACTACCTTTGCGGAACCGATTCTGGCAACGATTTATGCGGGTGATGTCGAGCAATTGAGTCTCGCGGCCACATTCCCCCAGTTTGCCGGTCTGGAAAAGGAGTTTGGCAGTTTGATCTGGGGCATCTGGATGAAAAAATGGGATGCCCGTATGGCACAAAGCAAAGGCCCCGCCAATAATAAATCCAGAGAAACAGGGCAGGCTGAAAAGCTGACACTCTTTGTAACGCTAAAGAATGGCCTGGCGAGCCTAGTACAATCGTTACAGGAGCAACTCTCCGGTATTGATGTACAACAAGGTCAGAGGGTGAAGGCACTCTTCCCCCATCAAGGGCGGTATGCGATTGATTTATCCAACCAACGGCTTAATGCGGACGCCGTCGTTATCACCACCGATGCAACCACCGCGGCCCGCTGGATTGGCTCGTGGGATGGGGCGCTTTCGGGGCATCTTTCTTCCATCCCCTATGTCTCTACGGCAACGGTTTCATTGGGATTCCGAAGAGAGGATGTTGCCCACCCATTAACCGGTTTTGGGTTTGTCATTCCCCGATTGGAGAGAAAACATATCCTGGCAACGACATGGAGTTCCACCAAGTTTCAGGGGCGTGCCCATCCTGCCGACGTTTTAATTCGATCTTTTTTGGGCGGCGCTCATCAGGAGGAGGTGGTTGATCTATCGGATGATGAACTGGTCTCGGCCGTTTACAACGAGTTAAAGCCCGTTCTGGGAATGAGCGCAAAACCCACTATGGCGCGCGTCTTTAAATGGAGAAAGGCGAATCCTCAGTATAACGTAGGCCATCTTACGCGGGTGGCTGCTATTGAGAAAGAAACCGAGAAATATGCCGGACTGTTTCTTGCTGGCGCGGCTTATAAAGGGGTCGGCATTCCCGATTGCATTCAACAGGGGTGGGAGACGGCGGAAAAGGTTATCCGTTTTGTTCAGAAGGGGGCATAATCCAGGCATCAATGGTATCAATCATCTTGTCAAAATCCTCCTGTTTTGAAAAGCCATGATCGGCGCCCGGCGCCACGATAAGCTGTTTTTGGTGATTGGCCAATCGAAGGGTATCAAACAGCCGGTACGACTGGTCTACTGGAACGTCGAAATCGGCGTCGCCGTGAACAATCAACGTGGGGGTCTTGATTTGGGCTGCCGCCGTATAGGTGTCGTGTCGCAATAAATCCTCATAATAGCCATATTC
>SBBA01000035.1 GCA_005239925.1 Candidatus Troglogloeales bacterium | reverse complement strand
TGGGCCAGGTGTTCTACCCCGCCGGAAACCGCAATGCTGTCGTCACCGGGGCCGCTGATGATCCTGGTCTGTTCGAATGTGGAGGACAGGGTCACCCCCGGTTTGATTTTGTATTGGTGACGCAGGCCCATGGCGGCCTCACCCTCTCGGCCGGAAATGGAATCGGCAATCCGGTACTCTGAAAAGGCCGTGGTTCCCTTGATCGCCGTGGAGTCGATCCCCACCACGCTGATGGAACGGCGTCCGGAACGCCCAATGCCAGTCCGTCCCGGGTCCGATCCCCCGCAGAGGTTGCATCCCCCTGAAATCCATTCCTGTTTGCCGTACAGTTTGGTCGCGGTGTTCAGCTCGAAATCGGCTCCCAACGTGGTAATATCCGCCTCGCTGTTCAAGGCCCGTTCGTATTCGGCGGACGTGGTCAGCCGGGGGAGACCCGGAAAAGGGGCCATCCATTTGGCGCGGGCCGTATCGGTTGTTAAGTCCTGCTGCGGTTGCGTTGGCGACGCGGGAACACGATCCTCGATATGTTTTAACCCGATCTCCCCCTTTGCGGTGCCAAACGATTGCTCCACCTTCATATCCGTCGCCACCCGACGAGAGCCTGTTTTTTCATCACGAGAGGAAGTCGTTTCCGCCCCAAACACCGTTCCTTCCCATGCCATGTAGTGAACCAACAACCCCGACTCAATCTTGCCCCCTGCAATGTTGGCGGAGGGATTGTGAAACTCCGGATCGGTCTTTAACCAGTAGGTATTGGCCTGTATCTTTTTATGCGGCTTGATGGAGAGGCTCACCTTTCTCCCTTCTCCATCCGCCTGTACGCCATTTAAAATGCCGTCGGATGCCGCAAACTCCCCTGCGGCGATGACCCCCTCTGCCAGTTTAACACGCAGATTGCCGCCATGGAGGGTCAATGGGTTCTGCGGATCATCCGATTGAATAAAGGTGCCCCCCACCTGAATCCGGTTCTGCAGCTTGATCTTCCCATCCACCCCATAGGTGTCAAACGGAGTCCCCTTCCCTTCGGTTTCATAGGTCACCTTAATGACGATGGGATTTAAATTTCTATCGAAACTGGACACCGGCGATTTAAAAAGAATCCGGCCGGTTCGTGCGTCTACGGTATAATCGACAAACCGAGACATTTGTTCCCGGTTGATGACCAACTCCGGATGTTCCCGGTCTATCGTTAAAATCTCTATGGTTTCTGAGTTTACCACGATGGGGGTTCGGGTTAACGGATAGAACCCGGATGTGCCATTAGCAGGAATACGATCCACCACCTGGCGTTGCTGGGACTGGTTGTGAAAGGCGGTCAGCGCGGATCGTTCGTCTTCAAAATGGTATTTTAAACCGGATAAGGAACGTTGATAGGCCAGCAGTTCATTGTCAGTGAACTCCGGAGAAAAATCACCCCACAACAGGTAGGACTTTCCCTTCTCGACCTTCACGTACAGTTTGCCGGTCGATTGAGCGTCAAACCCCTTCACAGAGGAGTCGCCATAAATCGGATAAAATTCCTCCGGCTGAATATCCCGAAAGAGCCGCTCCCCTTCCTGCTTATCCGAGTCGTAGGATAAGGTCAGCAGGGCAGAGCCGGGCACCTTTCCTTTTAGATACAGCGCCGCACGGCCGTCTTGTGTAATTGATTCTTCGAAACGATCGTCGAGGGCAACGGGTTGGATTTTGCCTTTAAAGTTGCGGAGATTCACCGCGCCATCCAAAATGCCCACGGCAATCATCTTGCGAAGCACCGGCATGAAGGAGACTACGGCCTGGCCTTCCTTCTCACTCTTATCCGTGCCAAAAAAATCGTCGGAAGGGAATGGCGTTATGTCCGATCCTTCTAATTGAGCAGCGACCATCCCATCTCCAGTCTGTTCTGCGGCAATTAATTGGAGTTTTCCCTTTCCTCCTTCAATAGCCATCTGCAATCCAGGTCTGTCGGGATCGAGGTCTTCCCCCACCAATCTCCCCTGCGTGGTGGTCACCGTCAAATAGGTGCGCGTCAAAACAGGCAATGAAGCGGCATCCCATATCTGAACGGTAATGGTAGAGGTGGAAACCCCGTCTGCAGGTAATACACGAGGCGCGGCTATAACGTCAAGCCTCGCCGGGTTCCCCGGAACAAAAACGGTAAGAGACGCCGTTTCCCGTTTGTTTCCAAAAGGATCATACCCTTCTACTTTAATGACGTTTTCTCCAACCTGAACGCCTACCGCAACCCATTCAATGGCCGCCACCGGCTTCTCTTTGGAAAGAACAATCGTTCCCACCTGGTCATCGGCAACGGGATTATCATTGATGTAAAGCTTGTAATCGAGATCGGAATGGCCGGTAATAACAATGTTGGTCGATTGGATCGGAATGATGTCCCGATGGGTCGGTGCGATAATGGTCAGCCTGGGGGATGCCGTCGCAACCATGTCTTCGAGGTTTCTGGTCGGAGCGCCGACTGCGGGCGTAACGACGCCTGCGGGCGTAACGACGCCTGCGGGCGTGACGACGCCTGCGGTTGGAACACCTGTAGCTGAGGCTGGTGTGACCACACCCGTACCCCCACCGCGACCAACGGTCGGGACGCCGACTGCGGTCGGGACGCCGACTGCGGAAGCGGCCCGTTCGGTGCTCCTGTTGGGGCCCTTTATCCCTTCTGCAGGTAGGGTGCTATCTTCATCTGAGTCGGCGCCTGCAGATGGAACCATCAGAGACTTAATGCCAAGAATGAGCTCCGATCCCTGCCCAACCCGTTCTTTTCGTTCTCTGATGATCGGCTCCCAAATCTCTCGTGGGAGGGGGGCTATCGTAAAGTTGGCCTTGTGCAGTTCGCCTTCCATCAGGTCAATGAATCGAGAACGCGGATCGCCTGAAAATCGGGTTGAGGTATCCGAAAGAATAAATGGTGAAGGGAGTGTTAATGCGTCAACCTTCAAAACATGCGTCGTTGGCTCGAGGCCATAGAGGGAATATTTTCCCGCCTCATCGGTCGTCGCCGATGTGCCGTCTTCCAAAACCAGCCGAACGGCAGGAACCCCCGGCTCCCCATCATTCTGTTCCCCATTGTTATTGAGGTCAATATAGACCTTCCCAATCAAGATGGAGCGGTTGTTGAAAACACTCTCGATAATGTGGACCTTGGCGCTCGCCGGATTAGAGCCGGTTGCCCCAAGCATCGATACCCCCGTGGCGTTGACCGTGTTGATGCCATCCCCCATCAGCGCCCCCGGCCCGACGATGGCTTTATAGGTCAGCATCACTTCTTCCCCTGCATCCAGGCGGTTCGGGATGGGGGCAGTACAAGAGGGGTGGAAGATCATCGGCCCACTGGATATGGGATCGGCAATGGGCTGGTCAGTCCCCGTAGAAACACATCGAATACTACCGGGTGTGTAGAGGATCCCTGCGGGAGGCTGATCCAGGAGACGAATTCCAAAGATAGGTAAGAGCGTGGAGGGGTTCTTCACCTTAATCGTATAGGTAATCTGGTCGCCGATTTCAGCCTCGCTTTTATTGGCCAACTTCTCAACAAACAAGGCCTGGTTAGGGGGATCAATGGGAAGATCAAATGGAACCGCCGTCGTCACCGTAAATGGTTTACCATACGATCCATCAGGATCGATCTCCCGACCCACCGCGGTCAGGTTATGAGGCAGCAGCACCGAAGGAAATCTAAATCCAGAGGGGAGACCCTCGACGACCAACCGGTATTGGCCCGCTGGTACCAAAAACGAAAAATGTCCATCGGCGCCAGTCGTAACGGGGTTGCTACCCTCACCAGGGATTGCGACCACACTCCCGTTAGCGTCCACCAGCGTCACCCGAATACCCGACATCGGGGTGTTAGCAATGGAATTAAACACAACTCCGGCGGGATCAATCAGGACTTCGGCTTGCAGGGTGTTTTTTTGAAGGGGATTGGTATAGATCAACTGAAGAGATGAGTTCTTGGGAATATCCATAATGCCGTCCCCTATCACCGCAACAGGCTTACCTCGGCCCGATAGCCCTCCCTCGGCCTTATTCTTGGAATAGGCCCGCCAGACCGGTTTTCCAAGGGCGCCTGCAGTGATCGGAGGCATCAGCTCCGATATAATCAATCCCTTGAAAATACCGGTATTCTCCCCCGTCTCAATGATATCAACCGATTCCTGATCCCCCGAAGCCAGAGAGGTCACCACCACCGCGCCTCCCATCTCAATGGCAGCCGGATCCTGATTCATGGATGAGGCCGTGGCAGCAAGATAAATAATTTGGCCAGAATGGTAATACGCGGTTCTGTTCCCGTTCTCGTCGGTGAAATAGACTGACTCGGCAGGACCGCTAAGAAGATGGGCCACGCTGTTGCTGACTTTCATGATCGTGTTAGCTGCCGTACTGTCCTGGTAGGCGACAAGCCCTTCCGACACAAGTGTTGCCTGGGATACCTGATCCAGTACCCGCACCTTCATTGTTAGAATCGCGACCTGTGCCGGCAGCAAACTGCCCCGGTTAGCGAGCAGGATCGCTCCCACCCCTTTGACCTTGTCTTTGTCCACAGGATCAAAGGAATCCATCCATTGTCCGCGGATTTTATAGACAAGAAGCGCCTCTAGTGGCGCCCTAATCGCAGCCTCTTCAAAAAGGGTGTTGGCCGGAAGTGGATGCGTGACGAGAACACCGCTGATATCGGTAGGTATTCCACCGGCTCCATGAGTGGATTTCAAAAGGACCGATGTGATGACCGGATTGGCCTCCCGGAGACCCTTATTGGTGGCCGTTAAGGTATACTGAATTGCGTCCCCGCTGTTGACCTGGCTCGCCGGAATGGCAGAAAGATAAGACTGTACCTGTGCGTCATCATGAATTTCCACCTTATCGGTAACGGATGCCGACTTGGTTGGATCCAGAAGAGACTGCGTCGTCATCAAAAACGTGGCGGTTTGTCTAACCTGGACGGTTTCTGGAATCGCCGCCGCAATAACAATAGCACGGCTTTCACCAGCCTCCATTCTTGTCAGGGTAGTGATCTTGGTCTCCTCTCCTGGATCCACCCGGCCATTTCCGTTTGGATCTTCAAAAATGGCAACGGTCAGGGGGGTAAACATGCCCGAAACCGAGAGGGAAAGGAGGAGGGTGTCGATCCCGTTTCCGGCGTTGATAATTCGATGTGGAAATTGAGCGAGCTGTCCCGGAGGAGACTGCAGATCGGATGCTAATTCGATGGCAATACCGGCAGCCTGTTTAACTGAAAGAACCACCGAGTTTGACGTCGCCTCGGTTGCAATCCCCGTGGCGACGTCAAAATAGG
>SBBA01000172.1 GCA_005239925.1 Candidatus Troglogloeales bacterium | reverse complement strand
GCGACGGTTTTTAGAGGTGCCCTAAAACCTTAATTCTTGATTCGTAATTCTTAATTCTTGATTCAGAATAAATTGTCTACACAAAAAAGAGTTCAACAATAGGGAGCGCCGTTCACCATGAGCAAATTCCAATATCACCTTTTTGTCTGTACCAATAAGCGGCCCGATACCGACCCCAGGGGATGTTGCTCGCAAAAAGGATCGGAAGCGATCCATGCGGCCTTCAAAGAGGCGATTCAAAAGAAGGGATTAAAGGGTCAGATACGGGCCAACCAGGCCGGCTGCCTGGACGCCTGCGCGATGGGGCCGTCGGTGGTCGTTTACCCTGAAGGGGTCTGGTATACGGTCAAAACGGCGTCAGACGTGAATGAGATTGTTGATCAACATCTGATCGGCGGCAAACCGGTCGAACGCCTGTTCCAGCCGGGATAAGCCACTTCTGGTATCAACGCCTGGGGAGTTCTGCTCAACAGCGAAGCTCCGGCCATGGTGGTACCAAGACCGATGTGACACTCAATATCCCCTTGGTGGGAATGCGCTTTCTGTTTAGATGAAAAACCGTTGTGGAGCCATGATTTGGAAGAAAAAGGGTTACACCCAACGGGTAGGAATCACTTTTCCGATCATAATCCTATAAAAGATTTTCGTTATATTTCGCAGCGTCTATCGCGTCATCTGGATTAAAATTCCTTTTCTTGTGATCCGCTTTATTTCTGCTTGACAGGATAGCCCGAACCCGGTAAGTTGGCCCGACAATGAATGAGACATTTAAAAATCTATCCGTATTATTTTTCACCCTACTACTCATTTGCCTGGTGGGTGAGGCCGCCGTCCGGGCTTTTACGGATATTTCACCCTCGCTCACGGTGCGGAATGTGAAGATTGGCAACACCTATCGAAAGAATATGTCCAAAACTCTCTTTGCCCCGGAATCCGGGAAGGACGTTCTGATTACCACTAACAATGAGGGATTTCGCGGGCTAACCCGACCTGTCGTTAAAAAGGAAAATACGATTCGGATCGCCATTATCGGCGACTCCCAAATCGCTGCTATCAATACAAACGAGGAAGAGACTTTTGTGGTTCTGTTGCAAAATAAACTGAACCGGCTTCATCCCAACAAGGAATGGGAGGTTTTTAATTTCGGCGTCAGCGGCGCCTCGACCGCACAGGAATTGAATCTGTACAGAGAGGTGGTCAAAAAGTATGAAATGGATATCGTTGTTTGTGCCTACCTGAACACAAACGATTTCACAGATAACAGTATCCGCTTAAGCAACAATCCACGCATTTACATGGATTTTTCACGGAACTCAGAGGACCTGGTTACATTGTACTTAAACCCGACAAGAAAGTTTTCGAACTGGTTTAATGAAAACAGCAGGCTTTATGTCTGGCAAAAGCATATGGTGGCACAAGCCAAGCACCATCTTATTTCGCGCGGCATGGCTGGGGACAATCATCTTATTCGAGGCGGGAGCCTTATTTTTGTTAATGACCCAGAAAATAAAGATCTGGCTTATGCATGGAAACTCAATCGAAAGATTATTGAAACCTTTCACCATAACGTCACCCAGGCTGGTTCTGTTTTTATCTTCCTGTCTATTCCGCACCATGTGGAGTTGTTGGACGAGCAGTGGAAGGAGTTTGAAGGGAGCGTCTCCGGCACAAAATATGAGGGAAAAATCAATCGAGATTACCCACAAAATCAACTCACTGCCATTGTGACGGAGCATGGCATCAGGCATCTGTTTCTCAGAGAACCCTTTGCCGCACATATGAACCGGTTGAACCCTACCGATCCGCAGTACTATACTGCCTATCAATCGGGGACGGGGCATCTCAATGAAACCGGAAATCTACTGATGACCGAACGATTTTATGAATACCTGTACCAGGAAGGGATTATCCAGAAATTGACTGAAACAAAGGGCCATGTCGAATAAAGAAACCAATAAGCAAGATCATTTTCACGACAACTACTCCGACCATAGTGAGGTTAAGATCGGCTCGGAGCGTTCGTTTGGATTGGTCTTCGCGGTCGTATTTTTGATCATTGGATGGGTGCCATTGATAAAAGGGCTTCCGGTGCGCTGGTGGGCAATCTTAACGGCAGGAGGGCTGGTCGCTGTGGCGATTGCGATCCCTAAAGCCCTGGTCGTTCCGAATCGGCTTTGGTTTCGTTTGGGGCTTTGGCTTCAGGCCATCACAAGCCCGCTGATTATGGGGCTTTTGTTTTATGGTGTGCTCTTTCCGACCGGCCTGCTGCTTCGGATGATGGGAAAGGACCTGCTTCGGCTTAAATGGCAAAAGGATGCAAAGACCTATTGGATTCAGCGGACGCCGCCTGGACCGTCGCCCACAACGATGCGAGATCAATTTTAATGGAGGGATGAGATGGCCTTTCTAATTGAATTTTGGCGTTTTCTTCGCGTACGTAAAAAATATTGGCTCTTTCCGATTATTGCCACGCTGTTATTGTTGGGCGGGCTTTTACTGCTCGTCGAAGGAAGCGCCGTGGCGCCGTTCATCTACACGCTCTTCTAATCGCCATTTTCCCCTCTCTAAAAGGTCTTCACCTTGCCTTTTTAAGGTGACCTGTGTATGTTATCGTTAAGCCTAAGTAATGTGTAATAGTTTAGACTTAGTCTTGCATTTCTGATAAAGTAACGACAAACAAAGAAGGAGGTGTTAGATGACAATGGAACAAAAGGTTATCAAGAACAAGGTGGGGTTATTAGAGTTAGCGAAGCATCTTGGGAATATTTCACAGGCGTGTAAGGTGTTTGGGT
>SBBA01000114.1 GCA_005239925.1 Candidatus Troglogloeales bacterium | reverse complement strand
AGTTGCGCCAGGTCTTCAATGGAATAAATATCGTGATGCGGTGGCGGGGAGATCAACGTCACCCCCGGCGTGGAAAAGCGGGTCTTCGCAATCGCCTCGTCCACCTTGGTGCCCGGAAGTTGTCCCCCTTCACCTGGCTTGGCCCCCTGCGCAATCTTAATCTGAAGTTCTTTAGCATGAATCAGGTATTCCGTCGTCACACCAAACCGCGCGGAAGCCACCTGCTTGATGGCGCTGTTACGATTGGTGCCATACCGATCCGGCGCCTCGCCCCCCTCGCCGGTGTTGCTTCGTCCACCGATCGCGTTCATGGAGACCGCCAGCATCTCGTGCGCCTCCTTGCTGATTGATCCATAGGACATGGCCCCCGTGGCAAACCGTTTCACAATCACAGAGGCCGGTTCAACCTCGGAGAGGGGAATCGGCGTGGTTTTTTTAAACGTCAGCAGGCCCCGTATGTTAGAGCGATGCCGACTCTCATCGTTGACCAGTTGGGCAAATTCCTTATAACCCTGATCGCTCTTTTTTTGCGTGGCATGTTGCAGCGTATAGATGGTTTGCGGGTTCCAGTTGTGATGCTCCCCTTGAATCCGATAATGATATTCACCGCCAAACGAAAGTGAACGATGGTGCGTTGGCGTTTCATAGGCAAGACGATGGCGGGAGAGCACCTCTTCGGCAATCGCCTCGATTCCGCAGCCGCCAATACGGGAGGCTACCCCCGTAAAATAACGATCAACAAAGGCGGGGTCTAATCCAATCGCTTCAAATATCTGCGCCCCGCAATAACTTTGAATGGTGGAAATCCCCATCTTGGAGATGATCTTCAAAAGCCCCTTATTGATTGCCTTGATATATTTTGCCTCGGCGGTCGCCTCATCAATCGTCTCAGGCAGGTATCCGTCCCTTGACATATCCACCAGGGTTTCAAAGGCCAAATACGGATTGATTGATCCCGCACCAAACCCCAGGAGCAGGGCAAAGTGAGAAACCTCGCGGGCCTCTCCGGTTTCAATAGAAAGGCCCACCTCCGGACGGCGCGATTTTGAAATAAGATGATGATGCACTGCGGAGACCGCTAATAGAGAGGGGATGGGCGCCATCGCCTCATTCACACCCCAATCGCTTAGGATAATGAAATTATATCCGTCATCAATGGCTTGGATGGCAGACTGACATATCTTATCTACCGCCCTTGCCATGCCGCTAACCCCTTCCGCGACGGGGAAGAGAAAGGGAATCGTTTTGCCTCGGAAACGGCCATCGCCGATTGACCGGATTTTTTCAAGATCGCTGTTGGTGAGAATCGGCGAGCCGACTCGAATGCGCCGGGCATGTTCGGGGGTCTCTCCCAGAAGATTGGGCTTAGGCCCAATGGAGGTGCCCAGCGACATCACCAGTTGTTCCCGGATCGGGTCAATGGGGGGATTGGTGACCTGTGCAAAGAGCTGCTTGAAGTATTTAAAGAGCAGCTGCGGGCGATCCGAAAGAACCGCCAGTGGCGTATCGGTGCCCATTGATCCGACCGCCTCTTCTCCGGTGACGGCCATCGGGGTGAGCAACGTCTTTAAGTCCTCAATCGTGTATCCAAACACCTGTTGCCGCTGTCGCAGCGTGGCATGATCCGGCTGCACAATCGATTGCGGCTCCGGCAGTTCTTCTATCCGGATTTGGTGGGCCGCGATCCAACTGCGATAAGGACGACGCACCGCCAATGCCGATTTAATCTCTTCATCCTCCACAATTTTACCCGCAGCGGTATCAACCAAAAACATCTTGCCTGGTTGCAGCCGCCCCTTGGCAACAATTTCTTCAGGCGGGATCGGCAGTACGCCTGCCTCGGAGGCCAGAATCGCCAGACCATCCTGGGTAATCATATACCGGCCCGGTCGTAGGCCGTTCCGATCCAGTGTTGCGCCAATCACCGTGCCATCGGTAAACGCGACGGCGGCGGGGCCATCCCAAGGCTCCATCATGGCGGCATGATATTCATAAAAGGCGCGGCGATCAAAGTCCATGTGGGGATTGCCCGACCAGGCCTCGGGGATCAGCATCATCATGGCATGGGGCAGGGAGCGCCCCCCCATGCAGAGAAACTCCACGGCGTTATCCAGACAGGCCGAGTCGCTTTGACCTTCCGCGATAATCGGATAGAGTTTCTTCATATCCTCGCCAAACAGCGGGGAATGGAGTTGTCCCTCGCGGGCGTGCATCCAGTTGATGTTGCCGCGCAGGGTATTAATCTCCCCGTTGTGGCAGATATAGCGATACGGGTGCGCCAGCGGCCAGGTGGGAAAGGTGTTGGTTGAAAAACGGGAATGAACCAGCGCCAGCGCCGATGCAATAGCCGTGTTGGATAAATCCTCATAGAAAAGGGGAATCTGCGCCGGCAGCAGCAGCCCCTTATAGACAATCGTCTTGGAAGAAAGGCTAACGATATAGCATAATTCCTTCATTGTGAGTTGACGCAGCGCCGTTTCGACCCGCTTTCTGATGAGGTAGAGCTTGCGTTCGAAATCCGATGAATTAAGGTTGGCCGCGCCGATAAAAACCTGTCGTATGACCGGCAGCGTGGATTGTGCCACTTCACCCACTTGTGAGCGATCAATCGGAACATCCCGCCACCCCAAAACCTCCTGCCCTTCTTCGACAATAATCTTTTCAAAGAGCTGTTCGGAAATCAGCCGCTCTTTTTTATTGTTTGGGAGGAAGACCATCCCCACGCCATATTGGCCGGGGGCGGGCAAGTCAAACGGGGTAACATGATTTAAAAAGGCGTGGGGAAGCTGAATGAGAATCCCTGCCCCATCGCCGGTGCAGGGGTCGCATCCAACGGCGCCGCGGTGACTGAGGTTATTGAGAAGGGTCAATCCCTTTTGAATGATATCATTAGACGGAGTACCGGCGATATTAACGACAAAACCGATGCCGCAACTGTCATGTTCAAAGGCCGGGTCATAAAGCCCTTCTTTTTTGGGTAACCCCAGCGTAAAACAATTTTCTTTTTTCTTCATAAGAGACACCAACGCGACCTATCAGTATCATGTGGATTTGTAGGTTGTCAACAACGGGATATCGCCATAGACCTTACATGGCTTGACAGGGAAAACGGGGAAAAGACACGCATCTTAGATGCAGATCACTTTATCTTAAGGAAGGGGCCAGGGGGAAGTGCCATTAATATTCACGACGGGTTTATCCAGCCCCTTGCAATAATCCTTGCCGTCGGAGACGTAGTATTTTCGCGGTACAACAGGGTAGCCAAAACTGGCTACCTGCGCCCCAGCTTCATTGCTAAACCCAAGACCCCACATCGTTAGATAGGCACGATAGTCCAGACCCGTTACAAAAGAGAGGGCATTCACAAGCCAGTCGTTGTTGTTGATTGCACGAATGGCATCAAAGGAGTAGTTGCCAAAACCCAGCCCGACACGTCGGGCCTCCCATGTGGCCTGATCCTTCCTGGCCCGCTCAAATTCCCGTTCCATCAGATGTAAACGGGCCAGCAGATGCCAACCGTCTTGTAACACTCCCTGTGCCTGTGCCGACATCATCATTTGTATGGTGATACCCACACCGTTAGACCAGTCTGTTAATTTTGCATTTTTCATATAGCTAAAAGGGTCAGCTTGGTGTGTCGATGCCTGAAGCGTATTGAACATGGCCTTAAAGGGTAGGGTCTGACAGTTTGGGTCTGCACCCGTCGTTTTGTAAAATTGTGTCTTGCTGTAGTAGGAATAGGGGTTGGTGCTGGCATGGAGATCCCAACCGTCAAATCGAAGTCGGTCTTTTTCCAGGCCATGCCCCAGCTCATGGATATCCCCATGCTGCGTGGGAGAAAAAGCCCAGTAGGCGTCATATGGGTTTCCGGAACAACCATAACCACAGGTGGCCTGATCCGCATTCATATGTTTGACCTTATTGATGGAGTCAATCTGCCAGCCCTTCTGCAGGGCAAAGTCATGAATTTCAGGCACCACATCAATCCCCGGGCCTTGCAATCCGGCTAGCACGTGAGGAAGGTTGTGAATGTAACGGGTGATTGCCGCCGCTAATTTTGTGCCTGTATTCCAGTTTGGATTTTGCAACGATTCACGCATCTTAAGCAGCGTGGAGTGGACTTCAAAATGGGGTGTTGAAAACTCCGCCCAATCATAGTCACCCCTCGCAAGCTGCCGATCAAATGTAAAATCATCCTCCGGCCCATCCCAAAACGGATGCTCCCCGACACCCTCAAACCGAAACTCAACGCTCTGATCATGGGTATCAAAACCGATTTGAATGGGGCCGCCATAGGGAGAGGTTAGAAAAAGGGTCTCACCTCGTTTGATATCGAAGGGCACAGACTGCAGATATTTCGGACGGTTGTAACCCTTGTCCGCACTGCCATTTCGGGCCTCAAACAGATGGGTTGCGCCCTCCCGGAGCGTATTGATGAAAACGGACGTTTTCACGCTACTGTTATCCATGCGGGTTACTTTAAATGTCTGCCCCGGCAGCGCATAAACCCCCGCTGCCCTGAAATTCTGCTTACTGGTCAGCCGCACCGTTTTTGTTACGGGCGTAATATGGCGAAAATTGCTGCGACTGAAATTCCCCATGTCGGGCTGTGCCGGATTGACCATTCTAGAATGATAAACCACATGATCGGCAAAGAGCGATTTTAAAAAGGCCATTGTTTGATCAGGCGTAACGGTGGTCGCGCTATCCATTGGGTAGGCCACGGTTTGGCGATAATGATCCGCCAAAAGAACAAGCAGTTTTTGGAATCGCAAATCTTTAGAATCATTCCCTGCAAAAATATTGATCTTGGCTTGATCGTAATGATTCACCATTGACTGCACACGACCGGCCCCATCCTGAAACTCCCTGTGATACGCTGTATCGTTGGAACAGGCATCTTCATTACAGGCGTTTAGACGGATCGTAAAACTCTGATTCTTGAAATGGGTGAGTAACGTCTGAATGGATTTCACATCGGCCGGCAGTGTATTGTAGGTCTTGCTCCCATCGTAGTTGGTTAAACGAAGTTTGAACCGGTAGGCATCGTCCTCATAGCCAACATCAAATAAAGGAAGCAGGGCAGCGCCCAGTTCTTTTTTATCACCGTTATGATGCATATAAAGCACCGGTATGCCCCTCTCCATCGCCTCTTTGACTGCTGCTGTGATCCCTGTGGCGTCCTCTCCAACATTCATGACCTGGGAGATAATCAGAAGACGGGTGTTCGCCGTAATGCATCGGCTTAATCGTGCCCCGTTACAAGCATCTTTTGGATTGTATATGGCCTTGCCACCATATTTTTGATCCAACCAGGTACGAATCGCTCGATCATCCGGAAAGAAAAAACTGTCATCCGTTTGCGCAATCACCACATTCCAGGGCGTTGTGCCTAGATCACTTCTGCCCGTTAACCAGCTTATGCCATTTTGCATTAACTGGTGCATTTGACTATTGACGGCAGACCCATCGGGGACGCGATAGGCATTGCGCATCGGATTACTCCCCATCACCATATAACGCGACACGGGGCCTGTACCCGCGGCCTTCTCGCCAATAATCGCAAGCGGCTTTTGATAAATAGTATGCCCACTCTCAAAGACGCTATTGGTGAACAGAACCGATTCATTCACCCCGAAGGTGGAGGTAAGAAACGCGGCATCATGGGTCGGATGCCAATTAATGGCGGTGAGACTGGCGCCATTCGCGTGGGCCGACCCGGACGCTGACAGATTAAACAGCTGACGCTTTGCGGCGTTAAACTTCGCTTTATTCTGCTCGATGGCGTCTAATGCCGCATCCAGAATGATGCCGCTATTGCCTACCAGCAAGGCATTGCCGGTGCGTAGGGCCTCTTCAAGCGGGTCAGAAGGCAGGGGCGGTGGTAATGGTGATGACGCGGTGATGGCCGTGGCAATGTTGGAGGGGTTGCTGCGATTGCCTGCGGCATCCATCGCCCGTACACGGTAACGGTAGGTCGTTTGCGCGGCCAATCCCGTGTTGCTGTAACGGGTGATCGTCGTCGTGGCAATCAATGCAAAGCCCGTGCATCCTGTCTGCATACACCGTTCGACCTGATACCCCGTTACACCTACGTTGTCGGTTGCGGCGATCCAAGTCAGATCAATCTGGGTCTCGCCGATAACGGCTGCCGTTAACTTTGGCATACTGGGTGCACGGGTATCGGGTAAGGGCTGTGCCAGGGTGGTTGCCATGGCAACGTTGGAGTAACGACTCCGACCCCCTGCAGCATCCATGGCCCGAACGCGATAACGATAAGCCGTTTTGGCGGTCAATCCCGTGTTGCTGTAACGGGTTATCGTGGTCGTGGTAAGCGGGGCAAAGTTGACACAGTTTGCCCTGTAACACCGTTGAACCTGATACCCCGTTACACCCACATTGTCGGTTGAGGCCGTCCAGGTCAGATCAATCTGTGTAGGACTAGACGCCGTTGCTGTTAATCGGGCAGGCATGGTGGGCGGACTGGTATCCTGTGTTAGCGTCGAGGTGGTGGCCGCAACAATGTTAGAGGTGTTGCCGTGATTTCCTGCGGCATCGATGGCCTGCACACGGTAACGATAAGTCGTTTTGGTAAGCAGCCCCGTGTTGCTGTAGCTCGTCGTTGTGGTCGTGGCAATCGGAGTAAAGCCGGTACAATTGGCCTTAGGGCATCGCTGTATCTGATACCCTGTTACCGCCACATTGTCGGTCGCGGCGACCCAGACAAGATCAATCTGGGTGTTGCCTACAGCGGTTGCCCTCAAACCGGAAGGCGCACTGGGAGGAACCTTATCTCGCGATGATGACGGAGGTGGTAGAGAAGGTGGCGGAGGCACAGCAGGCGCGCTGGATGAGCTGCCCTGACTTCCCGTAGCATAAACCCATTTGGGTATCGGATGTCCCAAATATTCCCAGATATATTTGGTGAGGGTTTGGCCTTTTGCAGCAAACCCCCGATCGGTTTTATTTTTCGGCGGATACGCCCCTTTTGGTGGAGGATTCGGCTCTGAAAAATCCGTATGAATCTGATCTTCATAAGGCCACGGCCAGAGCGACTCCGTTGTTAAGGCGTCCCATCCCGGCTCCCCCCAAAGCGTTCCCGATTTCCCATAGCGGTACAGGAGGGTTGCGCCACGCGATGCGCCGCCCTCTCCCGAATGATAGGCGGGCGAGCCTTGCTCAACCTGAACCAGATACTTTAACTGAGGATCAGAAGTGAGGGCCTGGTTGGGGTCACGAAGAGACGACTGCGGAAAGTAAAGATTATATGAGGATAGCTTGATCAGATCCTTTACAGACGAGTAGACCGTTTCGTTTTTTATAAAGAGGTTGTTTTTAATTTTCACCGGTAGCCGAGAGCCCCCGGGCGACCCCCTCACAAAAACACCATACTCGCTCTTGCCCAACGTGGATTGGGTAACTTCTCCAAACCCCGTTGGATCCCCCTCGGTAAACTGGACGGCCGGGCCATCAATATCCCACGCCACGCTATCAACAATCTTTTGGCCCTTATTCTTCTTGTAATTATCCGTGACATAAAATCCACCGATGACCGATTGCTCTGTCTCTCCCTTGATATTGAGTGCAATTGATCCATAATAGCCGATGTTTTGTGTCGTCTTCGGATTGTAATAGGCCCCGTACATATTCTCGTAATCGTCACCGGGGTTTAAATCCAGCACCAGACAGTTCTGACACACGCTATCAACCACTGCGCCATTTTTTGAAAAATCGTCTGCGCCATAAAACGCGATGCCCGCCTTCGGCTCATCCGTCTTCATATAATCCCATCGCACCACCACACGCCGCAAAATAATCTGACGGGTCGTATCCTCTTCTTTATCGGAGCCATGTTTATTGTTTCCGCTGACCAGCACACCATACCGCATGGCTCCCGTGATCCACACATCCTCGGCCAGGACATGATGACTTCCCTTTGTAATCGTGAGGGGAGGGCCCCATGGATAATCAAAGCGTGTTCCATTCTTGATGGAGATGCGAAGCAACTTGATATGGTGGGAATTCGCTAGCAGGATGGCCCCGCCCGTGGGGGAGTTTCTAAGCTTGAACCCTTCAATCTGAATATAGGCATTATCGAGAAGTCGAATGGGCGTCCTGAGATATCCATTCTGGCCCACATCTTTGCCTGTTCCTTCTAAGATGACGCCAAAGGGATGTTCCGCCTTGATTGTGGTATATCGAGCCTCTTGCCCACTGGGAAGATTCCAGATTTGGTTTTCTTCGCCGGTGTAGGTCCCATTTTTCACGATCAATGTATCCCCGCCCGCGATTTTGCTGCTAGCATGGCTTAATGTTTTCCAGGGGGAAACCTCCGTTCCTGGGTTATCATTCTTACCGTTGGGGGCAACATAGTACGTTGCCGCAAAAAGCGGGATGGCCGATAAGACTAAAAATAAACCAGCAAAAACAATGGAGTAAAGGGGGAAGGGCTTGGCGATGGAGGCAGACCTATCTTTTTGTGCCCAGGGCAGAGGAATCCCTTTAATCGGAGCAACACCTTTCATAAGAACAGTATACCATGCTTCTGATGAACCAAGGTAACCCCTAAAACAGGGGGAAGCGGATTAGTTGAAGTAGTAACGGACGCCCAAGGCGGCATCTATATCAAGTCTTGTGTCGGGCAGCAATTCCAATACGGGAACGACTTCCAGAAAGAGGTCTACGGAATGTTGTGGAAGGTCATAGGCCAGCCCGCCGACTGCACGGGCGCCAAAGTGTGTATCCTTACCGTCTTCTTTGACGCGGCCGCCCAACCCCCAATAGGTTGCCAATCGCCCCCGCCGGGGTTTGGGTAATTGATCCCACCGGTGCCACAGATAGTCGGCATGGACGGCAATGTCGCCAAACCGAAGCGCCGCATCAAAGGCGTGCGTGGAGTCCACCCAATACTTTATGGATATTCCCGTAGGGGCACCGAGAATAAGCCCCACTCCAAATGTGTCCGGCTTGTTGTTAGGCTCCGCATACGACGTGGCATAACAACCTAAAAATAAGAGTGCCAAGAGAATCTTTTTCATCCATCTCCTTCTTCTAATCGGAAGCGAACGGAGCCCTCCCGCAGCCGGCGTTCCGGCCGCTGGTCGGTCTGGGCCTACCGATGTCGTTACACGAAAAATTATCTACGCAAAAAACGTAGATGTCACCAACAGAAAGTCTAACCAACCTTCATTTCGCATTCTACTCCTGATTCCTTTATTTGTTAAGAGGGGGTTGTTCTAAATGAAATGGACGGAGTATGATCCAATTTTTAGTGCAACACACTATTTTAGGAGTCATTCGCCTTGTCCTCGTTTTCATCTTTAATTGCTGAGGTGCGTGCCTGTACCCTTTGCAAGGAGCACTTGCCGTTTCCCCCTCGGCCTGTTTTTCAATTGCACCCTGCTGCAAGGATTTTGGTCGTAGGGCAGGCCCCAGGCAGGAAAGTGCATGATACGGGTCTGCCTTTCAATGATGCCAGTGGAGACCGTCTGCGTGAGTGGATGGGGGTTACACGTGAACAGTTCTATAATGCAGCGCAGATCGCGCTCTTGCCGATGGGCTTTTGCTTTCCGGGTACAGGAAAATCAGGAGACCTTCCCCCGCGACCCGAGTGTGCACCAGCCTGGCGCAAACAGCTTCTTGCACAACTTCGCCATCTGGAAATGATTTTGGTACTCGGCCAGTACGCACACGCATACCACTTTGCTGAAACCAGTTATTCTCTAACGGAACGGGTCAAATTGTGGCGAACCTATTGGCCCGAGAGGGTTCCCATGCCCCATCCCAGTCCAAGAAATAATCTTTGGCTGCGGAAGAATCCGTGGTTTGAGGCTGAACTACTCCCCTTACTTCGGCAACGGATATCGGAGATTCTGGTGAGATAATTAGCGGCTCTGGAACTGTCTTGAATAGACGTCCAGTAAGTGTCGAATCATCTTTTGGTATTGGGTATTACCTGCTTTGGCCTTCCGCTTGAAGAAAGCCACACTCGATTTGCTTAGAGAAAGCGTCACTTTGACGGTCTCCTCCTTCAGTACCAAATCTTCTGGAGGCGGCAGAAAATCCTTTATGATCTGGACATCCCCAAGAGGTTCATCCGTGTATTTGATTTTGTTCATCATAAATCTTCTTTCCTTTAAAGATAACGATCAATATCTAAAGCACCATGAAACACACCCAATATGTCGATATCCCTATTGGGTTTTATAAGGTATGCAATTCTGTAGTGACCATAAAGTAAAATGCGTATATGAAGGTCTGGGTTGGTTTTGTACGTATAGCCTATCTCTGGAAACTCCAATAGTAGCTGGGCTTTATTGTAGATCGCTTCTACAAGATGGAGGGCGGCACTCGGGCTGTCCTTAAAAATGTAATCATGAATATCTTTTAGCCATTGTTCTGCCTCCGCAGTCCAATTTATTGTTGCCATGTTTTAATTCGATGTTTCATCTCTTCATTACTGATCGTTCTATTAGAGTTTGAATCGGCAAGGCCCTTTTCAATCATCCGATTAAACGCTATTTCTCGCAGAATTTCGTCGTATGAACTATCATCCGGTTGTTCCTGAATAATCTTGTTCATTTTTTCCTTTACTGAAATCATGATTTAATCTCCTTCCGAGTTTTTAGTACATGCAATAGAAGACATTTATCCCTTACACCACCGGTAGAAGATTCGGGGTGGTTTCGCAGGAGGTGGCGAGACTACAGCCAATTTCGGTTGCCAATAAGGGGTCAAGCACCTCGGTTGGCGGGAGATCGAGGAAGACCTCTTCCCCCTCGACTTTCGCCGGAAAGGTCTGCACCGAATAATCCCCACCTGTCAGACATTCTCCTGAAACGAGGGAAAAGTTTTTCTTATGCAAGGGACAGGCGACCTTGGGGACGCCATTGACATCACCAATCATACCACGCGATAAGACAAACGCCTTCTTGTGCGGACACATCTGCTGACAGGCATACCATTTATCCCACGTGGAAAAATGAAAGACGGCGATCTGAGACTTGCCGTACTTAATCGTCGCCCCGCCGTTGTGAGGAAAATCGGAAACATTCCCGACCTTGACCCAGTTGGGTAACTGCCCCGGTGCAGGCGGCGGTAGAGGGGGAAGGTTTTCTTTCAATTTGTTGAACTGCTCAAGCGATATCGCCTCAGTAGGCCAATAGGCCGGACGCGGCTGATCCCGTTCCATCACCACTTCGATTACCGGCTCGGTCTCATCGGTATTCACAAACTGACGGAACAGCTTTCGCTTCTCCGGATCGTTAACCGCCTCGGCCCATTCGCACCGATACGAATCCACCAGGAATTGGATTCGCTCTTCCAATTCTGCACAGATGCCGAGCTTGTCCTTGATAATTACATCTTTAAGGTGCTCAATTCCCCCTTCGAGCTTCTCAATCCAAACCGCGGTTCGGGTCAGCTTATCCGCCGTCATGATGTAATACATCATGAAGCGATCAATATATTTAATGGCTGTCTCTTCGTCAATATCGGCGGCCAGTAAATCGGCGTGACGCGGCTTGGCCCCGCCGTTCCCACAGACATACAGGTTGTACCCACGCTCCGTGGCCACCAATCCAAAGTCTTTTCCCTGCGCCTCCGCACATTCACGGATACACCCCGATACGGCACTTTTCACCTTATGCGGTGCACGAATTCCCTTATAGCGATTTTCCAGTCGAATGGCAAACGCAACGGAATCCTGCACCCCGTAACGACACCAGGTGGTGCCGACACAGCTCTTAATCGTTCTTAACGCCTTGCCATAGGCATGGCCGCTTTCAAATCCGGCATTGACCAGTTTCTCCCAAATGTCCGGTAAATCCTGTACCTTGGCGCCAAAAAGATCAATCCGCTGTCCGCCGGTAATCTTGGAATAAAGACCAAACTGTCTGGCGGTCTCCCCCAGCGCGATGAGCTTTTCCGGCGTGATCTCGCCGCCGGGGACACGCGGAATTACGGAGTACAGGCCGCCCCGCTGCATATTGGCCATAAAACGATCATTGGTATCCTGCAAGGTCTGATGCTCCCGGTTCATGATGTTGTCATTCCAGAGGGCCGCCAGGATGGACGCAATAGCCGGCTTGCAGATTTCACAGCCGATTCCCTTGCCATATTGTGTAATCGTCTCGTCGAAGGTTTTCAGTTCCTTGGTTTTGATAAGGGCAAACATCTCGGTACGGGAATAGGGGAAGTGCTCACACATATGCGTGCTGACGGTAATTCCTGCCGCCTTCATCTCGGCACGAAAGATATCGGTCACCAGCGGCATACACCCTCCACATCCGGTACCGGCCTTGGTGGCCTCCTTGACCTGCCCTATTGCCGTCAGTTTCTGCTCTCTAATTGTTTTGCAGATCGTCTCCTTCGTTACATTATTACAGGAACAAATCTGGGCGTCATTCGGCATTCCCTCGATCCCTCCCAGTGAAGAAATGCTATTCGACTTGCCGATCACCAATTCATAAGGACGGCAGGGAAGGGCCGCGTCGCTTTTTGCCATGATCGACAACATGCCATAATCGCTGGCATCCCCAACCAGTATGCCGCCCAGGAGATGTGTGCCATCGGGGCTAAAGAAAAGCTTTTTGTATTTGCCATCAAACGGATCTTCCCATACCAGCGGCTTTGCCTCTTCCGGCCCCATCTCATAATTGCCAAAGCAGGCCACATCCACACCCAAGAGTTTGAGCTTCGCGGAAAGATCGGTGCCGGTGAACAGAGCGTTTCCACCCGTGAGATTAGTCGCTACCGTCTCGGCCATGGCGTAGCCGGGGGCCACCAGACCATAAACGACGTCACGATGCAGGACCACTTCTCCAATGGCGTAAATCGCCGGATCGGAGGTTTGCAGTTGATCGTCTACGATAATGCCGCCACGTTTGCCGACGGCAAGGCCACACTCCCGCGCTAGATCATCGCGTGGGCAGATACCCGCAGAGACAACAATCATATCCACATCAAGCCGGCTGCCGTCCTGAAAACGCATACCATTAACGACCCCGTTCCCGGTGACTTCCTCGGTTATTTTGTTCAGATGAACGGAAACGTCTAAGGCCTCGATTTGACGTACCAGAATCCTAGACCCCGCATCGTCAATTTGCCGGGGCATCAGGCGGGGTGCGCATTCAACGATATGCGTTTCTAATCCCAGGTCATAAACCGCCTTGGCAGCTTCCAAACCCAGCAAGCCGCCGCCGATAATCGCGGCCCGTTTAATCTTTGCACCATATGCGATGATATGTTCCAGGTCTTCAATGGTGCGATAGACAAAGACACCGACCTTATGGATGCCGTTGATCTTTGGCACAAACGGGTACGATCCGGTGGCCAGAATGACGGCGTCATAGGCAATTTCAACCCCTTTGTCGGATCGCACAATCTGTTTTTTTCGATCAATCTGATTGGCGCGATCTCCGATATGCAAGTCAACGCCGTGCTCGTGGTACCACTCCATCTTGGCCAGCATCAGCTTTTCCGCGTCACGGTGGGCAAAAAACGAGGTTAATCCAACACGATCGTAGGCGGCGCGCGGCTCTTCGCAGAACGTCGTAATTTTGTATTGTTGGGCGAAGTCGAGGGCAACGAGTTTCTCACAAAATCGCTGACCGACCATCCCATTGCCGATGACAACGATGTTTTTTCGACCGCTTTTACCGTTATGATGCACGTTCATTTCTTATCTAGACCGACTCTTTTGGAACAATCCATGTAGTGTAAAAGTATGGGGAAATTGAGCCAATAAACCAGAGCTATTATAACACGTTATAAATGGGGAGAAAAGATAATGATCCAAGGT
>SBBA01000175.1 GCA_005239925.1 Candidatus Troglogloeales bacterium | reverse complement strand
GTCGCTGTTGGTGCAGACGGCATTATGGTGGAGGTGCACTCCAACCCGGAGCTGGCCTATTGCGATGGCGAGCAGGCGCTTCTCCCAAAAGACTTTAAGACATTGATGACCACGCTGAAGAAGATTGCTACGGCGGTCGGACGCGAGATGTAGGGCCGTTTTATCATCTTTAAAATGGATTAATAAGAATGCGTTTATTTGCCCCTGGAGAAATCGTTCATCTGATGACACACGATGCAAAGACCTATCGCTTTATCCTGCAAGCGGGTGGCACCTTCCAGTTTTCAGGAGAGACGTTACTCCATGACCAGGTGATTGGTCAGGAGGACGGCATCGAGATCACCCTGTCTCGCGGCAGCCGTTTCTTTGTCTTTCGGCCCACGTTGGCCCAGTACACACTGCATATGCCGCGCGGTGCCCAGGTACTCTACCCAAAAGATTTGGCCCTTATTTTAATGTGGGCTGATATTTATCCGGGGGCAACCGTGATAGAGGCAGGGATTGGTTCCGGCGCGCTGACGATACCCCTCCTTGATGCCGTGGGTGAAAAGGGGCAGGTGGTTAGTTATGAAATCAGAGAGGACTTTGCGGATCAGGCGATAAGAAATATAAGGCGTTATTTTAATTGTGCAACAGTGGATCGGCTTACGGTGCAGCCCCGTGATATTTATGAAGGCATATTGGAAGAACAGGTGGATCGCATTGTCCTGGACCTTCCGGAGCCGCATCGGGTGGTGCCGTTGGCTGCGCAAAAACTTCGCACCGGAGGGGTCTTTCTCTCTTTTGTCCCTACTGTACCACAGGCGGTAAAGGTCGTCGAGGCGCTTCAGTTGGAAAGGGGGTTTTCATTTATTGAAACGTTTGAGACGCTGCTTCGTCCCTGGAATATCGAAGGCCGTTCTGTTCGTCCCCATCTTCGTATGGTAGGCCATTCCGGCTTTATCACCACGGCGCGGCGAGTGAAGCGGCTTTCACCAAGCAGTGGAGGGGAACTAAGCGCGCCCGTTGAGACCAGCGATACGCACACGGTTTAACGACTTAACTCTCGACACAAAAACAGAGATGGGAAGACAACCCGAGATTCACATTACATCAATCAATCAAATTAATCACACCATGCAGCAACCTGTCTTGGCCTATGCCAAACAGATCGGTCAACTGGCGGGCGATAATGCCGTTGGACTAACCCTTTTTGGTTCCATTGCGGCAGGGAGCTTTGATGCCAAACGCCATGCCGCGCAAAGTGTGCTTGTTTTGGATCATATTGATCTCACGATGTTGCGCGAGCTTTCTAAGAATGGCGCAAAACTGGGGAAGGCCAATATTGCCGCCCCTTTAATTATGACCCTCGCCTATATTCGTGCCTCGCTGGACTCTTTTCCATTGGAGTTTCTTGAGATAACGCAGTGCCATATAACCATTTTAGGGGAGGATTGTTTTACCGAATTACCCTTTGAGGAAAGGCATATGCGGCTACAATGTGAACGAGAGCTTAAAAGCATCTTAATTGGAATGCGGCAGGGGCTGCTTACTGCGGCAGGACGGGAGAAATTATATGACGGCTTGGAAACAGAATCCGCACAACGTCTTATTCGTACCCTTCGCGGCATGCTCTGGCTAAAGGGTACTCGCGAGGGATACACAGAGACAAAGGTGATTACACAGATTGAAGAAATGACGGGAGTACGCTTAGCGGGTGTTCGAAATGCCATTAATATAGCGACCAAAAATGATTGGGACGGGTTTAAAATACTTTATGCCGATGTGGAGGCACTGGGGAAAATTGTGGATCGGTGGTAGGGCGAGTCATTCCAGAATAAAGAATCAAGAATTACGAATTAAGGGCAGGATAAATTTGTTTTGACCCTTTTTACATAAATAATGCCGTCATTCCGGCAATTTTTAAGCCGGAATCCAGAGTTGTCCGTAATGGCTTGGCCCTGGATTCCGGCTAGAGTCACGCCGGAATGACGAACTTTGTCGTAGTCCTGGAATTAAGGGGGAAAAATTGTGGGTCAGTAGTAGTAAGGGCAGATCACTCTGTTTTTTAATTTTCTGTCTGTTAGCTTATCCCTCTCTTCTTCCCGCCGCTGTTACGATTAACGATCCCGGTCGTTATGTGATTGACACCGCAGGGATCATTGATGACGGAGTCGAACAGCAATTAGAAGGTTGGCTTACGGAACTTACACAGAAGACCACGGCCCAGGTAAAAGTGCTGACCGTTCCCACAATGGAGGAAGAGGATATCTTCAGTTTTTCACAGCGACATGCTGAACTGTGGAAGCTAGGACAGGCTAAAAAAGATAATGGGGCGTTGATTGTCTTGGCCATACAGGAACGGCGTGTGCGGGTGCATACCGGATACGGGCTGGAGGGAACCCTTCCCGATGCATGGATTGGGTCGGCATCGCGCGACATAGCGGGCCATTATTTTAAACAAGAAAAATATACGGAGGGCATCGCACAATTAACGGTTGCCGTGGCCAATAAAATTGCCGATACCGAAAATATAAAATTAACCGGCATTCCCGATTATCGCTATCAACCGCGACGCCAAAGGAGTGGCGCAACATCATGGATAGGCACGCTTCTTCCTTTTGTTATCATCCTCTATTTCATGTTTTCCGAGATGTCCCGCAGGCGGGGCTACAATCGGTGGGGTGGTGCTAGTGCCATGGGTATGGGCAGAGGTAGCGGCATGGATGGGTTGTTGCCTGGTCTGATGATGGGAAGTATGTTGGGCGGAAGAAGGTCCTCTGGATGGAGAGGTGATGGCTTTGGCGGCGGTGGTTTTGGTGGTGGTTCTTTTGGGGGTGGCGGCAGGTTCGGCGGCGGTGGTGGCGGCGCGGGCTGGTAATCCCCTCCCCCCTTGTGAGGGAGGGTTAGGG
>SBBA01000068.1 GCA_005239925.1 Candidatus Troglogloeales bacterium | reverse complement strand
TGATATCAATCACACCATTACACAGGCCTATGGCATCGAGCATCCTGCCAGTATCTCGCTGCGGGCCTCCTTCTTAATCGACAAGGCGGGGGTCGTTCAGCATCAGGTGGTCAATAATCTTCCCCTGGGCAGAAACGTGGATGAAATCTTACGCATGATTGACGCCCTACAGTTTTCCGAGAAAAGCGGAGAGGTTTGTCCCGCCGGTTGGCAAAAAGGTCAAACGGCCATGAAGCCGACCGCAGAAGGGGTGGCTTCTTACCTGGCCTCCCACGCCACCAGCCTCTAGTCCGCCAACGGGCGGAGGCGAGCGAAGCCCTCCCGCTGGTCGGTCTGGAAATGCGGGTGTCGTTACAATTGGGGCTGCGATGGGCCAGATAAAGTCACTCAATCAAGAGGGTGAGGTGAGGCAGAATTCGGAAGTGATCGTCCTGGTCAGCGGCGGGGTGGATTCCGCCGTCCTACTGGCAACATTCTCTGCCCAGTTTGAGCGTGTCATCCCGCTTTATGTGCGAGGTGGTTTTTTGTGGGAGAAGGCCGAGTTGTACTGGCTTCGCCACTATCTTAAGGCCATTTCTCGCCCATCGGTTGCACCGCTTAAAATCGCCGACCTTCCGATGAACGACATCTACGCCTCCCACTGGAGTCTCAATGGGAAAAAGGTTCCCGACAGTGATTCGGACGATTCCACCGTTTATCTCCCCGGCAGAAACCTGATGCTCCTCTCAAAGGCCGCGGTCTATGCCTCGATATTGGGAATTGAGCCGATTGCATTGGGTGTTCTAAGTGGCAATCCGTTTCCGGACAGCACCCCCATTTTTTTAAGAAACATGGAGGTGGCCTTATCCGAGGGACTCAACACCGATATTACCTTTCTTGCCCCTTTTGCCAAACTGTCTAAAAAAGAGGTTTTAGAGCAAGGCCGTTTACTTCCATTGGAACTGACCTTTTCCTGTATCAACCCGAAGGGGTATCGTCATTGCGGCGCCTGTAATAAATGCGCGGAGCGACTCCGGGCTTTTCAGTCGGTGGGATTGCCTGATCAGGCAAAATTGACTGCAAGAAAAATCAGGTAGTTACTTGGAAAGGGCCTTGATCCATTGTTTTACATTGGCGTGAACGTCGCCCAAAACAGCCGAAATCGTCGCAACACCATCAGCGCCTGCGGTCAGAATCGATGGAAGACGCTCATAAGTAATTCCTCCAATCGCATATAAAGGGATCTGAACCATTTTCTTGATTTGTGTAATCGCCTCTACACCGACCGGCGTTTGGGCATCAGCCTTGGTCTTGGTCGCAAAAATCGGCCCAAATCCGATATAATTCGCCCCTTCCTGCTCGGCCGCTATGGCCTCGGCAAGCGTGTGTGTTGAAATACCGATCAGCCGAGTTCTGCCCAATATCTTATGTGCAGCCCACAGGGGCAAATCGCTCTGGCCCAGATGCACACCATCGGCCTCTACAGCCAGCGCGATATCAATGTGATCGTTGATGATTAAGGCCGTGCCCCTTTCTTTTGTCAGTGTCCGAAGTCGTTTTGCATTTTCATACAGGGTCTTACGGGTGCTGTTTTTATCACGGTATTGAATGAGGCGCGCCCCGCCGTCAATCACCTCCGTTACCGTTTTGAGTAGAGACGTTTCACCGGATAAAACAATTGGATCGGCAATAAAATAGAAGGGGGACATTCGTTTAATGCGAAGGGCTTTCGGACAAAGCAGAAGAGGATAAGAGGTTATTAATGTAGCTTGTGGAATAGCGGCCTTTTACAAAAGTAGGATCCTCAAATATCCGCTGGTGCAAGGGCAGGTTTGTTTTTATCCCTTCGATTTTGAACTCGGACAGGGCCATCTTCATTTTGGCAATTGCCATCTCGCGGTCTTCCGCGTGCACAATCAATTTTGCAATCATGGAGTCATAGTAGGGCGTTACTTTCATTTGGTGCATGAGGGCGCTATCCACACGAATGCCGGGGCCGCCAGGCAGGTGAAACGCCGTAATCGTGCCGGGAGAGGGCGTAAATTTTTCGGGGCACTCCGCGTTAATGCGGCACTCAAAGCTGTGCCCCTGCAATCTTATTTGATTTTGCTTGAGTTCCAGCCCTCGACCCGCCGCAATCTTAATCTGCTCTTTGATCAGGTCCACGCCGCTGACGCATTCCGTAATCGGATGCTCCACCTGAATGCGGGCATTCATCTCCATAAAATAAAACTCTTTTTCAAAGAGGAATTCAACCGTTCCAGCATTCACATATTGCGTGGCGCGAACCGCCTCCAATGCGCATCGGCCCAACTCGCGACGCAGCTTCTCTTCGATGACCAACGACGGGGACTCTTCGATTAATTTCTGATGACGACGCTGAATAGAGCAGTCGCGTTCGGGAAAAAAAACCGCCTTACCTTTATCGTCTGCAAGAACTTGTACCTCGATGTGGCGCGGCTCGACAAAAAACTTTTCGATGTAAACGCTATCGTCTCCAAAAACGGTCTTTCCCTCCAACCTAGCCGTCTTTAAGAGACTGCTTAACTCTCCTTCTTTTTGAACCACACGGATGCCGCGCCCTCCACCGCCCGATACGGCTTTAATAATGACGGGATACCCAATGCGGTTGGCAACGTCAATCGCCTCTTCCTCGCTTCCGATCGGCCCGTCACTGCCCGGAATCACGGGGATCCCCGCCTTTTTCATGGTCTCACGGGCCTTGGCCTTATCACCCAACAGCCGAATCGCTTCTGCGGAAGGCCCGATAAATCGAACCCCCACCGATTCACACACCTCTGCAAAATGGCCATCTTCAGCGAGAAATCCGTAACCGGGATGAATCGCCTCGGCGTCGGTCAGTTCCGCCGCACTCAAGATATTGGGGATATGGCGATAAGAAAGATTAACATCTGCGGGGCCGACACAAACCGACTCATCGGCCAGATGAGCATGGAGTGCGTTGGCATCCACTTCAGAGTGGATGGCAACAGTTCGAATATCCAATTCTCGACAGGCCCGAATAATCCGAACGGCAATCTCACCCCGATTGGCAATCAATATTTTTTTAAACATAGGTTTGTATTAGAGAGACTCTCCTTGCATTAGACGCCTTGGTGACCACATCTACTCAACAGGGAACGTCGCAAGTCCACTGGAACACCTTGGGCAAATTCTGTAAGACTGTATAAATCAGGCCGTCACCGTTTCAAATGCCACTCGCAAGGGCACAGGTTTTCCAACTGAGAAGTTCAGTTTCTCAAATCCGATAACCTGCCCAGACACATCCTTCATCAGGACAACTTCTTCGCCAGTTTCTTCACTGATATATTCATCTTGTGGGTTTCCAAACCAGACCGTAAGCGTATTACCCGTCTGATCATAGAATACTTTTACTTGGGCCATATTCGTACCCCTTCCTTAATTGCGTCCGTCGGATAGGCCGTAACGAGGAAACCTTCTTCATTAAGCCGCTTTGATACAGCACACACCCATCGTCCGATGCACTCTGTTTTATAAAAGAGATAGATGTTTGGATCGCTTCGGCTTAATCGTATTTCCTCTGGCTGAGCCAGCGTTTCTTTAATATCGGACTCCCGTCCCGCCATTACGGGATGTTTAACCGTAATAATTAACTCCCAATAGGCATGTGTAACGCGCACACTAAAGCCAAGTGGAGTGAGAACTTCAAACAGTGAATCTTGTGTAGACGCCATAGCCCCTATTCTAAATCTAATCGGGCTATAAGTGGAAGAGGCGTGCCCCTGTTTTCCACCCGTTGGCAAATTACACTCTCTGTTGGTGACATCTACGTTTCTTGCGTAGATAATTTAGTGCAACGACATCGCAGGCCCAGACCGACTAACGGGAGGGCTTGCTCGCCTCCGCCCGTTGGCGGATTACAGAGGCTCGATTTTAAAGAGCGGCTGGCCAAACTCAACCGGGGACTTATCTTCTACACAGATGGCCACCACGGTGCCATCGAGGTCGGATTCAATTTCGTTCATCAGCTTCATTGCTTCCACAATGCAAAGCGTCTGACCTTTTTTGACCACATCACCCGTCTTAACGTAGGGATCGGCGCCCGGCGCGTGTGTCCTGTAAAATGTGCCTACAATTGGAGAGGAAATCACCGTGAGATTGGGAACGCTTTCCTCTGCAACACTTTGAGGGAGGGCAGGGGCCGGAGTCGGCAAGGGAGCATTGATTTGATATGCTGGGGCCGGGTCAGGGGGAAGGTATTTTTCCTGGCGAATACGGATTTTTCTGCCCGATTCCTCAACTTCAATTTCCGAAAGATCGGTCTCTTTCAGTAATTTAATGAGTGATTTTATTTCTTTTAAATCCATAACTTTAGATGCCCTGTTGATAATGCCCGTTTTTATGTAGATGACCTATTTAGTGTAACCATGTTTGTAGCTTGCCATGACCAACGGGAGTGGTCCGTTTGCCTCCGCCCGCAGTCGGCGTCCCGGCCGTTGACGGATTAGACTCGTTCTATGTATGAGCGCGTGCGTGTATCTATCTTAATAACGGTGCCTTCTTCAATATAGAGGGGGACTTTAACCGTTCCGCCAGTCTCCACCTTGGCCGGTTTGGTGCCGCCTGTAGCGGTATCGCCGCGAATACCCGGGATCGTTTCAACAATCTTAAGCTCGACAAAGTTGGGGAGCGTTACGGCTATTCCCTTTCCATGATAGAACAAGACATTAACCACCATGTTCTCTTTTAGAAAATCTTTTGCGTCACCGACCTGGTCGGAGGACAGGAAAAGTTGTTCGTAGCTTTGTGTGTCCATAAAGTGCAACGCGTCTCCCTCCTGATAAAGATACTGTACCTCTCGGTCAATCATGTCCGCCAGTTCGAATTTCTCTCCCGATCGAAAGGTGCGATCCAGATTATTTCCCGTGACCATGTTGCGCATTCGTGTCCGTACAAACGCCCCTCCCTTTCCCGGCTTGACATGCTGATACTCGATAATCTCATAGGGCGCTCCATCGAGTTCAATTTTCAAGCCACCTCTAAAATCTGTTGTTCCAACTGATGCCATGTTCTCCTTCCTTACTATAACAAAATTATGACAGAGGCCCTTGGCCCCTCTTTTCCTATTTTACAAATCTTCACTAATTAAGGCCGACTCCCGTTTCATAAAGAATCGCCCTTTTCCAATGTGTTTTGGAGAGTCTGTTGCAAGAAGCAGAAAATACCCCTCCTTCATTCTCCTGATCATGACTGTTGCCTTTTCCGCTGAAACGGTGACTTCATCCGACGGCCCTACGTCGGCAGAGATAGAGGCCTTATCGGCGGCCTTAAGAAAGGCGCTAAACTCGGCAATAAGTGGATTAAAGTCAAAAAAGGGATCCTTCTTATGCTCCTCTATGGAGATACCATCGGCGTCCACAATTGCCACGCCGATAAAATCCTCCACTCTTGCCGCGATCCTTTCCAGTCCCTCTTTAAAGTTCATTGGTACCTCTTTTTTTCTTGAATTGATCCGAGCCATGCCTTGAGACGAACCAGATTCACCGGTTCTGGAGCGGCTGGATTCGCCCTGTTGTCACACCCGACCTGTACGACCCCTTCTAACGCGGGAGCTTCCTCCGAGGCGATGGGTTCTGGTGTTATTTCTTCCGATACACTGAGAGTGTCCATCCCAGACCACATAATGACCTCTCCGAGATTGACATCCGAAGGTGGTGCAGAAAGGGACTGAATATCATCTACCGCAGAAATCTCTTCCTGGATCGAGGCCAAAAGAAGTCCTGTCTCCTTGTCTTTTGGATCGATCTTTAAGATCGTGTTGCAAATTCTGACGGCCTCGCCCAGTCTGCCTAACTCCCGATAGATCAGGGCCAATTTTTTATGGGCTAAAATATTCTCTGGATGCTCCCGAACGACTACCTCAAAGTCGTCTTTTGCCTCTTTGGTCTGTCTCATCTGGAGATGGACTTTTCCCCGCATCATGCGGGCCGCGACATAGTTGGGGTGGTTTCGAATCCCTTCAGAAAGGATCCATAAGGCCTCTTTGAGAAGACCATATTTCAGGTACTCGTCAGCCAGTTGGACAAACACCCTTGACGCCGGCTCATCAACCATCTTTTGGGATAATCGATGAATCTCCGGTGGAACGTTATTTTCAATCACAGATTTACCCCCCCTTTTGAAAAACGGCTAGATCATAGCAGAACCGGTTAAAAAGTCAAGAATGACGGCTGCTTATTGACAATGTCATATGGCTAATTCTACACTTTTCCCGTTCCCTAAGGTAAGGGGGGTGTATTAGACGCCTGTACTTGGGTAGAAGAGGAGGGTGGTGATGGCAGGTCAATCCGAAAATAAAGTCGGGGAAATGGCCCTAAAACGATGTGAGGATCTCATCGATTCGTATGAAAGGCAAAAGGGCATTCAAAAGACGCTTGATAGTGTATTGCAGACATCTGTTATTGTGGCAGCGGGTCTGACGGCATTTGCAGCGACCGTAGACAGTTGGCCTAAATGGGCGGTTGTTCTGCCCGCCATCTTGACCACCGTTGTCACGGGGCTTAGCACCAACTTTCGATTTCGTGCTAAGCACTCCAATTTTGCCTCGGCGGTAGAGCGTTTGAAATGGCTCAAGCTGCGGTATCAAATTCGGTCAGAGAATGCGCCCGGCAATCCAAAACATTTAGAGGATTTCGTGACCAGCATAGAGGCAATTGTTGCGTCTGAACTCGCCGATTGGCGAGAAGGTCCTCCCAAAGAGGACAGCGCTGCAAATAAGGCCACGCCACCAGAGAAGGCACAAGAAAAGGGAGCCAGTGGCACCGAACAGACCCCTTCAAATAAGGCGAAAGACGCGGCCGCAAAACCGCCTGCAGAGAAGGCCGCCAAGGCGGCTTAACAGAGGTCGTTAATTCGACGAGGTTATCTCAAACCGGAGCTTTTCGTGCGCAAGACGTAAGGCCTGCTCCACTTCCTCCGGCCTCTCTCCTTTGGCAAAAATAAATCCCAGATAACGTCTTCCTTCGGGAAGCGGCACCACCTTCTGCTTACGGCGAATCATGATCACGACGCCTTCGATACCAGCAATTCCCTTCGCTGCTCCAATCCCTTGGACATCCACTAAAACCCCAGCCTTGGGGATCGGAATCATCATCACACCTGATGCCATATTCTGACGTTGCAGCGATGCGATGGGTATTTTCAAGGCATGTTGAAGTACCATCTCTTCCAATGAAATACCCAGACCGAACCTAAGCGTCCTCGAACAAATCCCGCCAATTGACCTTGCCGCAACCTCAATGACAAAGGGGCCGTGCTCGTTGATCCGAAGCTCGGCATGAATCGGCCCATCTCTTAAACCAATGGCATGACAGGCCTTTTGGGTTGTTTGCTGAATCGCCTTCTGAGTCGTCTCCGGAAGTCGCGAAGGGGTCACATAAAGGGTTTCTTCAAAGAAGGGGCCATCCAGTGGATCAGGCTTATCAAAAATAGCGAGTGTGGAGAGCGTGCCATTTTGAAGCAGCCCTTCCAACGCGACCTCCACCCCAGGGATAAATGATTCCACCAGAATGGTTTGGGCCGCCTCCTTCCCACGATGCAGAACCTCACGATCGGCTAATATCTTTTTGATCCGATCAAACGCAGCTTGAAATTCATTCGGGTTGTTGGCGCGGATCACACCACAGCTCGCAGAAAGATGAATGGGTTTTAAAACAACCGGGTAGGTCATTCGTAGAGCGATTGATTCCGGTACGTCAGTGATTGAAAAAAGATCGGCCTTGGGGGTGGGTACCTGGGCTTGTGTGAGCATCTGGCGGAGCTGGTATTTATTCTGTGTGGCCTGTACCGATTCAATGGGATTATGAGAAAGTCCCAGTGCGCTTGAAATTATGGCCGCCAAGGTAACGGCCTCTTCATCGGTTGCAACAACGGCATCCAATGGATATGCCTTGGCAAACGCGATCACCCTGTTAACGGACGCCTTCCTATCCAGAAAATCTAGCGTGAGCATCCGGTCGGGAAAAACATCCTCAAGGGTCTGGCGTTGATCCGATGCAACCACCAGATCGATATTCAATTTTTCCGCCGCAGCGATAAAATCGGTGGCCTTATAGGAGGTCGTGGGGATCAGTAAAAGAACCCGTGGCATGGAATGGAAGAGAGGGCTTATTTCCCCGGTGTGAAGTAGGGGTTTTTACCGCCACCGTGGTCGGTGGTATCCAACACATCAATAATATCGGGGCAGGCCTTTTTGATGGCAACGATCACGCCCTGCTTGAGTGTGACGTCGGCCATGCCGCACCCCTGGCATCCGCCCGTCATTTGGATATAGGCCATCTTGTCTTTCACGTCAATCAGCTTGATATATCCACCGTGGGTCGAAATGGCCGGGTTAATGTCGTTATCCAGCACCCTTTTTATGGCAATGGCATCGGCGCTGGTTAGATTAGGCGGCGTGTCTGGCGCGGTTCTCTCTGGAATAACGACCTTGGGGTTATCTACCTTAAACCCGGTCTGTTGCAGGGTCTCGACAAAATCGATTTTGACGTCGGCAAGGAAGTGTTTATTGCGCTCTTCCATAAAGAGTGTCAGGCCATTGGCCTCTACAGTAATATCGCCTGCCTCTCTTCTCCCCTCTTCGACAAACGCTAGCCGATATTCCACAATGGGAAGAGCGCCGACGTAGGTAATTCGAACTCCTTCCATCTTGTTCCCCTGATCGGCCTGATCTGCCATTAGCGTCAGGATTTTCTTTTTGGCAATTTCGGTAACTTCAATCATTTTAGCACTCCAAAAACTAGCAACTAGGGCCGATTGTATCATAATAAAATAGCGCTCTAAAAGATAAAAGAATTGGTGGGGCCTGTTGCCTCACGAGAAAATCTACCTGAAATAGGAATCGTTGCCTCATGAAGAAATCTACCCGAAAAGGGTAGAGAATCTTCTCCTTTAATTTGGAGA
>SBBA01000223.1 GCA_005239925.1 Candidatus Troglogloeales bacterium | reverse complement strand
GGAATCTTGTCAGTCGAACGCTGACGCTGATTGAGAAGTTTTCAAGTGGTAATGTTCCACCCCCCACGCTACCCTCCCCCACAGGGGGGGAGGACGTATCCGAAGAAATCCGTTTGATGGCCGAAAAACTTGATGCGTCCTATGCCGCTGCAATTAACAGTCTTCAGTTCCATCATGCCTTGGGAGATATTTGGAAAGTTGTTGACGCGGCCAATCGCTATATCGAAAAAACAGCGCCATGGGCCTTGGCAAAAAGCGGTGCTGATCTCAGTCGGCTTGAAACGGTGTTATACACCATTGCGGAAGCAGTACGGATAATAGCGCTCTATCTCTCCCCTTTCATGCCTCAGAAGGCCTTAGAAATAACCGGCTCGTTGGGACTCTCGGCAGGGTATGATTCCCTTCCGTTTGAGAAGCGCAAATTATGGGGCTGGGACTTTAAAAAAGCAAAAATTACCAAGTCGGGACCTCTTTTTCCCCGATTGGAAATTGATAAGGAGAAAAAAACGAAAATGGATGAGAAGGTTATTGCACCACCAGCAGCTTCACCCCCGACGCCATTAATTACCATAGAGGATTTTGGAAGGCTCGATTTACGGGTGGGTATTATTCGGGAGGCAGAAGCAATTCCAAAGGCAAAGAAGCTCTTAAAACTTCGTGTAGAGGTCGGTGCGGAGATGCGCCAGGTGGTTGCCGGTATTGCGGAAAGCTATTCCCCTGAGGCGCTTATTGGAAAAAGAATTGTACTGATTTGCAATCTGGTTCCGGCGGTCATCCGCGGGGTGGAGTCCCAGGGGATGCTCCTTGCCGCAGGCAGCGAATCGGTCATGGGATTAGCGACCTTTATTGAAGAGGTTCCCTCCGGCACAAAGATTAAGTAGGATGGGCTTTGTTTGAAATTCAAAGCCTAATTCAGTAGACTGACAAATGATGCGTACAGTACAAGAAATTGAGCAACTCCTAACCACACTGAGCCGTGCAGAAAAAGCAGAGGTGCTTCAGTGGGTCGTTCGCGATCTGAGTGAAGCATTTCCAGGTATTGAGAGTACCCCGAATGTATGTGGGGGAGAGCCTTGTATTGTCCGCACCCATATTCCTGTCTGGGTCTTGGTTCAGGCAAAACAGCTTGGGGTCAGTGAAGCCGAGCTCCTGCGGAGCTATCCTACTTTGCGTACAGAGGACCTGACTAATGGATGGGCCTATGCCCGTGCACACCGAGAGGAGATCGAGCAACAAATCCATATCAATGAAACGGCATAACCGATGGCACGGTGCTACGCAAATGAAAACTTTATTCTGATTCTAATTCGCTTTCAAAATGAGACGATTAACGGCCTTGCAATAAAAGTAGTGCCCTGTCGTCATTCCGGCAATTTTTAAGCCGGAATCCAGAGTTGTCCGTAATGGCGTAACCCTGGATTCCAGCTAGAAGCACGCCGGAATGACAGAAGTTAAGGTGTAAGGAGGTGTTGGAAACACCAACAGATAGTCTCATCTTGAAAACGAATTAGAATGAATCCTACTTCGCCCACTTGATCGTGCACCCAATGGCATGGGTTTCAGGCTCATCAATCGGCTTCCCAACCAATACTGCATCCAATGCGTCTTTTAAGTGCTGCACCTTCACCTGATCTGGATTCTGCCAATTGTCGTCGATCTTGCCTGTATAACGCAGCCGTCTCTCGGAATCCAGCAAGAATATCTCCGGGGTATAGTGGGCGCCAAAGGCGTCGGCTACCTTCTGTGAATCATCACGCAAATAAGGAAAGTTAAATCCCTTTTCCTTAGCCCGCACAACCATCTTCTCAAATGTGTCCCCAGGATAATTCACCGTTTCATTGGCGTTGATGGCAACAAACGACACGCCTTTATCCTGATACTGCTGTTGCAGGGCAATCATCCGATCTTCATAGGCCTGAACATAGGGACAGTGGTTGCAACTAAAGATGACAACGACAATTGATTTGCCGGAAAAAGATTGAAGTGAGTAGCTCTTTCCATCCACACCTGGAAGATTAAAATCGGGCGCGACAGCCCCAATTGTAAGACGCTCATTACGCATAGTTTCCCCCTGTTATAAGTTGATGCGTAGATATACCGCCTCATCCAGAAGACTGTCAAGTTTAGATTTGATTTGGGAGATCAGATGAAATAGTGCGGGATCGAGTGATCTCGACTACAAACCCGCCACGAATCGGCTTAAAAGGAGGATGGCATTTTTTAACGCATACCCGTGCCGATAAAACACGCAGGTCCAACAGGGTCTCTTCTACCATCCTTTCAGCCAGGGTCTCGATGAGATTGACCCGATTTTGTTGGCCAATTCTTACCACGGCCTGGGCAATGGCATCATAATCAATGGTATCTTCTAAACGGTCAGATGTAGTATTGATCGCGCAGGTTAGCTCCAAGTCCACTGAAAGAGACTGAGGTATCTCTCGTTCCTCTTCCGTGGTACCAATATGGGCGTCAAACTCTATTTGATAAATGGCAATCTTGGTCATTAACTTCTTTGGCCTGCCTTCTGCATTACATAATGTAGTACAAATGTGGACAAATCGTCAAAGAGAAGAATGGGTTTTAAGAATTTATTGGCAGTTGATTGATTTTCAATACTCCTGTCAGTTAGGTTGTGTTTTTGTATGCCCTTTCGTATACTTTTTTACAAATAAGAATATCGAAGAATCCCTATTGACACAGTGCAGAACTTGAGTCATCGTCATCATATCTGCACGCTTTCGTTATTTGGGTCTGTTTTACCGGATGATTTTAAGCCGAGAAATGATGTGGATGTGTTGATCTGGTTTGAGGTCGGCGCTTTGGTTGGTTTTTTTAATTTTACAATGTTGCCAGTTTTTGAGTGATTGTAGTTTAAGAGTATGGAGGTAATAGTGATTGACTATCGTTACTCAGTGATGATCAAACAAGAGACAGATGGAGATTATCATGCCTTTTGTCCTACTCTTCGTAGTTGTTATTCACAAGGCGATCGTTATGAGAAAACCATTCAAAACATCACTGAAGCGGTACAGCTCTATATCGAAAGCTTTACAATCCGTTCGGAATCTGTCCCTTCCAAAGACGTTACCATCCATCCTATTCATAAGCAAATTCTGGAATCATGAGTAATTTCTTACTTTCTGTTAAAGGACTGCATACCTCTTTTGACACAGAAGAAGGAATACTCCGCGCTGTAGACGATCTCTCGTTTGATATTCACCGCGGCGAGATTTTCTCTCTCTTAGGGGAATCTGGGTGCGGCAAGTCAATGACCGCGTTATCATTGTTGCGACTGGTTCCCAAACCGGGCCGAATTGTCTCAGGAGAAATAATCTTCAATGGGGTAGATCTGTGCCGATTACCGGAGGAGCAGATGCGATCCTATCGCGGAAGACGGATTGCCATGATCTTTCAGGAGCCGATGACGGCGCTCAATCCCGTCATGACAATTGGATCGCAAATATCCGAGGTCATCGAACATCACTTCAAGAAAACACGGAAGGAGGCGTTACCACGCACACTGACCTTGTTAGACGAGGTGGGTATTCCTGATCCTGCAGGACATTACGCAAAATATCCGCATCAGATATCAGGCGGAATGAAGCAGCGGGTCATGATTGCCATGGCACTGGCTGGGGAGCCTGACCTTCTTATTGCCGATGAACCAACGACTGCATTAGATGTCACGATTCAAGCACAAGTGCTCGACCTGTTGCGCTATTTGCAAAGGCAGCGTGGCATGGCGATTCTTTTAATCACACACGACTTGGGTGTAGTATCGGAGATGGCGGACCAGGTGGCCGTTATGTATGCCGGACAAATTGTGGAATCGGGGGATAAAGGCCGGTTTTTTGAAAACCCATTACATCCTTATTCCAAAAAACTCTTTGACTCCATTCCCTACAAGGCCAAACGGGGATCGGAATTGGCCATTATTCGTGGCACGGTGCCGCCGCTGTCTCAGCTTTTCACCGGCTGCCGTTTTGTCAAGCGATGCGACGCCGCATGGGAACTTTGTGAACAAACTGCCCCCCCTTTACACAACGTAGAGGGAAGGGATGCACGATGTCACCTCTATAACACCTCTATTGTAGGGGCGTATAGCAATACGCTCCTACAGGCCGCCCATGTAGGGGCGAACCTATGTGTTCGCCCTGCTACGGCCGTGGCCGCTGCCACCCGTGTAACTGATACAACGGCCTTACTACGCGTCTTCGACCTTAAGGTTCACTTCCCCATTCTAAAAGGGCTGCTTCGGCGCGTTGCAGGATTTGTCAAGGCAGTGGATGGAGTCTCTTTTGACATCCATGAAAAAACGACGTTGGCCCTGGTGGGCGAGTCCGGGTGTGGCAAAACCACGATGGGCAAGGCGATTCTTCAACTGATCCGCCCGACAAACGGATTGGTTTTATTTCGTGGAATTGATCTAACCTCACTTTCCGGAAGGCCGTTACGCGAAATGCGGAAGGAGTTCCAGATTATTTTTCAAGACCCGTATGCCTCGTTGAATCCGAGAATGATGATCGGGGAGATTATCCGCGAGGGGTTGATGGTTCGCGGGTTGAGTCGGGCGGCATCCGAGCCGGAGATTGACGCGCTACTGCACCAGGTGGGACTTTCAGTGGATGCAAAGCATCGTTATCCGCATGAATTTTCAGGCGGGCAGCGGCAGCGGATTTCGATTGCGCGCGCCTTATCGGTTCATCCTCGTTTGATCATTTGTGACGAACCGACCTCCGCCCTGGACGTCTCAATACAGGCCCAGATACTCAATCTGTTAAAGAAACTTCAGGCTGATTTAGGACTCTCTTATTTTTTTATTACGCACAACTTATCTATTGTAGAATATTTTGCAGATGAAGTCGCGGTGATGTATTTGGGTCGTATTGTGGAATACGGGAAGGTTGCAGAGGTATTCGAATCGCCGCAGCACCCGTATACACAGGCCCTTTTATCGGCGGTGCCTCAAATCGATCCCACGACCCAACGGGAGGTTCTTCGGCTTGAAGGAGATATTCCTTCTCCGGCCTCTCCCCCCACTGGATGTCATTTTCACCCCCGTTGTCCCCATGCCCTGCCAATTTGCAAGGAGGTCTATCCGAGGGTGACACAGAAAAGCCCAATCCATCAGGTATTGTGCCATCTGTATGAACCAGCGCCGTAGGAACTACGCCTATCATCCTCTCAATTGGGTGATGGATATCCGGTATTCATCCAATTTGTTTGATAGATCAATGGTCAAAAACAAGGAACCGGTATACGTTTCCTATTTGCCACGAGCTGCTTCTTTATGTCTGAGAATTACCGAGGAAGCTGTTTTTCACGGATTAGTCCAAGATCGGTGGAGAAAAGATCACGGATATCATTGATCTTGAGCGCCATCATCGCCAGTCGGTCTAAGCCCAGACCCCAGGCAATCACCGGAACATCAACCCCCAACGGTTGGGTGACCTCTGGCCGAAAAAGACCGGCGCCCCCCAACTCCATCCACCCTAAGGTGGGGTGAGCGACATGCATCTCCACGGAAGGCTCGGTGAATGGGAAATAAGCCGGTAAGAATTTAACCTCCTCTGCCACGGCCACTTCCTTTGCAAAAAGAGTAAGTAAACCCAAAAGAGTTCGAAAATGAATCTCCGGCCCCAGCACAATCCCTTCAATCTGAAAAAAATCGGGCGCATGCGTGGCATCCACCTGATCGTAACGAAAACAGCGGGCAATTGAGAAATATTTTCCAGGAGTGTTGGGTTGATTCGCCAATGTTCTTGAGGAAACCGCCGTTCCCTGACTGCGGAGAATCAATCGCCGTGTTCGTTCCTTATCAAACGAGTATCCCCAGCCGCCACCGGGGGACAACGGATGGAGCCTTCCCGGCTCCGACGGGGGCAGCGAACGAAGCCCTCCCGCAGCCGGCGTTCCGGCCGTTGGTTGAGCTGGAAGTTCAGATGTCGTTACATTGGATGGGATGCCACTCTCATGGACAGATGCGACACGATTTATAAGTTCCTGGGATATTGTATTGTCATGGAGCGGTCCTTTAACAAAATACACATCATGAATTTCACGGGCGGGGTGGAACTGGGGCATATAAAGGGCATCCATGTTCCAGAACTCCGACTCGATTATAGGCCCTTCCATTTCAGAAAATCCCATCGAGACCAGCTTCTCACGTACCTGATTCAAAAAGACCTGATAAGGATGTCTGCGACCCAAACCAATTCGGGGCGGCAAGAAATCAATATTATATTTTCGAAACGATTTGCCCTGCCAACTTCCATCCTTAAGCATCTGCGGGGTGAGAACCCCAACCTCTTCCGAGTTTGTTTTATCTATCCTATCGTAAATGGACCTAAAGTGTTTCGTGGGGATATATTGTCGTATAACCTGCTCATCCACTCTGAAAATACCTTTTGATTTTGACCTCTTTCGATGATACAACTTAATTACATCTTGATCTTCATGGGTAAGCGTATCAAGCCGAACTTCTTGATTTAATTTTGCCAGAGAGACGATGACATTTTGAAGCTGGATAAACTCCTGGGGTATAGCGACATTGTTTCTTTGTACAACGCCACCTTTTTGAATGGAAATAACACCCTCTTTTTTTAACGTGCCAATGATTTCACTTCTTTCCTCTGGCTCCAACCCCAGTCCCAAATCTTTAAGAGGGGTAGGCCCTTTTTGATTGATTTCATCTAAAATTTGTAAGGCAGGATTTTTGGCATGGGCATATGTTTCTCCGCGTGTTGTCAGCGAGACCCATTCTTCATGCTGTTCACTGGCAACAGCCAGTATTTCTTTAGTTTGGAGCCATCCCAAGGCCATCGAAAGCTGGGACGGTTGTAGGGTGGGGTCTCCTTCCAATAATTGTTGCTCGGAAAGGGGAGTCCCTTCTTTGAAGAGTGCCATGACCTTTCTCTCCAGAGGATGGAGCGATTCAGCCAGTGCCGAAATTTCTTGAGAGGATAATGTTGTCAATTTCGAGATGATTGAAGAAAGTAAGCCGTGTTTGTCAGAGAGAATACAAGAATTAGCCGGAAGTCACAAGAGATCTTAGAAGATTTTTTAGAGATGTTCTTTATTGCAATATGTTATATCCAGGTTTGCCGTAACCCTGAATTTTAAAGGGTGGGCGCGGTCAGAATCGAACTGACATGAGGTTGCCCTCGGCAGTTTTTGAGACTGCTGCGTCTGCCGGTTTCGCCACGCGCCCCACCCACGGGGTGCATATATAAGGGCGTATGCAATACGCCCCTACATTTTATTCTACATTCTACGACACAATCTGGGTTCCAACACCCTGATTAGTAAGGACCTCCAACAAAAGGGCATGTGGAACACGCCCATCAATCACATGGGCCTTTCGTACCCCATGATCCACGGCAAAAAGGGCCGCCTCGGTCTTGGGTAACATGCCGCCTCGTATGACCCCGTTCTTGATCATCCGTGTGACCTCTTTTCTGGATAATGTAGGAACTAATTCGCCCTTCTTGTCCAATATACCGGGAACGTCGGTTAAAATCAAAAGTTTTTCGGCAAAAATAGACGCCGCAATATGGGCGGCCACCACATCAGCGTTGATATTATAACTTTTCCCCTTTTCATCCGCGCCCACGGGCGAAATCACCGGGATAAATCGGCCCTGCTTCCCTTCGTGTTCTCCCTCCTGCAGTGTCTTTAATATCTGTGGGTCGACCTCCGCGACATCGCCGACATGCCCCATTCCCTTATCGGCCCCTTTAAATGGTTTGGCGCGAATGAGGCCGCCATCTTTTCCGGACAACCCAACGCCCCGCCCTCCATGCTGATTAATTAAGTTGACAATCTCTTTATTGACGGCGCCGCCCAAAACCATCTCGACAATTTCCATGGTCTCGGCATCGGTCACACGCACCCCGCCAATAAACTTCACCTCTTTTCCCAGCCGCTTCATCATGCCTGAAATTTGAGGCCCGCCGCCATGCACCACAATCGGATTGATCCCCACATATTTCATGAGGACGACATCTTCGGCAAACTGCATCTTGAGGGTTTGATCCACCATGGCCGCGCCGCCATACTTAATCACGACCGTTTGGCCATGAAAGGCGCGGATGTAGGGAAGGGCTTCGATAAGGGTCTGGGCGCGAGAAGACAAATCGTTCATATTTAATATCAAAACTACGGTAAAGTCCGTCATTCCGGCGTGCCTCTAGCCGGAATCCAGAGCCCTCTCCCTAGCCCTCCCCCGCTTGCGGGGGAGGGAAGGTGGGGGGCTATAAAATATAGCGGCTTAAATCCTGATCTTTGATAATATCACGAAGCCGTTCCGAAACATATTTTCTATTGACGATCACTTTCTTTTCAGTCAGCTCCGGCGCATCAAATGAAACCTGATCAAGCAATCGTTCCAAAATCGTAAAGAGCCGCCGTGCGCCGATATTCTCGGCCCGTTCATTGGCGGAAACCGCCATCTCTGCAATCTCTTCAATGCCGTCTTTTGTAAATTGAAGATCAACCCCCTCTGTTTCTAACAGGGCACGATACTGTAGGCTTAAGGCATTTTGCGGCTCGGTTAAAATCCGCACAAAATCGGCCTTGGTCAGGGAAGAAAGCTCCACTCGAATCGGGAATCGGCCTTGCAATTCGGGGATTAAATCAGATGGCTTGGCCGTGTGAAACGCGCCTGCGGCAATAAACAGGACGTGGTCTGTCTTTACCATGCCATATTTGGTGTTCACGGTCGAGCCTTCTACAATCGGCAAAAGGTCGCGCTGCACCCCTTCGCGTGAGACATCGGGCCCGCCCCCTTTGTCGCGAGAGGCCACCTTGTCGATCTCGTCAATAAAGATAATCCCGGAGTCTTCGACTTGATGAATCGCCTCTTGTGTGACTTCATCCATGTCAATCAGTCGCGCGGACTCTTCCTGGGCCAGAATGGAAAGCGCCTCCTGCACTTTAACACGCCGCTTCTTTTTACGTCCCGGCATCATGTTGCCCAACATCTCCCGCAGGTTGATCTCAAGGTCTTCCATCCCCACGTTTGAGATCACCCCCACGGGGGAAAAGGTCTTGTCCTTGACGTCTAATTCAACAAACCGCTCATCCAACTTTCCATCCCGTAACTGTTTTTGAAGCTTCTTACGTGTTTGTTCATACGAATCGGAATAGGCGGTCAAGGTCTCTTTGGATTCACTGGAAACACCGGTTGGCTTTTGCAATGGCGGCGGAGGAAAAAGTAAATCCAAAAGCCGATCTTCCGCAAGGCGCGCCGCTTTTTCGCGTACCATTTCGCTATGCTGACTCTTGATCATATTCACCGATAATTCCACCAGGTCACGCACCATGGATTCGACGTCGCGTCCGACGTACCCGACCTCTGTAAACTTAGACGCCTCCACTTTAATAAAAGGGGCATGGGATAGCTTGGCCAGACGACGTGAGATTTCGGTTTTGCCAACGCCGGTAGGGCCGATCATAATGATATTCTTTGGCATCACCTCGTCTTTGAGGTCAGGCGGAAGACGTTGTCGTCGCCACCTACTTCGTAAGGCGATGGCCACCGCACGTTTTGCCTCCTTTTGACCGATAATATACTTGTCCAGCTCTTCTACAATTTTTCTTGGAATTAAATCTGCTTTATCCAAACCTGACATTTTTTTCCTTTGTATGTGCTCGTATAAAATCAGGGCAACCACGGGGGGTTGTCCCTACCATGCGGAATTCATATAGGGCGATTTGTTAGTAACATATTATCTGTCTCGTTATAAAAACATCTTAAAGAGTCACTGGATTCCGGCTTAAACATTGCCGGTCGGGACGCCGACTGCGGAATGGCGACATGGTGTTGTTTTTATTATGAGGCATTTAATATACATTTTTGCATAGATAACATACTTGTGTAACCATATCCGAATTTCCAGACCGACCAACGGGAGGTCTCGCCCGCAGCCGGCGTTCCGGCCGTCAGCGGCTCAGTTCTTCTAGCACTATTTCCTTATTGGTGTAAATACAAATGTCGGCGGTAATCATCATGGCCGATTCTACAATGGCGCGGGCCGGCAGTGTTGTATGGGCAATTAACGCCTGTGCCGCGGCCTGGGCATACGGGCCGCCAGAGCCAATGGCCAAAATCCCTTCCGAAGGCTCAATCACATCCCCATTGCCGGAAAGGATAAACGAGTGTTCAGCGTCGGCGACCGCAAGCAGCGCCTCCAACCGTCTTAAAATTCGGTCGGTACGCCAATCCTTGGAAAGCTCCACCGCTGCGCGCGTTAGATTGCCGTGATATTCCCCCAGCTTCGCATCGAATTTTTCAAAGAGGGTAAAGGCGTCCGCAGTCGCCCCCGCAAATCCGGTTAACACCGTGTCATTATAGATTTTGCGAACCTTCTTTGCGTTTCGCTTCATCACGGTTGCGCCCAAGGTGACCTGGCCGTCGCCCGCCATCACCACATGGCCGTCTCGTCGCACGCAAAGAATAGTAGTAGAACGTATTTGAACGTGATCCATTAATGCCCTTTCTTTATTGATGACTTCGGGGATGCGCCTGATCGTACACCTTCATCAGATGATCTACCTGTAAATGGGTATATCGCTGCGTGGTGGATAACGAGGCGTGGCCCAGCATCTCCTGAACGGAACGAAGATCGGCGCCGCCCTCCAGAAGATGTGTTGCAAAGGAATGCCGCAGCGTATGGGGCGAAGAGGCCGAGCGGCCAATCTGCTGCATGGCACGTTTAACAATCCGATGAACCGACCGTGTGGTCAGCGCAGTCCCTTTCTGATTACAAAACAATGCCTCTCCCAATAGTACCGCCTGTTGCAGATAGGCACGGATTACCTGCATCGCCCGTTCTCCAATGGGGACTACCCGCTCCTTTCTCCCCTTGCCCAGAACCCGGATGAGGCCGGATTGAAAATCAATATCCCCTTTTTTAATTGCCACCAATTCTGATACCCGAATCCCTGTAGAATAAAATGTTTCTATAATAGCCAAATCCCGTAACTTCTGCCGGGACAGATCGGATGGATCGGCCTCCGAGGAGGCGATCAGTCGTTGTACCTCATCCACGGTCAAAAACTGAGGCAGCCGCTTTTCCTTTTTTGGGGTAGAGACCCATTGCGCGGCGTTTTGATTGATCCATCCCTCTCTTGTCATGTATCGGAAAAATGACCGAAGGGTTGCCAGTTTACGCGCAACCGTAGCCGGACGCAACCCCTGTTTTTTGAGATAGGCCAGATAGCCCCGCAGTACCGTCACGTCAATCCCCTCGATGCGGAGCTCACGCCCCAATGATAGCAGAAAAGAACGAAACAGGGCCAGATCGGAGAGATAATTCCGAAGCGTGTGGGGTGAGACGTTCCGGTCTATTTTAAGATGTCGGCCAAAATATCGTATTGCGCGATCCATTCTGAAAACTCCTGACGGGCACGATCCAATATGGCATGACGGCGGGCAGCCTTTGCCCCAACGGGGGCAGCGGGCGGAGTCCTCCCGTTGGTCGGCCTGGAAGGGCCTGCGCCGTAGGTTGCGCTAGAAGGGAGTTCTCCTCTAGAAACAGTATCCTGATGACCAGTAATGACATCTGCATTTCCACAGCGACCAGCGGGAGATGTAAGTTGCCCCCCCCCGCTGGGGGGGAATAAACCAAAATTAATATTCATCGGTTGAAAGTAGGTGGGGCTGCTTTCCGTAATATAGGTAATCAGCGCTCCGTGCGCGGTCGTTGATGGTGGAGCAATCAGGGGTTTGCCGGTAAGCATGCGAGCCGCATAAATGCCGGCAAGGCCGCCCATTGCGGACGATTCCGTGTATCCCTCCACCCCCACCAGTTGACCGGCCATAAAGAGTCCGGGGCGTGTGCGCAGTTGCAGGCATCCGGAGAGCAATCGCGGCGTATTGATGAAGGTGTTGCGGTGGATCGATCCCAATCGCAGAAATTCAGCCTTTTCGAGGCCGGGAATCATTTGAAAAATCCGTTTTTGTTCCGGCCATTTTAATTTGGTTTGAAACCCTACGATGTTATAGCAGGTGCCAAAGCGATTTTCGGCGCGAAGCTGAACCACGGCATACGGCTTTTTCCCTGTCTTGGGGTGAACCAGGCCCACCGGCTTCATAGGGCCAAAAAGCGGGGTGTGTCTGCCCCGTTCGGCAATGACTTCAATGGGGAGACAACTTTCGAAATAAGGGGTCTTTTCAAATTCCTTAGTGGGTACGCGTTCCCCGGCCATCAGCGCATCGTAAAACTGGTTGTATTGGGCCTCGTCCATCGGGCAGTTTAAGTAATCGTCCCCACCTTTGCCATAACGCGATGCACGAAAGACAATATCGTAATTGATACTCTCTGCATCGATAATCGGCGAAATCGCATCAAAAAAATAAAGCGATTCGGATTGTGTAGCCATCTGAATGGATTGGGCTAATGAACTGGAGGTGAGCGGCCCTGTTGCGATGATGGCAGCGCCTGTCTCAGGTAATGCCGTCACCTCCTCCCGAATGACGGCAATATTGGGATGTTTGGCAATCGCGTCACTGATGGTCTGTGAAAAAATATTTCGATCCACGCCAAGGGCCTGGCCTGCGGGGACATAGGCCGCATCCGCCGCTGTGATAATCAAGGAGTTAAGCGACCGCATCTCTTGTTTCAGAAGACCTGGTGCCGTTCCTGGGTCCATGGCGCCCAACGAATTGCTACAGACCAGCTCGGCCAGTTCGCCGGTTTTATGGGCGGCTGTTTCTTTGACTGGCCGCATTTCGTAGAGGCGAACGGAGATCCCTCGCGAGGCAGCCTGCCACGCCGCCTCGCACCCAGCAAGCCCCCCCCCAACGATGGTTAATTCTGGCATGATGTCTTTACCCCTGAATTAAGAATTACGGAACACAAACCTTATTCTAGGGATTATGGAGCAGTTAAATCAACAGAACAAATTAAAATCCGTGTTATTTAAATGGATTTCCTCCTGAAACAACAGAGTGTCCCTTCCAAAAGTCATTTTCATAGTTTTTCATAGTAGCCCCGGTCTTGACAGAGGCGAAAATATTTTTGATAATGAGGCCCTGCTTGGGGGGGCAGAGTGGCCTTTTGTATAAGAAGGGGTTCTTATCAATAACATAAGATTTGCTATTGTAGCTCTTTTCTTTTTTGGGGTGGGCTTTGGGGTGCATCCCTATTACGAACGTTATGTGTCCTCTCCACCGCAGGAGGAATCACCTCCTCTCCCGCGTGGCCACCAGGTTCGGCTTACGGATTCCCGTTTTAAGTTTATTCATCCGCTCCTCTCCTGCGACGTTGCCGACAAAAAAGATATTCTGGAGTTTCAGCCATTAAATGAACTCCTTCAACGGCACGTGCAAACTGAAATCAACGGAAAACAGGCACGGAAGATATCGGTCTATTACCGTGGTATGACGAGCGGTCGTTGGACGGGTTTCCAGGAAGAAGAGATTCATCCGGGGGGAAGTCTCCTGAAGATCCCCTATTTAATGGCCTACTACAAATTGGCTGAAGAGCACCCCGAAATACTCAACGAGATGATTACGTACAAGGGCGATTTTGATGAATCGGCTGGGCAAAAGATTCGACCCGCCAAGATGATCGAAAAAGGAAAATCCTACTCCATTGCGGACCTCATTCATCGCATGATTGTCTATTCCGGCAACAATGCCACCGTTCTCCTGATGCACCGATTGGATCGAACCTATTTGAACCATATTTTTGATGATCTGCATATTCCATCGGATCGAAACGTGCATCGCCAATGGCTGGTGACGGCCAAGACCTTCGCCTACCTTTTTCGGATACTTTATAACGGCACCTATTTAAGTCAGGCGATGTCGGAGAAGGCCCTGGGGCTTCTTTCGCAAGCTGACTTTAAGGAAGGCCTCGTCGCAGGTGTGCCCCAGTCAATCCCCGTGGCACATAAATTTGGGGAGTTTACAGAACAGTATTCAGACGGCACCATTGTTTCAACCAACCTTCATGACTGTGGCATTGTCTACCACCCCAGCCATCCCTACTTTTTGTGCATCATGACCGAGGGGCAATCGCAGGAATCCCTGAAGGGGGTGATTGCCCGACTCTCCAAACAGGTCTACCAATTTGTAGACGGCCCGTTGTATCCACCCGTCCCTGTGGGGGGGGGGGCATCTGAGTTGCTTTAAATTACACTCAGAATTTAAACCCAAAGGGGATCAACCCCAAGCAATTGCCGCCCTTACAGAAGGGGTGTTGCGTGGGGCGCATCACCAAACCCTTCTGGGGGTGACTGGATCGGGTAAGACGTTTACCCTGGCCAATGTCATTGAACAGGTGCAAAAGCCGACGCTGGTTATCTCCCACAACAAGACCCTGGCCGCACAACTCTACCATGAATTCAGGCATTTCTTTCCGGATAACGCGGTGGAATATTTTGTCAGCTATTACGATTATTATCAGCCGGAGGCCTACCTTCCCAGCACCGATACCTATATCGAAAAGGACTCTTCCATCAATGACGCCATTGATCGGATGCGCCATGCCGCAACGAGTTCCCTTTTGATGCGAAAGGATATTATTATCGTCGCCTCCGTTTCCTGTATTTATGGATTAGGCTCACCGGAGGCCTATCACGGCATGTTGCTTTTTTTGGAGGAGGGTGGGGAGGCTGACCGGGAGAAAGTTCTACAAAAGCTGGTGGAAATCCAATACCAGCGCAACGATTTTGATTTTCACCGTGGTACCTTTCGGGTACGCGGTGATCAATTGGATATCTTTCCCGCCTCTTCGGAGGATCGGGCGATTCGTGTTGTATTGACCAGAAATAGGGTGGAGGCGCTGTACGAATTTGATCCGTTAACCGGGACAATCCACCAGAAATTGCCACGGGTGGCTGTTTATCCCTCCAGCCATTTTGTGGTGCCCCCGGATCGGATACAAGACGCTATCCGAGGGATTGAGGACGAGTTGCATGAACGAATTGCCTATTTCAAAAAGAGTAATATGTTGGTGGAGGCGCAGCGGATTGAGCAGCGCACCTTTTTTGATCTCGAGATGATCCAGGAGATCGGCTATTGTAAGGGGATTGAAAATTACTCACGGCATCTGACCGGTCGCAGGCCGGGGCAGCCGCCTCCAACTTTACTGGACTACTTTCCTAAAGACGCCCTTTTTATTATTGATGAAAGCCATGTCACGATTCCTCAGGTGGGTGGCATGCAAGCGGGGGATCGGTCACGAAAGACCACCTTGGTACAATATGGGTTTCGATTGCCGTCCGCGTTTGATAATCGTCCGCTTTCGTTCACCGAGTTTGAAGAAATGGTGCCCCAGGCGATCTATGTCTCCGCAACCCCTGGCCTTTATGAGCTTGAAAAGAGCATTGCATTGGATACAGAGGGTGGAATGCCAACTTCCCTTCCCCCTTCCAACCTCCCTCACAAGGGGGGAGGGCAATTGAAGCCTAGAATCATAGAGCAAATCATTCGGCCCACGGGGTTGATGGACCCGGAGGTGTTTATCCATCCTACAAAAGGGCAGGTGGACGATTTGCTGTCAGAAATTCGAAAACAGATTGAGCAGGGTGGACGGGTATTGGTTACCACCCTGACCAAACGGATGGCGGAAGACCTTAGCGATTACTATCACGATATCGGCATTCGCGCACGTTATCTCCACTCCGATATCAAGACGATTGAGAGAACGGAGATTATTCGTGATCTGCGACTGGGGCAGTTTGATGTCTTGATTGGCATCAACCTGCTGCGGGAGGGGCTGGATTTACCGGAGGTTTCCCTTGTTGCCATTTTGGATGCCGATAAGGAAGGCTTTCTTCGATCCACGCGATCTCTGATTCAGACGGCGGGCAGGGCGGCGCGTCATGTTGCGGGACAGGTTATTCTTTATGCCGATACGATTACCCCCTCCATGCGAACGATGATGGATGAGACGAACCGAAGGCGGGCCATTCAAAAGGCCTATAATGAAAAGGAGGGAATTACGCCGGAGTCCATTAAAAAGGGGATTCCCGAATCGCTTATGAAGATTGTCGTGGGGGATTACGTGGAAACGCCAATTACCGTGACACGAGAAGAAGAGAACCTTTCTGAAAAGGCCTTATCCCGGCTGATTGGTAAGTTGGAGGGACAGATGCAGAAGGCTGCCAAGAAGCTGGATTTTGAGGAAGCGGCCGCTTTACGAGACCGTATTCGGGGTCTGAAAGAAATGGCATTGGAACTGGTGCCGGAATCATCTTAACTCCAATTAGATGGAAGAAGAGGGAGAAAAGAAGAGACTTTTTCCCTATTTAAATATCCTAAAAAACGAACTTCCAATGTGAGCCATACGGTAGAGAGAGTCATCAAAATGGCCAAATCTACCGGGAGGGAGACGTCAATCTGGAACAAGATTCGAAGAAGATAAGCCAGGATCAAAAAATAGGTTGCTGCCATAATAAACCCGGGCCAGATAAAAAAACGAACCCGTGACCAGATAGATGCTTCTGCTGAAATGAGTGAGATGCCTGCTGATGTGACGATTCCCCCACCCACTAAACCGGCAACCAATGTTTGATAGATTGTATTTTCAAGAACCAATCCCACTAGAAATCCGATACCACCTGCAACAGAAGCGGAAAGCAGTGTCACAAGGAAATTCGTGTTGCAGTTTGATATGAGGAAGGGCACAAACGGCTGCCCATCGGGAAAGATTGAAATCGTTCGGTTCTCATAACCGGCTCGAAGGAGACCGATTTCAAATCCGTCTCTTGCGACGGCGGCAGCGACAAAGCTGATCATGGCCGCACGAACGACGCTGTAACCAAAGAGAAACTCCACAATCCCAAGAATCATCCAATACAGAACAAAGGCATAGATAAAACCTATTTTAATGGCGAGCCAGACCAACTCCATACGCCGCTCTCTCCATAATGAGACAAACGGCTGATTAAATCCCTTGGCGTAGGCGTAAAACACAACGGGAATGCAGGTAATCGCGGAGAAGAGGCCGATCATGACTAGATAGGCTGCCCTGGTTTCAAACGAGATAAGATAGGCAATCAGCAGAAATGGGGGATAAACAAGGAACCCGGATATGAGAATAACCCGCAATTTCTTTCGGCGGGCTGCCGGGTCGCTGTCTATTTGTCTGCCATAGAGAAGCCGTAATTTAAGCCGATGAAGCATCGGTTTTTATAATACAAATATCATCCTGAGTCAAACAGCCTCTCAATAGACCCCCTTGTGGCTTTTTGGAGAATACTGTATTTTTTTGCCACCAAGTTAGACCCTTTGTTGGTGACATCACCGTTTTTTGCGTAGATCATTTGTTCTGAATCAAGAATGAAGAATCAAGAATTAAGGTTTTAAAGGTTTTATTCTTAATTCGTAATTCATAGGCCTACAGCGACCGCAGGCGGTGTCCCGACCAACGGGAGGGCTGCCCGCTGTGGCCGGTGCCACTCGCTTCCGCTCGTAGCGCCTATGAGAAAGTTTGTCAAGAGAAAAAACGCTCCCTTCTCGGAAAATGAGAGATTTTCCCATTCTCGACAAACGGTCTCCGGGTATATAGGTAATCGACGAGCCCGGTTTGCCACCTCTAATGTTTTTCTTCCGCTTTAACGGTTCTTTCTTTATCCACAAAGCAACGAGGTAGGATCGGTATTCCTCACGCGCCTCTCTGAGATCTCAATCTCTCGCCTTCCGGCAAAAGAATGGGCCAGGATAAATTCAAGGAAAAGAGAGGAGGCCAATCGGATTACAGAACACCTTCCCGAATCGGGAGCGTTATCCGATCCACGCATCCGTTTAACTCCGTGTACAGCCAATGCGCGGGCGTCGTCTCTTCAAACGTCAAAATCGTTTTCCCCTTCAACTGCTTTAAGTACAACTTTAACTCTCCAATATCCGCGGGCACATCCACCACCGTAATCTTATTCGATCCTTTCGTGATTCGCGCAATCGCCATGTTGCGAATGGACCAGTCGATTGCAATGTAATGGTCATCAATCGTATGCTCCATCTCGGGTCTCCTTTCGTTGTTAGACTGTTCATGATCGGTTCATCAGAACAGCCTAACGGAACCGATTCGTCGATTCCACTAAAGGAGACCTACTTTCTCATTTTATCGAATTAGAGGAGACGCATGTGAACCTAATCCACCCGAAAGCAATTCTGGAACAACTTAAAGAAATTCTTAAAGAAGAGGCCGACGCGATCTATGACATCCTGGATCATGTGGATGAGGCCTACCTCCATGCCGTGAAAATGATTTATGGATGCAAGGGCAAGGTGGTGGTGACCGGTATGGGTAAATCCGGTCTGATTGCGCGCAAAATAGCGGCGACGATGAGCAGCACGGGAACTCTAGCCATTTTTCTTCATCCCGCAGAAGGAATGCACGGTGACTTGGGAATGGTGGCGCCGGAGGATATTATTATCGCGATTGGTAAGAGCGGTGAGAGTGATGAACTAACCGGTATTCTTCCCGCCTTGAAAAAGATAGGGACAAAAATAATTGCCATTACAGGTAATCCACAGTCTACTTTGGCGTTAAACGAGGATATCGTGCTTTATGGCGGGGTGGAAAGAGAGGCCTGTCCGCTTAATTTGGCGCCGACCTCTTCGACCACGGTGGCACTGGCGATTGGTGATGCTCTGGCCATTACGTTGATGAAATTAAAAAACTTTCAACCGGAGGATTTCGCCGTCTATTATCCCGGCGGTCGGTTGGGTAAGAGATTACTTTTAAAAGTAAGTGATATTTTGATTCCGTTCGAGAAGTGTCCTGTGTTGGATTCGGCCGCTGCAACGATGGAAGAGGTGATCATTGGGTTAAGCGGGTATGGGTTGGGGATTGTTCTTTTTTCCAGGGATGGCCATACGCTGGAAGGCATTATGACGGATGGCGACGTAAGACGGATTCTTCAAAAATATCAATCTGAAATTTTTAAACTGGACGTAAAAAGCATTATGACGAAGAACCCCACCACGATCCAAAAGGATTGGATGGCGGTGAATGCATTATCGCTGATGGAGAAGCGGGATCGGCCTTTAAACGTGGTGCCAGTTTTGGATGGTGAAAAATTGGCCGGCATTCTCCGGTTGCACGAGTTGCTGCGGGTGTCGTGAGCTTACCCCTCGGCATACGCGCCGATTTTTCTGAGGCGGTTGTAACGCTGTTGGATACACTCTTCAATTGAAATAGCGGAAAGCTCGGTTAATTGTTTGCAAAGCAATTCCGATATTGACTCGGAGATGGCACGCGGATTTCGGTGTGCCCCGCCAATCGGCTCCGGTATGATATCGTCAATAATTCCCAACCGTAACAGATCAGGGGCCGTCAGCTTTAATCCCATTGCTACCTCCTCCGCACGACTTTCATCGTTCCACAAGATTGCGGCGCATCCTTCCGGAGAGATCACGGAATAAATCGTATACTCCAACATAAAAAGCCGATTGGCCACAGAAAGCGCCAAGGCCCCGCCACTGCCACCCTCACCAATCACTACGGAAAGAATAGGGGTCTTCAGTCGAGACATCACGGCAAGATTTCGGGCAATCGCCTCCGACTGGCCTCGTTCCTCCGCGCCCACACCCGGATAAGCCCCAGGCGTATCAATGAAGGTAATAATCGGTTTTTGAAATCGCTCTGCCAATTGCATCAGACGCAACGCCTTGCGATAGCCCTCCGGATGAGGCATTCCAAAATTTCGCTCCACCCGTTCAGCAATGTTTTTTCCCTTTTGATGGCCTATTACAACGACCGATCTTCCCTTTAGTCGCGCCAGGCCAGCAATAATTGACTTGTCATCGCCATAGAGACGATCTCCGTGCAATTCTGTAAAATCCTCAAAGATCATCTCGATATAATCGCTGGTGATGGGGCGTTCGGGGTGCCGCGCAAGCTGCGTCTTCTGCCAAGGGGTGAGCTTTGAAAAGATTTCTTGTGCTACGGCCAGGCGTTTCTTTTCCAGTTTTTTAATCTCTTCAACCGTTTTTAGATCGTTCCTTGATCCTTTTTGTAAATGAGAAATCTTCTCTTCGATATCAAGGAGCGGCTTTTCAAATTCTAATGGTTTCTTCATGACTTTTCCGTCGAATTGAAAGATTCATGCTCCACTTGAACGGATTCATTTCCCAATAACATCTCAATCTTTGCAATGAGCAGCGGTGTGCTATGCAGCTTAATATTCGTATCAATCCGAATCGATTGATCAGGCATCTGCACCTGAAGATAAACATGAAGCGCCTCTCCCGTAAGGGTAGAGGAGCCTGTCAATATTTTCTTTAAATCAGTCATTAAAGCAGGATTGGTTTTTTCTGAAGAGACGCCAATAACAAATGCCCCGGCGTGTTGTTGGGCTTCCGGCATTAATGATTTCTGGGGTTCAGCAGGTTTAGTGACTTCTCCTTTACTCGGATCCTTCTTGAGAAGCGTGAGGGCTGTTGCCTTACATTTTGTTCCGTGTTCACCATGCTCAATCGTTCCATAGATCAAGAGCGGCCGATCTTCTGATAACAGCGTCGCCACTGTTCTATAAAGGTCGGGGAAGACAATGACCTCGACTGACCCCGTCAGGTCCTCCAGTCGAAGATAGGCCATGGGATCTCCTTTTTTGGTGCGAATCACTTTCTTTTCCCCTACAATACCACAAATACAAACCGACTTATCACTCTCCTCGACGTTTTTTAATGCCTCTATTGAAACCGCATTAAGCTTTTTCATGACCGCTTCATAAGGGATTAATGGGTGCGACGTAATATAAAATCCCAACGCCTCCTTTTCCATTTTCGCAATTTCTGCAGCATTGACCCCGCCAGAGGTGACAACAGGAACAAGAGCCTTTTGCTCGGGGCCTCCGATGGGGCCACCGCGACCAACGGGAGCGGTCAGCTCGTCGTGGCCGGTGCCACCAAAGAGGGAGAGTTGGGTGGAGGTGGCCGACTTTTTATATTTCTCTGCGGCTTGCATGGTTTGCTCTAAGTTTTCAAGAAGCGTGATGCGATCTACCTTTGTAGAATCAAAGGCCCCGGCTTTTAGCAGCCCCTCAATGACACGTTTATTGGCGCGACGAAGATCAACCGATTGACAGAAATCCAAGAGCGACTGAAAACGACCATGCTCTAATCGGGCCGCTACAATCGCCTCCACAGCGGCAGATCCGACATTTTTGATCGCGGCCAATCCAAAACGAATTCCCTGATTCACCACGGTAAAGTCTTTCTCGCTCTCATTGATATCCGGGGGCAGAATCAATATATTCATCTGGTGACATTCTGCAATATACTGAACGATCTTATCAGAGTTGCCTTTTTCAGAGGTCAGCAATGCCGCCATAAATTCGCATTTAAAGTGACACTTGAGATAGGCCGTTTGGTAGGTAATCAGGGCATAGGCCGCAGAGTGTGACTTGTTAAACCCGTATCCGGAAAAGTATTCCATGAGATCAAATATCTTCTCCGCCTTTTTTGAAGAGATGCCCTTCGCCGTTGCGCGTTCAATAAAGGTTACCTTTTGAGCGGCCATCACATCGGCCTTTTTCTTGCCCATGGCACGACGCAACAGATCGGCCTCGCCCAACGAAAAGCCGGCAAGAACGTTGGCAATCTTCATCACCTGTTCCTGATACAGAATCACGCCATAGGTTTCTTTTAAAAGTGGTTCCATTTCAGAAAGCTCGTAGTGAATCTTTTTCTTTCCCTGTTTTTGCTTGATAAAATCGTCCACCATGCCGCTGCCAAGAGGGCCGGGGCGATAAAGCGCCAGCAGGGCAATTAGATCCTCAAATCGTGACGGCTTCATCTTAACCAAAACATCACGCATTCCAGAAGATTCTAACTGGAATATACCCAGGGTTTGTCCCGATTCCAGGTAGGCATAGGTTTCTGCATCATCCATCGGTATTTCAGAAAGAGAAAACTGCCGTTTCTCTCGAATCAGTCGGCAGGCATGATCAACCACGGTTAGCGTCTTTAGGCCAAGGAAATCAAATTTAATCAAGCCAATTTTTTCCACGTCTTCCATGGTATATTGGGTAACGATTTCACCGTTGGAAGCACGATAGAGCGGAAGATACTCGGTTAAAGGCTCTGCCGAAATGACGACCCCGGCGGCGTGGGTCGAGGCATGTCGCACCAAACCTTCCAGCGCCTTGGCATGGGTCATCAAGGCAACACGCTGAGGGTTTTCTTCTACCATTTGTTTAAGTTTTGGCTCTTGTGCCAGGGCATCGGTCAGTGTGATATTGAGCGTGGCAGGAACCAGTTTGGCAATTTTATCAACCTCACCGTAAGGGATTTCCAGAACCCGGCCTACGTCGCGTATGACGGCCTTGGCCGCCATGGTTCCAAACGTGATGATCTGACAGACATGATCCTGTCCAAATTTTTGAGAGATATATTCCAGCACCTCTTCGCGATGATCCATGGAGATATCAATATCAATATCAGGCGGGGAGATACGTTCCAAATTGAGAAAACGTTCAAACAGAAGGCCATAGGCCAGGGGGTCAATATCGGTAATGCCCATGGCATAGGCCACCAAAGAACCAGCAGCGGAACCTCGTCCTGGGCCAACTGGAATGCCCTTATTTTTTGCATAACGGATAATGTCACCAACAATCAGAAAATAACCGGAAAACCCCGCCGCGTGAATGACATTAAGCTCCAATGAAAGCCGTTTTTCATAGTCGGCTAGAGGAGGGCGATTGCCGAAACGGTCTGGTTCTTCCATGCGACGTGACAGCCCCGCCCGGGCAAGCAAATTGAGATAATCCTCCCTGGTGATATTTTCCGGTGGGTTGTAATTGGGCATGTGCAACTTGCCAAAGGTTAGGTTCAAATCAATTTGATCGGCAATCTCCAATGTGTTGTGTATGGCCTCTGGTAGTTCGACAAAGGCGGCCGTCATCTCCTCGGACGACTTAAAGTAAAGTTGATCGGTGTGAAACCGCATTCGGTTGGGTGTATTGACGGTCTTGCCGGTTTGCAGACAGAGCATAATATCGTGCGCGCAGGTGTCTTCTTTATTAAGATAATGACAGTCATTGGTTGCGACGATTGGCAGGCTATTTTTTTTAGCGAGGACAATCAGTTGTTTATTCACGGATCGTTGCAACTCCAATCCGTTGTCCTGAATCTCAATATAGAATCGGTCTGCAAAAATCTCCCGGTAGGCGCCTGCCGCGGCGATGGCCTCTGATTCTAATCCAAGATTTAAAAGGTAGGGGACTTCACCGCGAAGGCATCCGGAGAGGCCGATCAGTCCAGCGCTATGTTTTTGCAGGACTTCTTTGTCGATACGAGGCTTATAATAAAATCCCTCCAGATTGGCAATGGAGACCAGTTTGATGAGATTTTTATATCCCTGTTCATTGGCTGCAAGAAGGATCAGGTGATAGTACGGATTAGACCGACCTTCCCTTGAGGCGCTATAATCGTCATCATGGGTACTCGCGCCGTCTTTATCAAAACGGGTTTTGGGGGCCATGTAGACCTCGCAGCCGATAATCGGTTTAATACCGGCCTTTTTAGCTGCCTGATAAAATTCAATGGCGCCAAAGAGGTTTCCGTGGTCGGTTATGGCAATCGCAGGCATACCAAACCGCTTGGCTGTATCAACCAGTGGATCAATGGTATTCATTCCGTCTAAGAGGGAATATTGGGTGTGAAGATGAAGATGGACAAAACTAGACACAATCAGGATTGTAAGTGGTTAGGGGGACAGGGGTCAAGGGTGATAAAAGGGTATCCGCATGGGTTTGTTATACTCTTTCGATAAGACTGAATATCGGAACTTCAATATGAAACCGATCTTTTGCAAATTTCAATAAATCATCTATAACAGAAGGAGTTATTCTATCTTGACGGCCGTTCCATCTTGAATTCGGCTTACGGAATAGTTTGCAGCCGTTACATCGCCATTGGCATCAAATTCAATATGTCCGGAGACGCCATCGTATTTGATTTGACGCAATTCCTGTTCGATCTTACTGGTATCGGTACCGACCTTTTTCATCACCTCGGTAAGCATTTTGACGTTATCGTACGCATTGGACGTTCCCACGGGCACATCCTTGCCTCCTGTTTTGGCCTCTATCTTTTGCCTGAAATCCTCGGGAGAGACATCCATCGGGGCAGTAAAGATAAAATCGCCCTTACCGCTGACTTCCCGTTGCATTTTAGGATCACTCCAGGCATCGGCCCCCAAAAACTTTGTCTTGATCCCTAGCTCCTGCGCCTGTTTTAAGGCAACAATGCTTCCATCGGTATAGGCGGGCATATAAATAAGATCAACAGCCAGCCCCTTCACCTTACTCATGATGGTACGATAGTCACGGGATTCCTGGGGTGTGCCCTCCGAGGAGAGAACTTCCCCCCCTAACTCCTTAAACCGGGCCTCGAATACCTCCTTTATTCCGGTACCCCACTCACTGATATGGTAGACAATGGCCACCTTTCGCGCGCCCATCGTGTTGTAGGCATACTCGGCGGCAAATTTCCCTTGAAACGCATCGGAGGGGTAGCTCCTGAAGAAGTATTGGCCCAATTTGGAGAGGGATGGCGCAGACGAACCATACGAGAACGCGACCACCTTATTTTGCATGGCCATGGGGCCAAAGGCCGCCGTCTCGGTAGAGCAAAATCCCCCGATAATGGCAGGCACTTTATCTACATTGATCAGTTTATTGGCAGCATTTGTGGCCGTCTTCGCGTTGCACTGTCCGTCTTCATAAATCATTTCGATGGGGCGCCCATTGACGCCACCGGCTGCATTTACTTCCTCGACGGCGACCTCGGCGGCCGCTTTGTTGATGGCCCCAATGGAAGATGCGTCACCCGTAAGGGGGCCAATGAATCCGATCTTGATGGGTTCCGTTACCGGTGCAGTTGCTGTTTCAGTCGGGGCGGGACTCTTCGGGCCGTTTACCCAAAAATGGCCAATGATAAGCGCCACAAGGACGATTAGACCGATGACCCATTTTGTTGATTGATTCATGATTTCTTCCTTGATTAATCTCTGTTCAAACGAAGCGCTTCGCAGTCGGCGTCTTAACCGACTGCGAAGCACAGGTGGAGCAAGATTACGCATCGTAGTAGAGGAAGAACTCATACGGATGGGGTCTTAGCCGCATCGCATCCACCTCTTTTGACTTCTTATAATCGAGCCACGTCTGAATGATATCTTGCGTGAAGACGCCGCCTTTTAACAAGAAGGCGTGATCGTTCTCTAACGCTGCCAAGGCCTGATCCAGGCTTCCTGGCATGGTAGGGACATTCCTTGCTTCTTCTGCGCTTAACTCATAGAGGTTCGTGTCGGTTGCGGGACCCGGATCAATCTTGTTTTCAATCCCATCTAATCCCGCCATTAACATCGCGCTAAAGGCCAAGTAGGGATTGCAGGTCGGATCTGGGAAACGCACCTCAATGCGTTTTGCCTTGGGATTATTAAAATACATCGGAATGCGAATGCTGGCACTCCGATTCCGGCTCGAATAGGCGAGATTCACCGGCGCCTCAAAACCAGGGGTCAACCGCTTGTACGAATTGGTGGTTGGATTGGTAAACGCGGCCAGGGCATGGGCATGTTTTAATATCCCACCGATGTAATAAAGGCAGAGCTGACTGATACCGGCATATTCGTCGCCCGCGAAAAGTGGCTTCCCCTCTTTCCAGATACTTTGATGGGTGTGCATACCGGAACCGTTATCGCCAAACATGGGCTTGGGCATGAACGTTGCCGTCTTGTTATATTTCTTTGCGACATTCTTGACGATATATTTATAGGTCATGATATTGTCGGCCATTTTAACGAGCGAATCGAAACGCATATCAATTTCGGCCTGTCCTGCGGTGGCAACCTCATGATGCTGCTTTTCAATGATGATGCCCGCCTTTTCCATCTCACGGACCATCTCGGCGCGAATATCATCCTGACTGTCCACGGGTGAAACGGGGAAGTACCCCTCCTTGTTTCGTGGACGATAGCCCGAATTGGCCCCCTCCTTTCCCGCGTTCCAGATGCCCTCATCGGAATC
>SBBA01000010.1 GCA_005239925.1 Candidatus Troglogloeales bacterium | reverse complement strand
CCAATCCGTGGGATCAGATGGAGGAGAAATATCCCCCCGGAACCTCGATTTCCGGTAAGGTCAAAAGTATTACCGATTTTGGTGTTTTTGTCGGCCTGGATGAACGGGTCGACGGATTGATTCATGTCTCCGACATTTCGTGGACGCGCCATATTAAGCACCCCTCTGACGTCTTTAAAAAGGGTCAGGACGTTGAGGCCGTTATTCTGAAGGTGGATCGGGAAAAGGGACGTATTTCACTAGGCTACAAACAGTTAACGACCGATCCCTGGCAGGATATTTCCACCCGGCTTCCCATTGGAACCTCTGTACAGGGCGTAATTACTAAACAGACCGACTTCGGCTTTTTTGTGGAACTTGAAGAAGGAATCGAGGGGTTGGTTCATGTCAGTGAGGTCGATGGGGGAGCGGATCACTATCCGGTAGGCAAAACGGTTCACGCACGCGTCATTCGCCTTGATTCTGTGGAACGGAAGATAGCCCTTTCACTCCGAGACGTAGATCAGTAACAAGACTAAAGCACGATGGAACGAAAAACACTCCTCATGGGTAGCTTTTACTTCCTGATTTTCTCGGCCCTCTTTTTTGTCTTTATGTTCTGGATGGCCCGCGTTGGGTTTAACCCCGATTTCGATGGCAGCGGGGATCAAATCGCCCTCATTCGAATTGAAGGGATCATTACCGATGCCAAAGAGGTTACTGATCTTCTGACTCAGTATCGGGATAATGACCGTATCAAGGCTATTCTGCTTCGAATTGATAGCCCCGGCGGCGCCGTCGTTCCCTCGCAGGAGATTTATGATACCGTTTTAAAGATTCGAAAATCAGGGGCAAAAAAAATTGTGACCTCTATGGGCACGGTTGCCGCCTCCGGGGGATATTATATTGCCGCGGCCTCCGATTTTATTATGGCCAATCCCGGAACGCTGACGGGAAGCCTCGGCGTGATTATGGAACTATCCAATATCGAGGGACTGCTTAAGAAAATCGGGATTCAGAGCGTCGTGATCAAGTCGGGAAAAAATAAGGACGTGGGATCTCCTCTCCGCGAGATGACAGAAGAAGAAAGACTCCTATTGCAAAATGTCTCGGATGATATCCACGATCAATTTATCGAAGCCGTAGCGGAGGGGCGCTCACTCGAAATTGAAGGGGTAAAGAGTTTGGCGGATGGGCGTGTTTTTACGGGACGTCAGGCCAAGGAAGTCGGTCTCGTGGATGGATTGGGCAACCTTGAGGACGCCGTTGAAAAGACCGCGCAACTGGCCGGTATCGAGGGGAAACCAAAGATTATTGAAATGCAACGTGGTTTTTCTTTTTTTGAGACATTGCAGAGTAAATTTTTAGGCAACCCTTTTTCGTTTTCGCCCATGGGCTTTCACTATCTCTTATCCTTCTAATATGACACGCTCCGGACTTATTGAAAAACTGTCACTTCGATACACCCTACTCAAGAAGGATGAGATTGAAGTGGTTGTAAAGGAAATTTTAAAGATTATTAAAGACGCCTTGAAGGACGGCGATAAGGTCGAAATTCGGGGTTTTGGGAGTTTCCGTTTACGGAGCAGGAAAAAGCGAGAGGGTCGAAATCCAAAGACAGGAATGAAGGTCCTTGTTCCCGAGAAGAAAGTTCCCTTCTTTAAAGCGGGGAAGGAACTCAAAGAACTCGTGGACCATTAAAAAGGGTTGTTCCTCTCTATTTTAAAAACATGGATTTGACCGCACCCGACTAAGCCTGTGCCAGACATGTTGCATTTTTTAAACGTCATTCCGGCAATCTTTAGGCCGGAATCCAGAGCCGTTGGGAGCAAACCGCTGGATTCCCGATAGAAGTATTCGGGAATGACGTTTGAGCCTTCTCATGGTTTCTCTTCTCGGATACCAGATCAGCCATACATACCGATATCATAAGGTATTAAAGGATGTTTCCTTGACGTTAAATCCGGGCGATTGTTATGTCCTGTTTGGCCCCAATGGAGCGGGCAAGACAACCCTCATGAAAATTCTGGCGACACTTCTCAAACCGACATCGGGGACCATCGAGATCATGGGGAAGGACACCCAGCAGAGTCGGGAGGAGGCGCGGCGTTACCTCTTTTTTATTGGGCATGGCACTTTTCTTTACGATGACTTAACAGTTACAGAGAATATTGAATTTACGATGGGACTTCGTGGAGAGACGCCGTCATTCAGCATGATCAGGGATGTGTTGGATCGTGTCGGTATTGGCCCGTTTGCGTTACAAAAGAGCCGGTATTTATCGGCTGGGATGCAAAGGCGTTTGGCCCTAGCCAAGGCGCTTTTGGCCAACCCCAATCTTCTGCTCTTGGATGAACCCTACGTCTCACTCGACGAAAAAGGGATGGAGATGATGAACGATTGTATTCGTGAGTTTCTTAAAAAAGGAACGGCCGTTTTGATGAGCAGCCATGATCGTGCAAAGGCCGCCGAAGTGGCAAGCCACGCCGGTATTTTACATAATAAGACGTTACGGGAGATTCCGGTCAAGGAATTGGGGTATGCCCTATTTTAATATCATTAAGTGGATCGTCTGGAAAGACCTGCTCTCCGAGATGAGAAGCCGTGAAAATATCTCCTCCTTGTTTTTTTTCGCGTTCAATGTCATTCTCATTTTCAGCTTTAGCTTTTCAATGGATCGGGATATGACGCTGGCCCTGATGCCTGGGCTTATCTGGGTGGCATTTGGTTTTACATCGGTGCTGGGGCTAGGAAAGTCGTTCTTGTCGGAAACCAGCAACGACTGTCTTTCCTATCTGCGGATTGCCCCGGTCCCCAAAGGGGCCATCTATCTGGGGAAATTGATTGGCAACCTTTGCCTTATGCTGATGGTGGAACTGATTCTGGTTCCCCTGTTTATTGTCTTTTTTAATCTGGATATTTTGGATAAATTGTTGCCCCTTTTATTTGTAATGACGGCTGCAACGGTAGGCCTTTGTGCCTTGGGAACCCTCTTTTCTGCATTAACCGTGCAGATTCGAGCCAGGGAGGTGATGTTTCCATTGTTGTTATTCCCCCTGGCCGCACCGGTTTTTATCAGCGCCGTTGAATCAACGCAGGGCGTGCTTTCTGGCGATCCTTTTTCTTTCTATCGCCATTGGATCGAGCTTTTAATGATCTTCGACCTGGTTCTGACCATCGCCTCGTTCTGGATGTTTGAGTTTATTCTGGATGATTGATCCGCCGACGGGCGGAGGCGAGCGGAGCACTCCCGTTGGGCGGGACGCCGCCTGCGGTCGGTCTGTGCATGTGGATGTCATTACACGAAAATTATCTACGCAAAAAACGTAGATGTCACCCATAGAGAGTCTGGTTACGGTAATGCATAAACTAATAAAAATATTACGACGGTTTGAAGAGAAGATCGGTTTTTGTGCCGCCCTCTTTATCTTTGCGGGGCTGTACATGGGGCTGATCGCCTCTCCTCCGGACTACTATCAGGGCGAGGTGGTTCGGATTATGTACGTCCATGTTCCCTTTGCAAAATGTGCATTATTGGCCTATACAACGCTCTTTCTGGGGTCGCTCTTTTACCTCTGGAAGAAAGACCCCGTCGTTGACAATCTCTGCCATGCCGCAGCAGGTGTGGGTGTTTTCTTTACACTTGTGGCTCTTGTCACGGGGTCGATCTGGGCGAAACCCACCTGGAATACCTGGTGGACATGGGACCCCCGGCTGGTCTCCTTTGCCATTTTGTTGTTGATTCTGATCGGGTATGTAATGCTCCGAGCCTTGATTGATGATCCACGAAAAGAGGCCACTTATGCGGCTGTCTTGGCCATTATCGGTTTTATTGACCTGCCGATTGTTTATTTCTCAGTGGAGTGGTGGCGAACACTGCATCAGCCGATGTCCATTTCTGTGCGCGGTATCAGCATCTCCCCTGAGATTCGGACGCCGCTTATTCTCATGTCCATTGGGATGTCGCTTCTTTTTATTTATATGTTGGCGATTCGAACACAAATGCTTTATCTGCGCCATCTTCTTGAGGCAAAACAGGGTGGCTTATTAAGCGAGCCGGAACGCCGCCTGCGGGATGACCTATCATGAAGCTAGGCGAACGAGCGTCCCTCAAGAAAATCAATATCCGATGGGGTGTGATCCTACTCCTGCTTTGTATCATAATTGGACTGGCCGTTGTTCGTTATTACAAAGAGGTGTATGCCATGACGCCGGAGCAGCTCATGATAGCACGGCCGGAGGGGGTGATTCGGGTGTTGGGACGGGTAAAGGCGGGAACGTTACAGGCCAATGCAGAGGGGGCAACGTTTGAGATTTCCAGTGCGTCTGGAGGGGAGACCTCTATTGTCGTGCGCCATCAGGGAAAGCCTTATGAGAACCTGCGTGAGATGAAGGTGCTGGTCATTCATGGAATATGGGATACCGGCAAGATGGAATTATCGGCCCAAAAATTCTCGCTGGTTCCGAACTTTCATTTTGTTACGGCGGCCTATCTTCTCACGTTGATTCCGTTGGGGCTGTTTTTATTTTTTATGGAACGGAGCATGATTATTACTTCGCTCCAGATTAAGGACGAAAGGGGTTATCAACCGGTTCTCCGTGAAGGAGAATAACGGCCCCCTTCTCTCTTTCCCTCAAGAGGAGGCAGGGGGGATGGATTTAAAGGAGCATTAAGGCAATAATGAATAAAAAAAGGAGTGGAATTTTTATTAGTGTTGTGGTGATTTTGCTGGGGATTGGTTATTTGATCTTTGGTAAATTTGGCGAGAATCTTGTCTATTTTTTTACACCTTCCGAGGTGGTGGTATTATCCCCGGATTATCACAAGAAAAAGATTCGAGTCGCCGGAATGGTTGTGGCAGAAAGCGTCAAGATGACGCCCAATACCCTTCAGATGCGCTTTTCGCTGACTGACGGCAAGGAAACCATTCTGGTAGATTACGAAGGGATTCCCCCGGATTTATTCAAAGAGGGCCAGGGCGCAGTGGTAGAGGGGTTCTGGGATGCCGATCGAACATTCCATTCCAAGATGATTATGGCAAAGCACTCGGAGGATTATATGCCCATCGAAATGAAGGAAGCAGGTGTCGTCCTACCGAAAAAAGACCTTCTCAAGACGTTACAAGTGCAGTAGGGAGGGGTGGTGTGCTTGGTATAGAATTAGGTCTCACCATTTAAACATCACGTTGCCGTCATTCCGGCAATGTTTAAGCCGGAATCCAGTGACTTTTAAAGATGCTTCTATGGGGTACTGTTTTCTGGAAACTTTCTTAGTACCCCCTCTAACGCCTCTTTTAATTCCGGGATGTGGGGCATATTATTTTCGATGGCCCCGATAATATTTTGCAGTCGCGCCTTTCGCTGCATCTCACGATCCATTGCAATCCATTGATCCAGATCATCAAACGCCTCTTTCCAAAATTGCACCAGATCAGGTTTAGCCAAAAGCAGCAGTCGGATTAAATCGGCCGGTTGGGGGTCTGGTGATGGAATCGTAATAAACGTCCCATCCGAGAAAACCACCATTCCGATCCGGCCTTTCTCAAAAGAGATGACCTTCTCGATGGCTTTTCCGATTGCTGATTCCCATGTAGTCAGACGGCCCGGAAACCCCTTTGCAAAGGCCACCTTGCCCATATTGGTTTGCCACTTTTTTTCTACAAATGAACCTGACATATAGATATGTGGCCGTATTATAGCAAACATAACCTGATATTGTCTGTGTTGCGTTCGGGCAGATTTCTGATGAGGAAATGGGTGGCCTCTTCCTTTAGGAAGTCTGAGGGACTATAATACATCTGTACGTATTGATCAAATTGCAACCAAGGCCCTGCGTCTACCACCACAGCAGGAACAAGCGATCTTGGCGGAGTTATTGTGGGAGAGCTGAGTGGACTTATTCGAGATTCCTGTGGTGACAATGATGCCGAGGCCGTTGCAATAAGGCGAGATCGTCAGTGGGAAACAGGGGGGGCGCTCGTTAACCCATGAGTAGTTGATGACAAGGCTTCGCCGATGAGGGGGGAGTACCATCCCGCCATCGAGGCTGAGATCAACGAGATTTTAAATGACTACGATGGGCGGTTTCCCGGTTGAGGTTCGGGGTCCGTCGGTGAGTTTGAAAGGCAGGTTTTGGCCTTGGCGACAGCACCAGAGAGAGGGATGGTGTTGCGCGTGAGCAGGTTGATGTGGTACTCAAATACGCAGCGCATAGCCTTTGGGTTGCATGAGAACTTTGTTCAGGTAGGGGTTGAATGAGCCGGAGAACAGGGTAAGCACAAGAAAGGAGTTTATTCTATGGCAAGTATAAAAGTAGCGGAAACAAAAGAGATTGCACCCGGAACGGCAAAGCAGGTTGATCTGAATGGAAAGAAGATTGCCGTATTTAATTTAAACGGCACGTTTTATGCCATTAGCGATACCTGTACGCATCGCGGCGGCCCGCTTTCGGAAGGTGAAATTAATGGTGATATTGTTACTTGCCCCTGGCACATGGCCAACTTCAATATCAAAACGGGCGAAGCCGACGGGCCACCCGCGCCCAGAGGCGTGGAAACATATAGGGTTGTGATAGAAGGTTCGGATATTCATATCGAGATTCCATAACGCCGATGCCATCGATAGCTCCTCCACTACAGGGACAAGATTCCATCCGTTTAAACCGCTTTATCGAGGACAACAAGGAGCGTTTTGTCACAGGCCTCTCCAAGATGGTTGCGATTCCCACGGTGAGCGCTGATCCCCCTTACCCGTCCGTCTTTACCCAAATGGCGGAATACGCCCAAAACCTCTTTCAAACTTCTGGAGGCACGGCGAAAATTGTTCCCACCAATGGCAACCCCGTTGTGGTGGGCCTTTTCCATACCAGTCCAAATAATCCAACCATTACCGTCTATAACCATTTGGATGTGCAACCGGCCACGGAATCGTCATGGACTTCGGACCCTTTTACCCTGCGTATTGATAAGGATCGTTATTTTGGACGAGGCGCGACCGACGATAAAGGCCCTGCGCTCACTGCGTTCCTTGCCGCTTCTTTCGCGGCGCAAGAGAAAATCCCCCTGAATATCCGGTTTATTTGGGAGATGGAAGAAGAGGTTGGGAGCCGAAACTTTGAATCGTTTGTTAAAACAAAAAAATCGGATTTAAAAACCGATGGCATTGTCGTCTCCGACACCATATGGATATCGGCGCGGCAGCCGGTTATTTCAACAGGGCTTCGGGGTCTTTTGTGTGTTATCTTACGCCTTAAAACCGGCCAGGAAGATCGCCATTCCGGTCTCACAGGCGGCGTAGCCCGAAACGCCATTGGTGAGCTATGTGACGCGGTTTGTCGCCTGCATAACCCACGTACCGGAGAGGTCTTAATTCCCGGATTTTATAAAAAGGCAAAGCCCCCTACTAAAAAAGAACTGGCGGACTTTGAGCAATGCGGCTTTTCGGTGTCCCGATTTAAGCGGGATCACAAGTTCCACTCTATGCGAAGCCGCGACCGTCTTGATCTGATGCGGCGTATCTGGGCCGAACCGACATTTGAAATGCACGGTATCGTTGGAGGCCACATGAGCGCAGGTGTTAAGACCATTGTGCCCCAGACAGCCGAGGCCAAAATCAGTATGCGTCTGGTTCCCGACCAAGACCCGAATGAAATCTTTCATCTTTTAAAAAAACACCTCAAATCAATTAATACAGATATTACGGTCAAAAAAAACGCCACGCTTTCTCCCTTTAAAGGCGTAACCTCTGGTCCCTTGATGGAGATGGCAGAGAAGGCGATGCAAGCGGGGTTTGGCCGTATGCCCGTGCGGATACGTGAAGGCGGCTCGATTGGCGCCTTACCCACCCTGCAAAAATATCTGAAAGTAAATGGAGCGCCTGTCCCTGTCACCTTTCTGGGTTTAAGTCTGCCGGAACATGGCTATCATGCGCCCAACGAGAATTTCGATTGGCGACAAGCCGAAGGGGGAATAAAAATGTTCGTCCGGTTTTTTGAGGAGACTGCCCTTCAAAAATGGCAAAAGTAAAGGGATGCCTCTTTTCTTGCCTACTTTCAACCACATCATATAACATGGTTTTATAAAAGGGTTCGTTTGGGAACACAAAGTGGGGTTTGGATTGCGGTAGACTTTAGGCTGTAACAAACAGTGCTCTATAAAATTGAAATTCGCCGACGCGCTGAAAAGGATTTGTCTTCAATTCCTAAATCCGAAGCACAGCATATTGCAGACGCCATTTTTGCATTGGAACAGGGTCTGAAAGGAAATATCAAAAAATTGACAAATTACACCCATGAGTATCGTCTTCGCGTAGGGAATTACCGGGTCCTTTTTGAAATATCGACTGATACTGTGATAATCTATCGGATTTGTCATAGAAAAGAGTCTTACAAGTAATGTATGAAAGCTCAAATTATTGAGAAACAGGGCAAAAAAGAGTTCGTAGTGATCTCGTACAAAGACTTTCTTCGTCTTCAGAAGGAATTGGAGGACTACCATGATCTCATTGCGCTCCGAGAGGCTAAGTCTGACCCACGGAATAAGCGGGGACGCCCGTTTGATCTAGTTGCTTCCGAATTGGGATTGAAGAAAAATACTGCCTAAAATTAATAGAATTTAAACCATCCCAACCCCTCAGCCAAGGAAGGGTGAGAAGCACTTAAAAGGACTAAATATAGCTGTAAGGAAGCATAAAAGCTGGAGGAAGGAAGATGTCATACAAAGTCAGCATCGTTATTGAAAAGGATGCGTATGGGTATTATGCCTATGCGCCCGACCTTGAAGGATGTCAAACGCAGGGAGACACCATAGACGAAGTCATGGTAAACATAAAAGAAGCTATTGAGCTTTATTTAGAGACCTTATCAGGAGAGGAAATGAAACAAGCAATGAGCAAGGAAATCCTGACAACCACCTTAGAGGTTCAAGTTGCCTAAGTTCCCAAGGCTTACCCCTCAAGAGTATGTCATTTGCAAAGCAAATGAATATCCAAATTGATCCACACACATTAGCTAGGGCAGAGGAGAGAGGAACTAATCAAGATGAGATTAAGGATGTTATTCAGACGGGCATGATGATTCCTGCCAAGTATAAACGAAAGGGAAAAGCCAAGGTCTATGACTTCAAACAAAACCTACGAGGTCAATATTAGAGCTAAAAAGGGTGGAAGTATTTTATACTATCGATGAAGGGTTTATAGTCACTGTGACGGTCTATGTATTTTATGGAAAATGGGAGAGGTAAGATGAACATTTTATACGATGACAGGACAGACCTTCTTTATATTCGCCTGGATGATACCAAACAAAACCTATTAAACAGGCGTGTTGCAGAAGATATTGTACTGGACATCGGAGAGGGGGACCGGATTGTTGGCATTGAGATTCTCGATGCCTCAAAACATATTGCCCTGGAAAGACTGCTACCCGTTAAATATGAAGTGACCAAAATGACGGCCTGATCTATGTGGGCCTCCCTCAATGGATTGTAGAACCCCCACCCACCGTATTTTTAGCGTAGAAAAGAAGATAAGGAGACATCATTGGTTCTTGAATTTGGACATTTTGCCGCTATCATCGCATTGGTTATCGCTATGGTCAACATGGCGACCCCGTGGGTTGGCTTGGGCACGCGAAACGGGGTTTGGATCGTGGTAGACTTTAGGTTGTAACAGACAGTGTTCTATAAAATTGAGATTCGCCGACGCGCTGAAAAGGATTTGTCTTCAATTCCTAAATCCGAAGCACAGCATATTGCAGACGCCATTTTTGCATTGGAACAGGGTCTGAAAGGCAATATCAAAAGATTGACAAATTATACTCCTGAGTATCGTCTTCGCGTGGGGGATTACCGGGTCCTTTTTGAAATATCGGCTGATACTGTTATAATCTATCGGATTCGTCATAGAAAAGAGGCCTACAGGTAAGGTATGAAAGCTCAAATTATTGAGAAACAGGGCAAAAAAGAGTTCGTAGTGATCTCGTACAAAGACTTTCTTCGTCTTCAGAAGGAGTTGGAGGACTATCATGATCTTATTGCGCTCCGAGAGGCTAAGTCTGACCCACGGAATAAGCGGGGACGCCCGTTTGATCTTGTTGCTTCCGAATTGGGATTGAAGAAGAATACTGTCTAAAATTAATAGAATTTCAAACCACCCCAACCGCTTGGCCAAGGAGGGGTGAGTAGCATTTTAAAGGGCTAAATATAGTTGCAGGGAAGCATAAAAGTTGGAGGGATTAAGATGTCATACAAAGTCAGCATCGTTATTGAAAAAGATGGGTATGGGTATTATGCCTACGCCCCTGACCTTGAAGGGTACCAGACTCAGGGAGACACCATAGATGAAGTCATGGCAAATGTAAAAGAAGCTATTGAACTTTATTTAGAGACCTTATCAGAAGAAGAAATTAAAGAATCAATGAGCAAGGAAATTCTGACGACCACCCTAGAGATTCAAGTTGCCTAAGCTCCCAAGGCTTACTCCTACTAAGTTAGTTAGTGTGTGCGGTAATAAATGAGACCGGAAGAAATAGCAGCTTACATTGGTGCAGCAGCTTGGTTGCCTCAAATCGGCACATGGTTGTACCGCTATTTTGCAACACCCCATGTTACTATCATCCCGGCGCGGAGTGCTGAATTGGGATTTACCGCCTTAGGGCCCATATTGAATATACGTCTTGCGTTCTCTTCCGATCGCCGTGACGCAATAGTCAATGAATTTAGGATTCGCCTAACCCACGAAGACGGAGACCAACATGAATTTAGGTGGGTGGGTATGAAAGAAATCTTCAGTGAAATTACAGATGAAGAAGGTAACCGTCAGGTTGTTTCAAAGGATCAAACACCCATTGCATTCAAGATCGGAACTGACATTCTTTTAGAGAAATTCGTACGATTTCAAGAACCCAAATTTGATCAGACAACTAACAAACTCTTTACGGAATTACTCACCCACTTCAGATTCTTGAAAGAAAATGATCCTGATTTTGTCAATAAGACGCTCCAAAGTAAGCAGTTTAAAGATTTTGTAAAGGCCCACATGGAGGCCTTTTGGTGGAAACATGGAAAATATACTTTGACATTTCATATGGAGTCACCAAGAAAACTAATTTTAGAGGATAAAAAATTCTATTTTACTTTGGACCAGATCGACATTGAAGAGTTACGGCATAATTTAACAACAGTGGAACAGGATATATCTAATAAAGTTAATTCTAACCTTCTAAACCATTCACCTAAAAAAATAATCTGGAATTGGCGTCACCCTTCCATAATTCCTGAAGAGTGAGCCGTACCATAAAAATTGCAATTTGCCAGATGAAAATATACCTTGATATTAGTTGTTTCAATCGTCCTTTTGACGACCAGAAGCAACTTCGCATTCAGCTTGAAACGGAAGCCAAGTTAAACATTCAACAACGCATTCTACAAAAAGAAATTGACCTCACATGGTCTTACATTTTAGATTTTGAAAATGAGGCAAATCCATTTGAACAAAGAAGACTCGCCATCCGAGGCTGGAAGAACCACGCTTCTGCTGATACAGACGAGACGAAGGAAATTGTTAAAATAGCCGAGAAGTTTTACCCTATGGGAATCAAAAGCAAAGATTCTATCCATTTAGCCTGTGCAATCTCCATGCAATGCGAATACCTTTTAACAACGGATGACGAATTGATCAAGAAAGCATCCGGCATTAGGGAAATTAAGGTGAGCGACCCCATCTCTTTTATAAAGGAGGTAACAAAATGATTACGGATACAGAAATAAAAGTGAAAGGGGTTGAAGCGCTTATCAATACCCTAGGAGAGGTCGAAGCGGAGAGGTTCATTTCGTTAGTCATGAGAGAACCGTTTGATTACACGAAGTGGCAAAGGACGCTTTGGGTGGACAGGTCTGTTTCAGAGCTAAGCACCAAAGCCATGCAATTGAGGAAAAAATCGAAACTACAATAAGGAGCCATCATTGATTCTTGAATTTGGACATTTTGCTACCATAACCGCACTGGTACTCGCCATCGTCGGCATGGCGACCCCCTGGGTAGGGCTAAGCACCCGAAACGGGGTTTGGGTCTCCGTGGGCCGACAGGCCGTCACATTAAATTTCTTCCTGATCACGATCGGCATGGCAGCCATGATCTACTCGTTTGTGACACAGGACTATTCCGTGAAATACGTCTATGGCGCTTCGAATAGTAAGCTCCCGATTTTTTACAAGGTGGCCGGTTTGTGGGGAGGCCATGAAGGCTCGCTGCTGCTCTGGGCATGGGTACTCTCCCTCTTCTGCATGTTGGCCGTTCTGATTCACTGGAAGACCCAACCGGCGGTCATGCCGTATCTGATCTTTACTGAATCGACGCTCCTCACCGGATTCCTGATGCTGATTCTCTTCTTATCGAACCCGTTTGAGCGCACCCCGTTTATTCCGCCCGATGGCAAGGACCTCAATCCCCTCCTGCAAGACCCCGCGATGGTGATTCATCCCCCGATGCTTTATCTGGGATATGTCGGCTTGTCCATTCCGTATTCTTTTGCCATGTCCGCGCTCTTCTCCGGGCGGCTTTCCGAGGAGTGGATTAAGACCACGCAGCGATGGACCCTGTTTGCCTGGCTCGCGTTGACCACGGGGATTTTGATGGGAGGATACTGGGCCTATTACGAATTGGGATGGGGCGGGTACTGGGGCTGGGATCCGGTTGAAAACGCCTCGTTCATGCCGTGGCTGGTGGCAACGGCGTTTCTGCATTCCGTCATGGTGCAGGAGTCCCGAAAGATGTTTCTGGTCTGGAACCTGTTTCTAATTATTTTGGCCTTTTCACTTTCGCTCATCGGAACCTTTCTGGTGCGCAGCGGCATCCTCTCCTCCGTTCACTCCTTTGCCAATGATCCCGGCCGGGGGGTCTATATTCTGGCCTTCCTCACCTTCATGCTGATCCTTTCTTTTGGGATGTTGATCGCACGCTCCCAGAAATTAAAGAGCCGCGTGGAGATGGAATCGATTCTCTCCAAGGAGGCGGCGTTTCTTTACAACAATCTTTTTTTTATCATTGCCTTTATTATCGTTTTTATTGGCACGCTGTATCCCCTTTTTGTGGAGGTGATGGAATTCCAGAAGGTCTCGGTGGGGCCGCCTTATTACAACGCGGTGTTTATGCCGGTTGCCTGGGGGATTATCCTTCTGATGGGGATTGGACCCTATATCCCCTGGCGTAAATGTTCGGTGAGCGCGCTTAAAGATATTTTTACGCTGCCGTTAACCGTGGCATTTTGTTCGCTTCCTACTTTCTATCTGATCGGTATTCGTGATGGATATGCCCTTTCGGCATTATCGGTCACGTTTTTTACGGGCACGGCGATTATTCAGGATTACGTGAATCTGGGGAAGATGTGGGCCGATCGGGAGCAGACGGGCTTGATGACCGGGATCGTACGAGGGTTGAAACAAAACCCCAGAAAGACGGCGGGGATATTAACGCATGTGGGCGTGCTGGTGATGACGGTGGGGATTGTCGCCTCCACGCTGTTTCAGGCGGAGAAGATGGAGATTATGAAGCCGGGTGATGTAATTTCCCTAAATCAATATGACTTCAAACTGCTTAAACTCTATCCGACAACGGGAGGAAACTGGGCGGGTCATGAGGCCCACTTTGAGATTATGCGTGACAAGACGTTGATCACAGAGTTACGCCCTCAGAAGCGTATTTACGAGGTATCACAAACACCCACAACGGAGGCTGCGATTCATCAGATTTATACCGGTCATCTTTTTGTAACGATTCCGGAGGTTGCACCCGACGGCTCCTGGGCGCGGGTGCGTGCCCTACATAATCCGCTGGTGCTCTGGGTCTGGTATGGTGGAGGAATTATGGGATTGGGGGTGATTCTTAATATCTTTCGACGAACCCGGAAGCGGGTGGTCGTGTCTGCCCCTCAAACCGTTCCTGTGGAAATTGCCTCGGAGGATGTGCGACAACAGGTATAAAAAAGGGTACGCTTAATCCTTTTCGACACAATTCCACCCTGCGGTTGACACGTAAGCGCAATCTGTTTCACAATGACACTATGAAAAAGACGTTGGCCTTTTTGGTGATCCTATCTGCCTTATCTATTTTGACGCCGGCTTATGCCGTTGAGGTTGCCCCCCGAATCAGTGACCGGGAGATTATTGAAAGCCTTGCAAGATTAGAGGCCGGTCAACAGGCCCTGAATAAACGGATTGACGACTTGCAGACCTCTATGAATCGCCGATTTGACGATATGAACCAGCGGTTTGACGATATAAACCAGCGGTTTAATGATATGAATAAGCGGTTTGACGATATGAATAAGCGATTTGACACCTTGCAGTGGATGTTCGGGCTTTTCATGACGATTGCCCTTTTTATTCTAGGCGCAATGGGGCGGATACTCTGGGTTCATCAGGCCCGGCTGGCGCAGATAGAAACGTCATTGGAAACCCAGAAGGATGAACTCTTGTTTCTCAAAGCCCTTATCGAAAGGCTTCTCCCTCCCAAAGGGGTTTTGTAGGAGGCACGGCGCGCCTACACTCCTATAGGCCAGACATTTCCATCATCATCTGTAAATTTTTTTATGGGCACCTCTAAAAACCGTAGCGAGCGGTTCAAATGCAAGGGCTACTACGCACAGGAACCGTAATGGTCGCAGTGTACATGAGGATTCCAAGCGCCGCAAGCAACGTCCCTCCCAACGGGAGCTGTCTATTCGCTTCCGCTCGTCGGATTAGATAAAACCCCACAAATAACATAGCGAACTTTTACTCACTCTTGTTACGGCTACACTCTTCAGGTACATTCTCCTGAAAAGGAAATTTCCTGAAGATTCCTTGACCTTTCCGTAACCTATATGATACTTTTCGCCCGCTCGATGGGAATTTGTTCATGAAAAAAACACCGTTATATGACCTGCATCTGAAATTAGGGGCAAAAGTTGTCTCCTTCTCCGGATGGGAAATGCCGCTCTCTTATACAGGCGTGGTAGAAGAACATCATGCCGTCCGAAACGACGTGGGCCTTTTTGATATCAGTCATATGGGCCGATTTGAATTATCCGGTACGGGTGCTAAGAACGCCTTGTCCCACATCGTCCCCTCTCCTCTCAATAAAATAAAACGGGGCGGGGCACAATACTCGATGTTATTGAATGAAGCGGGTGGGGTCATTGACGATATTTACATCTATCAGCGTGGAGCAGATCGATTCTTCATCATTGTGAATGCCGCCAACCGCGCCAAAGATTTTGCCTGGATTGCTTCCCATCTACCCGCCTCCACAACATTAAAAGATGTAACGGACGAGACCGCGTTACTGGCGTTACAAGGGCCAAAGTCATGGGATGTTCTATTGCAGGTAATCCCATTCGGGATGGAAGAGATTGCCCTTCGCACCTTTATTGATACGGAATTTGTCTTTGCCCGCGGGGCCATGGCAACGATTGCACGAACCGGCTATACAGGCGAAAGGGGATATGAAATCATTGTTCCCGCTCATGCCGTAGAAAAGGTATGGAACGGCCTGATGGAAGCGGGAGGTCCACTTGGTATCAAACCGGTTGGATTGGGAGCACGTGACACCCTTCGGCTTGAAAAGGGGTATCCTCTGTATGGTCACGAAATCAATGAGCAGATAACCCCGGTTGAGGCGGGCTTAAGCCAATTTCTCGATTTAAAAAAGGAGTTTATCGGCAGTAAATCACTTCGAGAAAAACAATCTCAAAAGCCGACACAACAACTGATCGGTTTTGAGTTGACCGTCGGCGGTGTGCCCAGGGATGGGTGCCTGATCTATTCGGACCAAAAAGAGGTCGGGAAGGTGACCTCTGGTAATTTTTCACCCAGCCTGAAACGCGGCATTGGGATGGGGTATGTGGATATTCGTTATGCCGAAGTTGGGAACGAGATTTTTGTCATGATCCGCGACCGAGAGGCCGCCGGCGTTATTGTAAAAACCCCCTTCTACAAAAAAGTAAAATAAAAGTAAGGAACCGACATGGAATATATTCCCAAAACCGCCCTGGAAGAGGCGGCTATGCTACAACAAATAGGTGTGGCATCGTTTGATGCGCTGTTAGAGATTCCCCAGGAGTTTCGGCTGAATCGTCTATTTAATCTTCCCGCGCCACTGACGCAGATGGAATTGCGCCGTGAGATGCGCAATCTTTCCAGAAAAAACAAAACGCTCCTTTCCTTTCTGGGGGGAGGTAGCTACGATCACTTCATTCCCACCACGGTAGATGCTGTTCTTTCCCGATCTGAGTTTTATACCGCCTATACTCCTTATCAAGCGGAGATGAGCCAGGGGCTGCTCCAATCCATTTATGAATATCAGAGCTTAATTTGTAATCTGACCGGCATGGAGGTGTCTAATGCCTCGGTCTACGATGGGGCCTCGGCGTTGGCCGAGGCAGCCTTGATGTCCGTTCGGATCACAAAAAAGAACGAGGTCGTCATGACCGACGCAATCCATCCGCATTACCGACAGGTCGTTCGGACTTATCTTTCTGGCACCGGGATCAAGATTAAAGAGGCCCCGATAGACGCCGGGCGAACATCGGTCTTAAAGCTAACCGAACAGATCGGAGACCAGACCGCCGCAGTTCTCATTCAACATCCGAACTTCCTGGGCCAATTGGAGTCGGTGGAAGAAATCGCAGAAGAGGCACACCGACAAGGCGCGTTGCTGGTGATGGCGGTAGACCCAATCTCGTTGGGCCTATTAAAGACGCCGGGCGAGTATGGGGCCGATATTGCCGTTGGAGAGGGACAGGCGATGGGAAATGCGATCTCCTTTGGCGGCCCCTACGTCGGTTTCTTTGCTACGCGCCGCGATTTTATTCGTCAGATGCCGGGGAGGATTGTAGGCAAAACGGTGGATGCAGACCAACGCCCCGCCTTCTGCCTGACCCTCCAAACCCGCGAGCAGCACATTAAACGTGAACGGGCAACCTCCGGTATCTGTACCAATCAGGCCTTAAATGCCCTGGCGGCCACCGTCTATCTTGCGACCCTGGGGCCTGCCGGGTTGAAGGAGGTCGCCCTGCTTTGTTTGACAAAGGCCCACCAGTTACAAGAGAAGATTACGGCCATTGACGGATTTACCTGCCCCTTTTCTTCCGTTTATTTCAAGGAGTTTGTCGTAAAGACGCCCATGTCATCCGCAAGTCTTCTAAAGAAACTGCTACGGAAGGGAATCCTGGGGGGAATTGATTTGGCAAAACATTACCCGGAATTAAAGAATCATCTTTTAATTTGTGTCACCGAAAAACACACCAGTGAAGAGATTGAGGAGTTTGTAGCATGTCTGAAGTAATCTTTGAAAAATCGGTTCCAGGACGAAGGGGCGTCACCTTCCCCACTGCGGGCCTCTCCGACCAATCCATAAACGCGCTCTTGCCCCCGTCGTTTCAACGGCAATCGGCCTTAACCCTGCCGGAGATCAGCGAGAACGACCTGATTCGACACTACACCAAGCTCTCCAACCAAAATTATGGCGTGGATACTGGATTTTATCCATTAGGCTCCTGCACGATGAAATACAATCCCAAGATTCATGAAGAGGTGGCACGGTATGAAGGCTTTGCGGGGATTCATCCGTTACAGCCTGCAGAGACCGTTCAGGGGGCGCTGAAACTTCTCTATGAATTGCAGCATTTTCTGGTGGAGATATCCGGCATGGATCAAGTCTCGTTGCAGCAGGCGGCAGGGGCGCAGGGGGAATTGGTCGGGATGTTGATTATTCGCGCCTACCATCGGACACAAGGGAAATTAGGTCGGGCGAGGACCAAGGTCATTATCCCGGACTCGGCGCACGGCACCAACCCGGCCAGCGCGGCCCTGGCAGGGTTTACGATCCAAACCGTGCGAACTGATTCGGATGGTACAATTGATAAAGATGACCTTGCCAAGGTGTTGGATCAAAATACGGCGGCCATCATGTTAACCAATCCCAACACGCTGGGTCTTTTTGAAAAGGGGATTGGGGAGATTGCCCGTCGGGTGCATGATGCCGGCGCCCTGCTCTATTTGGATGGCGCGAATCTGAATGCCTTGTTGGGATTAACCCGTCCGGGTGATATGGGTTTTGACATCGTTCATTTTAATCTGCACAAGACCTTCTCCACGCCGCATGGCGGCGGCGGACCTGGGGCCGGGCCGGTGGGGGTGAAACAGGCGCTTGCACCTTTCCTTCCATTTCCCCTAATTGAGAGAAGAGCAACTGCTCAGGGAGACCGTTTTCAATTTGAGAAGAATCGCAAAACGGCGGTGGGGCGTGTGCACAGCTTCTATGGTAATTTTGGCATCCTGCTGCGCGCCTATACCTACATTAGAAGGTTAGGGGCCGAAGGGCTTTTGGACATTAGCCGGAACACGATTTTGAACGCCAACTATCTGAAGAAACAGCTTGAGGCGGACTATGCCATCCCCTATGGCGCGCGTCCGTGTATGCATGAATTTGTGGTCTCGGCCAAGCAATTTAAGTCACAGGGGGTACATGCGTGGGATATTGCAAAACGACTGATGGATTATGGCTTTTATCCGCCAACGATTAACTTTCCCCTGATTGTGGAAGAGGCCCTCATGATCGAGGCCCCGGAATCAGAATCAAAAGAAACGCTGGACAGATTTGCCAAGGCGATGCATGCGATTTGCGGAGAAATCAAAGAAGACCCGGAGAAGGTGATCCAGGCGCCGCATACCTGTGTTATTAAAAGGGTGGATGAGACCTTGGCGGCCCGACAGCTTAATGTGCGGTATCAGTGAACTACTACTAACAGGACGCCGTCATTCCGCAGTCGGCGTCCCGACCGGCAATGTTTAAGCCGGAATCTAGAATCTTCAGAAAGGCTGGATTCCGGACAGAGGCATTCCGGAATGACAAAAAAATATTTCATAATTAAATTGTCATAATAGTAGTCTGTTGGCAATCAAGAAAGGGTATATGGCAAGACGATACTGGTTAATGAAGTCGGAACCAACGGCCTACTCAATTACCGATTTAAAGGCTGATCGGGTGACCTGTTGGGATGGGGTGCGCAATTATCAGGCGCGTAATTTCATGCGTGATGACATGCGAGTCGGAGATGGCGTTCTCTTTTATCATAGCGTGACCCAGCCGGTCGGTATTGCGGGGGAGGCCAAGGTCGTCAAAGCCTCCTACCCCGATTTTACGGCATGGGACCCGACGGATAAACATTACGATCCCAAAAGCAATTCTGCGCGTCCCACCTGGTTTATGGTGGATGTGAAGTTTGTCCGGGCTTGCCGCGAGATTATTTCGCTTGATCGGTTAAGGGAGATTCCCTCTTTAGAAGAAATGATGGTCTTAAGAAAGGGCAGTCGTCTTTCCGTCCAGCCGGTCACCGAGCAAGAATACCAAACCATCCTGAAACTGCGCGAGTGGTAAGCCTGTATTGGTTGAGACCGCTTTAACTGCCTTCTTTTTTTAGGAGCGGTTTTAAGATCAGATAGACCTGCTCTGCGATGATTTCATATCCCTTTGCCGTCGGATGCAGCCCATCGGGTAGGGTCAAAAACGGGTTCGCCGCCACCCCCTCAAGAAAGAACGGAATAAGTGTCAACTGATACCGCTCGACCAGCGTCGAATAAATTTGCTCAAACCCGCTGGAATAAGGCTTACCATAATTGGGAGGAATCTTCATTCCGGCCAAAACAACGGTGACACCGGCTTTTTTAAGCTGCTCAATCATGATAGAGAGGTTTTGTTCTATTTGGGAAAGGGGCAGTCCCCTCAACCCGTCGTTGGCCCCTAACTCCAGAATAACAATCTTGGGTTGATGCTGAAGCACAAACGTAATCCTCTCCACACCCCCGGCCGTCGTATCTCCGGAAATTCCCGCATTAATGATCCGGTAGGGCCATCCTTCCTTAATCAAGATTTTTTCTAAAATGGCAGGATACGCCTCATGGGGTGCAACCTCATACCCCGCAGTAAGACTGTCTCCAAACGCAACAATCACCTGCTTTTCTTCAGTGTTTTTTAGATCAATAGAATGAGCCTCCTCGATTTTTTGAGGGGTATTGGAGGGTGTTGCTTTTTCCTGACAACTGGCAAACAAGAAGAAGCTCACAAAGAAAATCAGTTTTAATGGTTCCCTCATCTTTCTTCGCCTAGTGTATAATAGAAATCCTTATAGCGCAATCACCCCCCCTCTTTCTCTCCCCCTCGAGGGGGAGGCCGGGAAGGGGTGGATAAGACAATGATCAAAATTTCTAATCTGACAATGGTTTTTAAACAGGGTGGGGGCAGTGACTCTGGAATCACAGCGTTGGACCGGATTGATCTTGAAATCCCCACGGGTCAGTGCGTTGCGATTGTAGGGCCTTCGGGCAGCGGCAAGTCCACCTTGTTGGGACTGATCGCCGGGCTGGATCAGGCGACATCCGGATCGATTATAATTGACGATACAATCATTACAAAAATGAATGAGGATGATCTTGCCCGTTTTCGGCGTGACCGCATTGGCCTGATCTTCCAGTTCTTTCATCTTCTTCCGACGCTGACGGCGTTAGAGAATGTGCTGGTGCCTTTAGAGTTAAAACGAGAGCGGAATGCTACGGAGACAGCCTCTGCTCTTTTAAAAGAGGTTGGGCTTCTCGGTCGGGAAGATCATTATCCCTCTCAATTATCGGGCGGGGAGATGCAACGGGTTGCTATTGCCAGAGCGGCTATAACAAGGCCCGCGCTTCTTCTGGCCGATGAACCAACCGGCAACCTGGATACCGAAAATGGACAACGCATTATCGATCTTCTTCTAGGGCTTAACCGGTCTCAGAAATCAACGCTGATTCTGGTGACACATGATCTGACCTTAGCCTCTCATGCCGATCGCATCATTTCCTTGAAGGATGGAAAGGTTGTGAAAGATGAGATGAAGTTGTGATTACACACCATCCTCCAATGAAAGCTATGTTAGTCAAACGAAAAAAGGCTTATTGAAAGTCTTGTACATAATTTGTACAATGTATATAGAATGGAGTTTGAATTTGATGCCAACAAAAGCAGGGCAAACAAGAAAAAACACGGGATTAATTTCGTAGAGACGCAAGCGCTGTGGGAGGATTCCTGCGCTATCGAGAGTAAGGCCCGCAGCACAACTGAATATCGATTCAGAATTGTCGGTAAAATTCTTGAGAAGTATTATTCTGCTTTTGTTACCTACAGAGGCGCAAGTGTAAGGATTGTTTCCGTAAGACGATCCAGAAAACAGGAGGTATCGGAGTATGAAAAAAGTAAAGAAGGCGCTTCCAGCTGAAAAACTGGATGAAATGTTTGACTCTGGGAGCGATGAAATTGATGACTATATCGACAGTTCGAGTACGCGCCACCTAAACTTGGAACTCAAGAGGATCAATTGCGACTTTCCCGCGTGGATGGTTAACGCGTTGGATATGGAGGCAAAGCGTTTGGGGATCGCGCGGTTGGCGGTTCTCAAAACATGGGTAGCTGAGCGTATTACGAGCATAAAGGATAACCACACACAAGCGGCATAGGGAATGTTCTATCGGGAGATCGTGTGGGGCGGCAGAGTATACGGATCAACGATCAATATCGCGTATGCTTCGTTTGGACAATTGAAGGGTCTGACGCGGTCGAGATCGTGAACTATCACTAATAGGTGTTACACGAGGCAGACAATGGTTCGCATCCCAACTCATCGAGAGCCTACCCATCCCGCCAAAATGCTGCTTGAGGAGTTCCTTAAGCCGATGGGGCTTTCTCAGAAGGAACTTGCAGATAGTATTCACGTTCCATATCAGCGGGTTAACGAGCTTATCCGAGGCCGCCGCGGGATTACTCCGAGCACTGCACTGCGACTTGCTCGCTTCTTTGGTATGTCGCCGGATTTCTGGCTGAATCTCCAGTTGCGATGGGATCTCTATCATGCCCAGCAAGCCGAAGCGCTCACACTGCACGAGATACGCCAGGTCAAACGGACCCGGAGGGCAGCTTAGGCTTTGCTATATCCTGAGCTAAACCATGACTCCCTTTGCCCTCAAGATGGCCTGGCGGGAAATGCGTGGATCGTATCGCCATTTCACTTTATCTCTTTTAGCCATCGCCATTGGTGTCGGATCGATTGTATCGGTTCGGTCGGTTAGCGAACAGATCGAAAGCGTGGCGACCCACGAAACACGCCCTCTGGTCGCAGCTGATATCTCCGTTCGTTTAAACCGCCCCTTATCTCCACAGGGAGAATCGGTTCTAAAAGAACTTGAAAAGAGAAATATTCAATCGGTTCGAATAACAGAGCTTCTTGGAATGGTGGCACCGGCCACGGCGGACGGACAGCTCCCGTTGGTCGCTGTGGGCAAATCGACATCGGCGACTGGAACTCCAACTACGGATGTTGTTGCCACAAGCCAATTAGTAGAGGTCAAGGCAGTTTCAGCCGGTTACCCCTTTTACGGCGATCTTGAAATCGACCCACCATCCAATATCTCTCTATTAAATGCAGAGGAAGCCTTTGTGGATCAATCGTTTTTATTCCGCCTCAAACTTCGCGTGGGAGACTCTTTTCTGTTGGGCGATACCCCCTTTCAAATAAAGGGCGTGATCCTGAAAGAACCGGATCGTGTCGTCGGCCCTTTCTCTTTAGGGCCCCGTGTGCTGCTCTCACAAGAGGGATTGGGTCGCACGGACTTAATCCAGGAGGGAAGCCGTGTCACCTACCTGATTTTACTGAAACTGCCGGAAACAATACGCCCCGACCTCTTAAAGGCAGAGCTGGAGAAGCGATGGGTTGCCGAGTCTCTGACCGTTCGGACACATCAAGAGGCCATTCCACGTCTGATGCGATTTTTAGAAAACCTCACGACCTATTTACATCTGGTCGGGTTGATTACATTGATGATGGGCGGGATCGGCGTGGGGATGGGCGTACAGGCCTATTTAACGCGGCGCGTGAAAACCATTGCCATTTTGAAATCGCTGGGGACGACCTCGACGGATCTTTTTCTGACCTATTTTATTCTCTTCTTTATTTTAAGCGGTGTTGGTGGGGGCGTGGGTATTGCCATTGGCATCGCCATTCAACAGGGATTAAAACTCATGCTGGCCGATTTTCTTCCGCAAGAGATTTCCTTTCATATCACATCGGCATCGGTTTTATTTGGAGTAGGGATGGCCCTTTTAACGACCTTTCTTTTTGCGGCCGGGTCGCTCTTAAAAATTCGGCGAATTCCATCGAATCCGATGTTCCAAGGAGCCGTTGAAACCAGACCAGGTTACGGCCGTCTGATCGAATTATTTTTTGTCATTGGAACAACCATCGTTCTTTTGGCCTTTTCAATCGCATCAGCAGGGTCATGGAAATTAGGCGGCCTGATCTTTGCCGCAGTTGGTATCGCGCTTCTTTTGTTGGCGGCTCTCACATGGGGATTGTTGTTGATCTTAAAAAAAATACGTGATCGGCTTCCGCTTATTTTTCGTTATGGGGCTGGTAATCTATATCGGCCTGGACGGCCGGTTTATCTTCTGGTGCTTTCTCTGGGTGTTTCCGTAACGATCCTGCTGACCCTGCTTTTAGTTTATGAAAATCTTTTGGCTCAAATGAAGGGGAATCTTCCCAAGGATGCCCCTTCGCTTTTCTTTATCAATATTCAACCCAACCAAAAAGCAGGATTTGAAACATTAATGTCCAAAAGCGGATATAAGCCCGATCTAACACCGCTGGTACGGTCGCGGCTTTTTTCCATCAATGGAAAGAAGGTGTCAGACATGAATTTAGGTGATCGCCATGATCGTTGGTATTTCGAACGCGAATATGTCTTGACCTATCAACAGAATCTTCCCAAATACAACTCCATCCGCCAAGGCAATTGGTGGGCCCCAACGGGGGCAGCGAGCAGCCCGCTCCCGCTGGTCGCTCAAAAAACAGATGGGTCGTCTACTCCTGAACCAACGTCTGCACTTCCAGACCGACCAACGACCGGAACGCCAGCTGCGGGAGGGCTCTCTCCACTGCCCTCGGTGGGGCCGATGCAATCTGCGTGGCTCTCTGTGGAAACAGAAGCGGCGCAGCATTTGGGGCTTTCGGTTGGATCAACGGTGGTATTTGATATTCAGGGGCAGAAGGTGTCCGGAAAGGTTTTGAATATTCGGGACGTGGAATGGGGATCGTTCTCGACAAACTTTTACTTTATCTTTGCCCCAGGCGCCTTGAAAAAGACACCCATAAACTATGTCGCCACGGTACAAGTCCCACCCGAGAAAGAAATTGTGCTTCAAAGCGACGCGGTTTCTACCTTTCCAAACTTAACGGTGATCTCCCTGCGTGAGATTTTAGAAACAGCGGCCCGCATTATAAAAAAGCTGATTGGTGCGATCCAGTTTATGGCCTTATTTGGGTTGTGCTCTGGTCTCATTATTGTTTCATCGGCCGTAGCGCTTACGTCAAAACAGCGCGTCTATGAAATGATTCTTTTTAAGGTGCTGGGTGCCCCTCGACCCGTATTGATCCTTATTGTGTGTATCGAGTTTGTCGCAATTGGGATTTTAGCCGTGTTGGTCGGCTCGACTTTTTCTATTGGAATTGCATGGGGCGTGGTGCATCACCTCTTGGAGATTTCGTGGCAGTTCAAACCAATGCTTCTTTTAAAAGGGGCAACGACGCTGATCGGCCTGATTGTGATCGTGGGCCTTTTGACCCTCTATCGGTCTTTCGGCGAAAAGCCAATGGCGATCTTAAGGGCGGAGTGAGACCCTCAAAAAGGTTTAAGACACCCTTTAGTAACACGGTGTCACGCCAACATTGGCGGACAACCCACCGGCGAAAATGCGCAGCCCCAATTTGTCATCATACGAGACGGCAGAGCTACAGAAGCTGTTGGGTGTCAGCGTTGCAATATCGGGGGCCAAAGTACTATCCGGGACGCCAAAAGAAGTAATATGAGGGGAAGCCCAACTGACCGTGCCAGATGCCGATGATTTCGGAATAGAGAAGCTCACACCCACTTCAATGCCCGGTGATTTCTGGGTATAAAATTTTACGTAACCGCCATTCTCATTCACAAGAATCGCCACCTCATTGGTAGCGGCATCCATCCAGACCCCGCTATTTAACTTTTTCCACTGGTAGTCAAGGCTTATGATCGTGCCTGAGGCCGTGTTATCCGAGGTATTTAGCTTAAGAAACGGAATCACCGTTCCGTTTTGCGCCAGCGTTGCCTTGGATCGGGTCTTCACATGGCTGAAGGTCAGCGTTTTACCATGCGGCATGGTATATTCCATCGTCACCGCCGTATCACCTGACCCCGGCAGATCCTGAGGCGATTCCACTGTCAGATTATAGTCAGGCCCCCAACTGGTGCCGTTTGGATATTTGCCGCCGCTGAAACTGCTATGGGGCCATAACGACGTCACATCAACCTTGTTATCCGTGATGCGGAAGGCACAACCCGATATTAGCTCGGTGGATACGCCGGAGTTCACCGGACAAAGCATCGGTGAAAAATGACCCGTGTAGACGGCATAGGCCGAGCCAAGATTAAAAACCATCGTAGCGACATTTGGCCCACTGCTTTCCAGATATTTTGCGGTAATATCCGCGAACGTCGCGGCCCGCGTTGATGTGCCAATGGTCATATTGGCCCGAATATGCCAGTCCTGGCTGAACGACAGTCCCTCCATGTCGTCAATTTCTCCGTTACCGTCCACATCGGGGTTGGCCGCACGCAGCGAGAGATCATCAATGCCGCCAATAAAGGCGGCCTGATCTGATGTAATACCCAGCTCCTTAAGAAAATTTTGAATATTGAATGTCAGGGCGGGAGTCCCCTCTTTCGTCATTCCATTTACCGTAATTGTCCCCAGGTTGGTGGAAGTGACGGTGGTCGTAGCGGTGATTGGGCCAATGGGCACGGTATCGAGATCGTTTTCGGCAATCCTGAATGTGCCTGCAATCATGTCCGGCCCGGCAAGGCCTTCGTTTTTTGCGATAAACACCAGGACATACGGCCGCCCCCGCTTCACGGGCAACGTAAACGCACTCGATGTACCAATGGAAGCAACAAACCGAGTTGGATTAGACACCTCAGGATTGATGGCCATAACATGGGTAATCGTCTTGATCACCGGTGTGCTGGGACCCCTTGCGTAAAGGGCGCCTCCCGTGGCGGTGGGTTTGGCCAAGCCGGTTATCGAAACAGAGGATAGTGATCCAGAGATATTAAAATCAACCTGGGTATTGAAGTTATTTGAATGGCCCCCCTCATCCCCACAGGCGTAAGCCGAAAGAGCCAGCAAGCAATAAAGTAATGTCCGTTTCGTCGTCATATCCCCCTCCCCTATCTGCCAAACCCTACTTGTAAACTATAACACACAGTAGCCATTCACGCCCGCCCTAAAAATGGCGCTCACATTGTTATTGTTGGAATATTATTCTACAATTTATGGAGGGGTTTCGTTTGTCACCGAGGGTGGAGATGAAGGGGAGTATTAGAAACAACCCCCTAACCCCCTTTTTTAAGGGGGAATAGAGGGCTGTTTTACTTTTGTTAAGGGGAATGATCCATTTACAGCGAGAGGGTTGTAACCGCTTCTCCTCTGCCCCCCTGATCATCAGGGGGCAGATAAAATGCTACGCTACCTTCTCATCTGCTGCAACAACGGCATCCTCATGCTTAGCCGCAGCGGCCTGGGCCTCTGTTGCCAACAAGTGAGGCGACTTGATATAGACATCACGATAGTCGTTTAACCCGGTTCCCGCCGGAATAAGTCGCCCGACAATCACGTTCTCTTTTAGCCCCAACAGATCGTCTACCTTGCCGCTAATCGCGGCCTCGGTGAGTACCCGCGTGGTTTCCTGGAACGATGCGGCAGAGACAAAGCTTTCCGTAGAAAGCGCGGCCTTGGTAATGCCCAGGAAGATGGGTTTTCCAACGGCAGGACGCCCCCCTTTTGACATGACCCGTTCGTTCTCTTCCTCAAAGACAAACTTATCAACCTGAGACTGAACCAGAAAATCGGTGTCGCCGGAATCTTCAATCCGAACCTTACGCAACATCTGTCGCACAATCACCTCGATATGTTTGTCGTTGATCGTCACACCCTGAAGACGGTAGACTTCCTGCACCTCATCCACCAGAAACTTCTGGAGTTCCTTGGGGCCTAACACATCCAGAATATCGTGTGGGTTCACCGACCCATCCATCAGTGGCTCACCGGCGGCAACATAGTCCCCTTCATGCACGTTCACATGTTTTCCCTTGCCGACGTAGTACTCGCGTGCGTCGCCCATTTCATTTTTGACAATGACCTTACGCATCCCCTTGACGAATCCGCCATATTCCACCACGCCGTCAATCTCGGAGATCACAGCATGTTCTTTGGGTTTCCTTGCCTCAAATAGCTCGGCAACCCTTGGCAGACCGCCGGTAATATCCTTGGTCTTGGTGGTTTCGCGCGGGATTTTCGCTAAAATATCGCCGGGGAAAACCGTTTCCCCTTTTTCAACGAGAATATTCGCGCCTGCTGAAAGCAGGTAACGTGCCACCGCGCCTGTTTTACCGATTTTAATCGTCTTGCCGTCCTCTTCCTTAATCGAAATGCGGGGACGCAACGTTGATCCGGGAAAGTCCACAATCACCTTCCGAGAAAGACCAGTAACCTCGTTCACCTCTTCGCGCATCGTCTGCCCTTCTACGATGTCCCCAAAGGCAACCTTGCCGCCCACCTCGGTGAGAATCGAGAGCGAGTACGGATCCCATTCCACCAGTTCCTGACCGGCCTCCACAAGGGTGTCCTTTTTGACCTTTAATTTTGCCCCGTAGACAACAGCGTATTTCTCTTTTTCACGGCCTGTCTTGTCAACAATGGCAATCTTACCGCTGCGGCTCATCACCACCATATCGCCATCTTTGTTTTTCACCGTATTCATATTGATGTACTTTAACGTGCCTGGATTTCTTGCCACCAGAACGGTTTGCTGAATGACCCGGCTGGCCGTTCCACCGATATGGAACGTTCTCATCGTCAACTGTGTCCCCGGCTCACCAATGGATTGGGCCGCAATAACGCCGACCGCCTCACCAACTTCAATGAGCCGACCACGGGCCAGGTCACGACCGTAGCACAGAACACAGACCCCGCGACGGGTTTGACAGGTCAGCACGGAACGAATCTTGACCTTGTCCACACCAGCCTCCACAACGGCCTGTGTCTTCTTTTCATCTAATTCCGTATCGCGGGCACAAATCACTTCGGACGTAATCGGATCAAGCACATCCTCGCCCGCCACACGACCCAATATACGCTCTTCCAGAGGCATAATGACCTCGCCCCCTTCAACCAGGGATGAAACGGTGATACCATCAGCTGTCCGACAGTCGTGCTCCTTAACAATAACATCCTGAGACACATCCACCAGACGGCGCGTCAGATACCCGGAATTGGCTGTTTTCAAGGCCGTATCAGCCAAACCCTTACGCGCCCCGTGTGTCGAAATAAAATATTCAACGGCGGTTAACCCCTCGCGGAAGTTGGCCGTGATTGGCGTTTCAATGATCTCACCGGAGGGCTTGGCCATCAGGCCTCTCATTCCGCCCAATTGGCGAATCTGCTGGGCCGAGCCGCGGGACCCGGAATCCGACATGATGTAGATCGAATTAAACTTGAGCGGCCCCTTACCGTGTCCCGCCCCTTGCTTCACATTCTCTTCTTCCTGGGCCAAGCCCTTCATCATTTCATTGGCCACCAACTCGGTCACATGCGCCCAGATATCCACCACCTTGTTGTACCGTTCCCCGTTGGTAATCAAGCCTTCGGCATATTGACGACTGATTTCTGCAACCTCTCGCCGCGCCTTGTCAATGATCTGGCCCTTCTTGGCCGGCACACTCATATCATCCAAACAGACGGAAATTCCAGCACGCATGGCATAAGAGAAGCCCAGTTGCTTCAGATTATCCAGGAGAAGAATCGCCTCCCGAATACCCGCCTCTCGAAAGGTAATATCCACCAGTTTTGAAAGCTCCTTCTTATTGAGCACCTTATTAATGGCCGAGAAAGGAACCTGTGGTGGAAAGATATCGCTCATGAGAACGCGACCTACCGTGGTATCAATACGAACGCCATCCCGCCTGAATTTAATGCGGGCATGTTCTTCCACTTCCTGCGCATCATAGGCGATACGAACCTCGGTGGAATCGGCAAAAACCTTTCCCTCTCCTTTTGCACCTGCCCGCTCCTTGGTCAGCCAGTAACATCCCAACACCATATCCTGAGAAGGGGTCATAATCGGCTTGCCGCTGGCGGGAGAAAGAAGGTTGTTCACCGAAATCATGAGCACGCGCGCCTCCACCTGAGCCTCAACCGAAAGAGGCACATGGACGGCCATCTGGTCGCCATCAAAGTCGGCGTTAAAGGCGGTACAAACCAGCGGATGCAAACGAATGGCCTTACCTTCCACCAAAACCGGATCAAAGGCCTGAATACCGAGACGATGCAGCGTGGGGGCGCGGTTTAAGAGAACCGGATGCTCACGAATGACCTCGTCCAACACATCCCAAACCTCCGCCCTTTCTTTCTCAACCAGTTTTTTGGCCCCTTTAATCGTGGTCACCAGCCCTCGCTGTTCCAGCTTCTGAAAGATGAACGGTTTAAAGAGCTCAATCGCCATTTTCTTTGGCAGGCCGCACTGGTTTAATTTTAACTCCGGCCCTACGACAATCACGGACCGTCCGGAATAATCCACACGCTTTCCCAACAGGTTCTGCCGGAATCGTCCCTGTTTTCCCTTCAACATATCAGACAGTGATTTAAGCTGCCGCTTATTGGTGCCACGAATCGCGCGGCCACGACGCCCGTTATCAAACAAGGCATCCACCGACTCCTGCAGCATCCTCTTTTCATTGCGGATAATCACCGACGGCGCCTTTAATTCCATCAGCCTTTTTAGACGATTGTTCCGGTTAATCACGCGGCGATAGAGATCGTTCAAATCGGACGTGGCAAAGCGGCCACCATCCAAGGGCACCAGCGGCCTTAACTCGGGTGGAATTACCGGGATCACTTCCAGGATCATCCATTCCACCTTATTGCCGGCCTTTCGAAACGACTCAACCACCTTGAGGCGCTTGGTCAACTTCTTTTTGATCGCCTCGGAAGTAATTGTCTTCAGCTTGGCATGAAGCTCGCCGTAAAGCTGATCCAGATCAATTTTTTTCAAGAGATCCCGAATCGCCTCTGCGCCCATATTAGCCACAAATCCATTGGGGCCATGTTCGCCAATCAGGGTGCGATATTCCTCTTCGGTCAACACCTGTTTTTCTTTCAGGCCGCTGGACTTGGGATCCACCACAATATAACTCTCGCAATAGAGCACCCGTTCCAACTGCTTTAACGTGAGATCGAGCAGAATACCGATACGACTGGGCACCCCTTTTAGAAACCAGATGTGGGCCACCGGCGCCGCCAATTCAATATGGCCCATGCGCTCGCGCCGCACCTTGGATTGAATCACCTCCACGCCACATTTGTCGCAGACAATGCCGCGGTGCTTCATTCGTTTGTATTTGCCACAGTTACATTCCCAGTCTTTAACCGGCCCAAAAATACGGGAGCAGAAGAGGCCGTCCCGTTCCGGCTTGAACGAGCGATAATTAATGGTTTCCGGCTTCTTGACCTCACCATACGACCAGGAACGAATCTTTTCCGGAGAGGCCAACCGAATCCGAATGGCATCAAACGAGACAGGCATCTTTTGCTTGTCAAAAAGAGAACTGCCGGCTTCTATCTTTGTAAGAGTTTCCATCTTTTTCTTTTCCTATTAGATTCTTTCTTGGTAACATCTACGTTTTTTGCGTAGATAATTTTCGTGTAACAATATTCGTAGGCCCAGGTTGACCGCAGACGGCGTTCCGCTCAACGGGAGCGATCCGATCGCTTCCGCCCGCGACGGATTATGATTTGATTAACTCCACGTCGAGTGCCAAACTTTGAAGCTCTTTAACCAACACATTAAACGATTCGGGAAGCCCCGATTCCAGGAACGGCTCGCCTTTAACAATCGCCTCATAAATGCGGGATCGGCCTGCAACGTCGTCCGATTTAACAGTCAGAAACTCCTGCAACGTTGCGGCAGCGCCATACGACTGAAGCGCCCAGACCTCCATCTCTCCGAGACGCTGTCCGCCAAACTGGGCCTTTCCACCCAACGGCTGCTGCGTCACCAGTGAATACGGCCCATTGGAACGGGCATGAATCTTATCGTCAACCAAATGGTGTAACTTCATCACATACATCTGCCCCACGGTCACGTCACTACGAAATGCCTCGCCCGTCTTGCCGTCATAGAGCGTTGTTTGACCGGAGGAAGGAAGCCCCGCCTCATGCAACATTTGCTTGATCTCCTTTTCGTTGGCGCCCTCAAAGATTGGTGTCGCAACATGAAGACCCAAGGCCTTCGCGGCCCAACCCAAGTGGGTTTCCAGAATCTGCCCAACGTTCATACGAGAAGGTACCCCCAAGGGGTTAAGCACCACATCCACCGGCGTTCCATCGGCCAGATAAGGCATGTCCTCTTCGGGCAGCACCCGTGAGACCACGCCCTTGTTCCCATGGCGACCTGCCATTTTGTCGCCCACCTGCACCTTACGCTTCATGGCAATAAAGACCTTCACCCATTTAATGACACCGGTCGGAAGTTCATCTCCGCGTCTCAGACGCCCAATCTTTCCATCATAGATCGTCTGGAGAATATCAATCTGTTCTTTTGTAAAGGCCTCCAACCGATTGATCTTTTCCTGCTCAGCAGGATCATTGAGCACCAGGCCCTTCAGGGTTTCGTCAGAGAGTTCATCCAGAATCTCCTTGGTCATCTTTTTTTTCTTTTTTAAGATGATCTCACCGGTCTCCTGATTAACAAGGTCACTCCCAATCGCATTCCCCAGCAACAGCTTTCGTATCTTCTTGTACCGCTCCTCCTCGATGATACGAAGCTCGTCACGGTGATTGCGTTGCAGACGGGCCGACTCCTCACTATTGAGAGTACGGGCATCCCCCTCTTGCTCCTTATCAACCGATTTTCTGGAGAATATTTTTACATCAACCACGATACCTTCCACACCCGGAGGAACATAGAGTGACGCGTCTTTAAAATCGCCTGCCTTTTCTCCGAAAATGGCCCGCAATAACTTCTCTTCAGGCGTAAGCTGCGTCTCCCCCTTGGGAACCACCTTGCCCACCAGAATATCCCCGGAGGTTACCCGTGCGCCGACGCGCACAATCCCCGACTCATCCAGATTGGCCAGCGCCTCTTCACTGACATTGGGAATATCCCGCGTAATCTCTTCTTTTCCCAGCTTCGTCTCGCGAGACTCCAGATCAAACTCTTCAATATGAATAGACGTGAAACTGTCCTCTTTCACCAACCGCTCCGAAAGTAGAATTGCGTCTTCAAAGTTGTATCCCTCCCAGGGCATGAACGCGACAAAAACATTCTGACCCAAGGCCAGTTCGCCATGATCCACGGCCGGGCCGTCCGCAAGGATTTCTCCTTTTGTGACACGCTGTTTAACACTCACCACCGGTTTTTGGTGGATGCAGGTTGACTGATTCGATCGCTGAAACTTCACCAGGCGATAAACATCTAGCGCCACTTCAGGGGCATTGCTTGCCTTTTCTTTTTCTTTTCGGGAAAGGTCTGCCTTCACGACAATCCGAGTAGCATCAACGCTCTCCACCACGCCATCCCGTTTCGCCAATACCACATACCCCGAATTTCTTGCTACCACTTCTTCCATACCGGTGCCGACCCAAGGGGCCTCTGCCCGGAGTAAGGGAACCGCCTGCCGCTGCATATTAGAACCCATGAGGGCACGGTTGGCATCATCATGCTCCAGAAACGGAATAAGAGAGGTGGCCACGGACACAATCTGTTTTGGAGAGACGTCCATATATTGGACTTCTTCCGGGGAGACCGTGACAAACTCACCACCCGACTGCACTGAAACCGCATCGGTCACAATCTTCCCCTTTTCATCTAAAGGGGTGTTGGCTTGGGCAATGGCATAATGTTCACCATCTAAGGCAGAAATCATTTCCACATTATCGCTCACCACTCCGTTTTGAACCTTCCGGTAAGGTGACTCAATAAAGCCAAACTCGTTAACCCTGGCATAGGTTGCCAGAGAGGTAATCAGACCGATGTTCGGCCCTTCCGGTGTTTCAATGGGGCAAATACGCCCATAATGCGACGGATGAACGTCACGCGCCTCAAACCCGGCACGATCTCGTGTCAGACCACCGGGACCTAATGCAGACAACCTCCGCTTATGTGTAATCTCGGCTAAGGGATTGGTCTGATCCATAAATTGTGAAAGCTGACTGCTTCCAAAAAACTCCTTCATTGACGCAATCACCGGCTTCGCGTTCATCAAGTCGTGTGGTAGGGCCGTGTCGAGATTAAGGAGACTCATACGCTCCTTAATCGTTCGTTCCATGCGAACCAGGCCCATGCGGAATTGGTTCTCCAGCAGTTCACCAACCGACCGCACACGGCGACTGCTCAAATGATCAATGTCATCGATCTCTCCTTTACCACCCTTTAGATTCACCAAATAACGCACCACCTCCACCATATCCTGGGGGGTCAGGGTGCGACAGGAGTCGGGAATATTGAGCCCCAATTTTTTATTGAGTTTTAGTCGTCCAACGGGATAAAGATCATACCGTTTGGGATTGAGGAAAAGGGACTCAAAAAGGGTCTTCACGCCGTCCATTGTCGGCGTCTCACCGGGACGAAGTCGTCTGTAAATCTCGACCATCGCTTCCTGAGGGGAGAGAATTTTGCGTACCGCCAAGGTATCTCGGATGGCCGATGTGTACTGAACACTATCAATATGAAGCAACGAAATTTCAGGGAGACCTGCCGAAAGAATTTTTGTCAGGTGGGCATCCGTCAAGGACTGGTTGCCCTCAATTAGAACCTCACCGGTATTAGGATCAACCAGGTCGGAAAGAACGACCCGCCCAATCAGATCAGTACGGGAGCAGGGAATCGAATCAATCCCCGCCGCTTGCATCTTAACAATGTGGGACGCGGTAAGACGCGCCCCCTCCTTAACGATCGGCTCCTTCATTTTATCTTTGAAGGTAGCCGGCGCCAGCATACCTGTTCCACCGTGTATCTTGGGGTCTAATATTCTGGAAAAGAGACCCTCTGTAATCCCAATTCTCTCAACTGGGTAGAACAGCTTTAAGAGAAGCTCTTCGATCCCGCTGGCCTCAACAGGGCCGGAGACGGTCTGCATAACATATTTCTTCCCCTGCTGTGACTCCTGCTCGGTAGCAAAGGCAGCCAAGAGAACGGTGACCGGCAGTTTCCTTCTTCGATCAATTCGCGCGTAGATAATATCCTTCGAATCAAAATCGATGTCTAGCCAAGAGCCACGATAGGGAATAACGCGCGCAGAGTAGAGGACTTTTCCCGATGGATGTGTCTTTCCTTTGTCATGACCAAATACGGCGCCGGGGGAACGCTGAAGCTGACTAACCACCACCCGTTCCGTCCCATTTACGATAAAGGTGCCATTCTCGGTCATCAGGGGAAGCTCACCTAAATAGACCTCCTGCTCCCGAATATCCCGAACCTTCTTGGTCTTTCCTTCTTTTTCAAAGAGGATCAAGCGAACTTGTATTTTTAATGGCGAAGCATAGGTCATGCCCCGTTCGAGGCATTCATGAACATCATATTTGGGTGTGCCAATAGAATAGTTGATAAACTCGATGACCGCCATCTCGTTATAATCGGCCATTGGAAAGATTGACGTGAAAACTGATTGCAGCCCGATGTCCTTTCGCATGGATGGGGGAACGTCCCGCTGATGAAAACGCTCGTACGAGCTTTTTTGAATTTCAATAAGATCGGGAATCTCAACCTTGATCCCGCTCTTACAAAAATCTTTTCTTTGTCTTATGCTATTGGTCTGATTTTTCACACTTCCCCTCTATGTTTGATTATATGTGTCATTCCGGCAATGTTTAAGCCGGAATCCAGGGTTGTCTGCGATGGCTCAGCCCCGGATTCCGGCTAGAAACATGCCGGACGAACTTTGCCGTAGCCTTGCCAAACACACGGGCGACCCACCGGGTCACCCCTACTTGATCTCCACTTTGCCGCCGGCTTCTTCCAGTTTTTTCTTCATGGTTTCGGCCTCTTCTTTTGGCACACCACCCTTCACCTCTTTGGGAGCCGCCTCAACCAGGTCTTTGGCCTCTTTTAATCCAAGATTCGTTAACTCACGAACCACCTTAATGACCTGAATCTTCTTATCCCCGGCGCTGGCTAAAACAACACTAAAGGCCGTTTTCTCCTCTGCCGCAGGGGCGCTCGCCGCTGCTGCAGGAGCACCCGCCACGGCTGCAACCGCCATCGGCGCTGCCGCGCTCACACCAAAACGGGTTTCGACCGTTTTGATTAATTCTGAAAGTTGAAGGACCGGCATCTTTTCGATTGCGGCCACGATCTGATCGTTAGTTAATTCCATCTCTTCTGTCGCTGCTTGTCCCATTTGTTTTCTCCTTGTTTGTTAATTATTGTTAATTAACCCCTATTTCGCCGATGACTCGCGCGCCGTCTTGACTGCATCAAGCACACGAACCATTTTACTTAAAATACCCCCCAAGGCACCGGCAAAACCGTAAAGGGGCGATTTCATACGAACGACCAACTGACCCAACAACACCTCTTTGCCGGGCAACTTTGCCACGGCCCTAAATCCGGCAAGGTCCACCACCTGGCCATCAATAACACCGACCTTGACCTTTAATTTCTTCTGCTCACCAAGCAAACCATCCAGTGCCTTAACCGGCGGCACCACATCGCCAAACCCCAGCGTCAGAGCGACGGGGCCTTTAAAATGGCTACTTACCTTTTCAAGGGGCGTGCCCTTCGCCGCCCGCATGGCAAGGCGATTCTTCACCACCCTAAACTCACCCTTTACCTTGCGAAGTGTATTCTTAACGGCCTGAACCTCCGCCACCGTCATGCCGGAATAATCGGTCAGGATAGAGACCTTTGCTGCACTAAACCGCTCGTGCATTTTGGCTACAACGACTTCTTTTTCCTGTCTTTTCATTTTATTTTACCTTGCACGACCAACACTATTAATATCAACACAGATCCCCGGCCCCATCGTTGATGACACGGAAATCCCCAATAGATACTGTCCCTTGACCGAAGCGGGTCTCGCCCCCATAATCGCGTCAATCACCGCCTTTGCATTATCAAAAAGCTGCTCTTTGGTAAAAGACACTCGGCCAATGGATCCATGAAAAATACCGCCCTTTTCGACACGGTACTCGACGCGTCCCTGCCGAATTTCGCGAATCGCCCCAGCCAGATCAAAGGTAACCGTCCCTGTTTTGGGGTTGGGCATTTTACCGCGAGGGCCGAGCACCTTACCCAGCTTACCCACCGATGCCATCACATCCGGCGTGGCAACAGCAACATCAAACTCAAGCCATCCCTTATTGATTTTGTCAATGTAGGACTCCAACCCCACCATGTCGGCGCCTGCATCCACGGCCTCTTTTTCCTTTTCACCTTTTGCAAAAACAAGAATACGAATTTTCTTCCCGGTGCCATGCGGCAAGACCGCCGCGCCCCGAACCATTTGATCGGAATGCCGCGTGTCCACGCCCAAACGAACGGCCAAATCAACCGCCTCGTCAAACTTGGCATAGGCGGTTTCTTTAACCAACTGAAATGCCTCTTCCAACGTATAGCTTTCCTTCGTCACCTTCGCTGCCGCTATTTTATATTTTTTATTCATACCTAGACTTTTCCATCCTTAATATCTACGTTATCTTGCGCAAATAATTTTCGTGTAACGACATCGACAAGCCCAGACCGACCGCAGTCGGCGTGCCGACCAACGGGAGGGCTCCGTTCGCTTCCACTGGCGGCTCCGCCCGTCGGCGGACGCAGTCGGCGTCCCGACCTATTCTACTTGTATTCCCATGCTGCGGGCTGTTCCCTTGATAATCTCCGCGGCCCCATTCAAGTCAACGGCATTCAAATCTGCCATTTTGATCCTGGCAATGTCCTGCACCTGCGCCAAAGTGACCGTGCCCACCTTAGCCTTATTCGGTGCCGGGGCCCCTTTAGCGACCTTGGCCGCTTTTTTCAGAAGATCGGCTGCGGGAGGCGACTTAATAACAAAGGTAAATGAGCGATCGGTATAGACCGTAATCAGGGTGGGGAGATTCATCTCCTCCTGCCCGGCCGTTTTTGCATTAAAGGCCTTGCAAAATTCCATAATGTTGACGCCGTGCTGTCCTAATGCTGGGCCAACCGGAGGGGCAGGATTCGCCTTTCCAGCCACCACTTGAAGTTTAATGACCGATTTAATTTCTTTTGCCATTATTTATACCTTTTCGACCTGAAGGAAATTAAGCTCCACCGGTGTGGAGCGACCAAAAATAGAGACCAACACCTTCATCTTACTTTGTTCGGGATGCACCTCTTCCACTACGCCATTAAAGCCAAGGAAGGGGCCATCGGTAATTCGCACCGCGTCACCATTATCAAACTGATTTTTCTCGCGAGAGGGAGAAACCCCCTCATCCATTTGTTTTATGAGAAGATCTACCTCCCCTTGTGAAAGGGGCGTTGGGTCTACACCATCTCCAAGAAAGCCGGTCACCTTGGGTGTCCCTTTAACCAGTTGTTGCAACTGGTCATCAATCGACATCTCTATAAGCACATAACCAGGAAAAAACTTCTTGGTAAGGACATGCCGCTTTCCGTCTTTAATCCGAACCACCTCTTCCGTTGGAACCAGTATCTTACCCACCCGATTATTCAACCCAAGTGTTCTTACCTTCTCTTCCAAGGCTTCCCGAACCCGATTTTCAAACCCGGAATAGGTGTGAATCACATACCAGCTTTTATCCATATTTCCCAATCTTTTTTATACCCTTTCCTAAACCACCCAACGAAGCAATCGAACCAAAGCTGCATCCATAAGAGATAAAAACAGCGAGACGATAATCGTTAGCAGGATAACAACGGTGGTGGAGCCGATGACCTCATTCTTGGTGGGATAGGAAACCTTCACCATTTCCGCCTTGACCTCGTTTAAAAACTCGATGATCGCCTGCACCCAACGCCAACGCTTCATAGCTTCACCAACAGAAAACTGCCTCCACGCCCCTATTCTCTTAGACGATCCAACGGGTCGTCTTGCTGCCACCCCCTGCTCAGGGGGCAGGCCAGGAGGGACTCGAACCCCCAGCATGCGGTTTTGGAGACCGCCGATTCATCACAGGGGCTCGCGTCGCCCCCTCCACCGGCAAAGCCGGATGGAGCCTCCCCCTCAACGCTCGCATTCGCTCACTGGCTCTTCTCATCACTCCCCCAGGCCAGGAGGGACTCGAACCCCCAGCATGCGGTTTTGGAGACCGCCGCTCTAACCAATTGGAGCTACTGGCCTAAGGGCGTCCCTAAACAAATCCACCCATCACAGGGGCTTACCTTCGCCCCTATTTATCCTCCTTATGAGTTGTCTGCTTCCGACAACGGCTGCAAAATTTTTTCAGCTCCAAACGCCCCGGATCGTTCTTCTTATTCTTCGTCGTAGAATAATTTCTTTCTTTACACTCCGAACAAACCATCGAAATAACTTCACGCATGTGTTATATCTCTCCCGTAGGGGCGAAAAACCCTTCGCCCTTACCCTTTCACCCTTACCTTTTAAACCACATGGACAGAACCGCCCCCCCCGCAAAGAAGAAGGAAGGGCGAAAGGTTTTTCGCCCCTACGCCTATTTAATAATTTTGGAGATGACTCCCGCACCCACGGTGCGGCCCCCCTCGCGAATGGCAAACCGTAAACCCTCGGCCATTGCAATCGGCCCAATCAACGTTACTTCCATCTTCGCATTG
>SBBA01000132.1 GCA_005239925.1 Candidatus Troglogloeales bacterium | reverse complement strand
GGGGGGCAGTCGCGCCTATTATGCCACACCTCCTCTCTTCCCATTACAAGAATTTTTAGAAATCTTAAAAATAATCGGAGTTTTTAGAGACGCCCTTAATACGCAATGCCTCTTGATCCAACGGCGTCTTGGACGAACCGACCGTCCGTTCTCTCCCAATTAAAATGTTTCGGGTTGCGGGTTAAAGAAACGTGGGATGGAACAGGAACAGAGATGCCTTTATTGATCCCATTAATCCTCTCTACCCTGCAGGTAGAGACTATGAAGATGATCGAGTTTAATAAGCGTCATCTTACCTCGTGAGGAACGGATGATCCCGTCCTTCTTGAAGCGGCTCATTACATGAATAGTTGTTTTCGGGGTAATCCCAGCAAATTCCGAAAGCTCCTGCCGGGTGAGAGGGATCGTCGTGCCGAACTTTTTAGAAAGGATGATCAGAACCTGCGCTAGCCGTTGTTCTGCCTGCACATAAAGCATACATCCCTTCTCCTCGACCTGTCGGAGTCAGGAACAGAAAAGGTAGAGCACCTTTTGCATAAAATTGGAAGACTGTGACAGCATCTTTTGAAATTGCTTTATCGAGATGGCAATGACCGTGCTTTCCTCGGCCGCTACGGCATCTGCAGGATAGGGTCTTTGATCGAGGGCAGGGAGACAGTAAAAGGCCTCTCCCGGTACCATCACGCAGGTGATGTAGGCCTTTCCATTCTCTGAAAACCACATCAGGTGGACACGGCCGGTCTTTACCACCCAGATAAAACCACATGATTCACCCTCATGGAAAATGGCCTCCCCTTTGGCGTAATGCCTCTCGCGGAAAAGCGCTGCTATTTCTTTCTGATCCTCCGCAGGCAGATGTTTAAAAGGCTCGACCGTGGAGAGAAAGGTTTTCATGGTTCCATAAGGTTGCAAACGTAGGGTAAAAACCTCTTTCACATTTATCATATTATAACGAACACAAATATATATCAAAACGTTATTACTCCAACATAACTTTAGGAAACCATTTAAGAAAATGTACTACTAAATAATTATTGACACACATATTTTATTGTGGTTTACTTTTTATAGAAAGGAGTGAAACATGATTACTGCAATTGTTACATCAAAAGGGCAAGTCGTTATCCCTTCAAAAATTCGTCGAAAGTATAATATAAAGGGTGGAACAAAACTCTGTATATTAGAGCAGGGGGATCAAATCTTACTCCAGCCTTTGACCAATGAATATTTTGAGAAGATGGCAGGAGTACTCAACACAAAGGGGAAATTAACCAAGGCACTTCTTGGAGAACGCAAAAGGGAGAAGGAATGGGAAGATAAGAAATGGTCAAAATCTTAGATGCCTCCGCCTTAATCTGTTATCTTGAAAAAGAAACTGGATACGAACAAGTCAAAGACCTGCTTGGAAAAGCGGCTGAGAGTGGCCGAAACCTTTTAATGACAACAATTAATTGGGGCGAAGTCCATTATGTGTTATTAAAAGATTATGGACAAGACGAAGTCGATCATATCTTAACCTTAATTCATACCTTTCCTATTGAATTTGTCCCTGCTGATTTAGTACTTGTAAAACAAGCTGCTATTTACAAAGCAACTAAAAAACTCCCCTATGTAGATTCTTTTGCCGCTGCCTTAACAAAACTTCGTAAAGGAGAGCTGGTCACAGGAGACAGAGACTTTAAAGTAGTAGAAGGAGATATTAAAATTTCATGGATTTAAAATCTAAAGTCACTCTACATAAAACGTAATTTTATCGTGAGCATTCTCCCGCAAATCACTCTCAATAGCATTATTGCCGGCGCGATTTATGCCCTGATCGCGTTGGGCTTTAATTTCATATACGGTGCAACCAAGTTTTTCAATCTGGCCCACGGCGCTTTGGCCACGGTCGGCGGTTATGTCGTGTTTTTTATTATTCATACCTTGGGATGGAACCTGTATCTGGCGGTTATCATCGGGGTTATTTCCGCTGGGATTCTTGGATACGGATTGGATAAAATAATATTTCTGCCGCTTCGCAAACGGAAGGCAACCAACATGGTTTTATTGGTGGCCTCGCTAGGCGCTTCTAGCGTTATTCAAGCAATCATTGCCATTCTCTTTGGCACCCCGTTTTACACGTTAACCCAAACCACCCCAAAAATTTATGACGTTTTTGGCGGCGCAATCACACAAACGCAGATTGCCATTCTCTTTTCCAGTATCGCTGTAACGTCTCTTCTTATTTTAATGATCAACCAGACGATGTTTGGCAAGGCCATAAAAGCCATCAGCGATGACGAGGAAGTGGCAAGGGTCATTGGTATCAATACCGATAAAATGATCGGGTACGTTTTTTTTATCGGCTCGGCAGTGGCGGGGCTAGGCGGAATTTTCGTTGGCTTTGACACCGGGATTTTTCCGACCATGGGACTGTTATTGTTATTGAAAGGGATTATTGCGGCCATCATCGGCGGTATTGGCAATATTTACGGGGCATTACTGGGTGCTTTCCTGCTGGGGTTTGTTGAAAATTTTGGCATTTTAAAAATTGC
>SBBA01000230.1 GCA_005239925.1 Candidatus Troglogloeales bacterium | reverse complement strand
GAGAATGCCTTTGGAAAATACGAGGCGCCCACCACCTGTCTCATTCCCAGGGTAGCCCCTGAGATCACACCGCGTTTTTCAGTCAAGAAGAAGGAATTGGAACAGGTGCATATTTGTATCAGCACGCCGGGGCTGGCCGTCTCTGATCCTCAACGTGAGGCGCTTCATATCCTGCACGCCATTTTGGGCGGAGGCGTAAGCTCCCGGCTCTTTCAGGAGGTGCGTGAGCGGCGCGGACTAGCCTATTCTATTTACACCTGTCCCTCCTCTTTCCAGGACGGCGGGCTTTTTACCATCTATGCCGGCACGGGGGTGCAAAACGCGCCCAAGGTGGTGGAGCTGGTTTTTAAAGAGCTGCAGAAATTAAAGAAACAGGGGGTTTCCGCGGACGAAATGAAAAAGGCAAAGGAGCATATCAAGGGGAGCATCCTTTTAAGCATGGAAAGCAGCAGCAGCCGGATGAGTCAAATTGCAAAAGAGGAGTTTTCGTTTGGCGGCCCGGTTCGGTTGGAAGAGATACTGAAACGCATTCAACAGATTAACCTCAAACAGGTTCATGCGATAGCCAATACCCTCTTTGATTTACGAAAGACGGCCCTGACCGCTATTGGCCCCGTGGAGCCGCATATGCTGCCCTCTCCCTTAGAAACATAGTGGTGGCACGACCATAAGCGAGCCACAGCTCCCATTGGGCACTGTGGACTACCAGCGACTGTAATCCCTGCGCACGGGGAGGCAACCTACACAGACGGTGTGATAACATATTCTCATAAGGCATCCCCTAGGAGACTTATAAGATGAAATTAGAATCCATTCGGCTTAAAAACTTTAAAGCATTTAAGGATGCAGAACTAAAAAATATTCCACGAATGTGCATAATGGTCGGCGCCAACGGAACCGGCAAATCCACACTATTTAGTGTGTTTGGGTTTCTGAAGGACAGTCTGACTGAGAATGTTCATGTCGCCCTGACGAAACTTGGAGGAAGTCGTGGGTTTCAGGAGGCCCGTAGTCGGAACACGGAAGGGCCGATTGAGATTGAGCTAAAATTCAGAGAGAAATCGAACTCCCCTCTCATCACCTACTTCTTAGCCATCAACGAGAAAAACGGCGTACCCATTATTGAACGTGAGTTATTGAAGTATCGCCGAGGCAGCAAAGGTAACCCTTGGCATTTTCTTGACTTCAAAGAAGGGATAGGAAAGGCGGTCACCAATGAGCCAGATCAGGTCAAAAATGAGTTGGACTTACACCGTGAGGATCAGGTTCTGAAGTCCGCGGATACATTGGCGGTAAAGGGACTGGCACAGTTTAAAAAGTTTCCTGCCGCCATGGCACTGGGTGAATTGATTTCCAACTGGCATATCTCTGACTTTCATATTCAACGGGCCCGACCAGAACAAGAGGCAGGACATGCCGAACACTTGTCCAAGGAGGGTGAAAACCTTGCTTTGGTCACGGAGTTTCTGTATAGACGGCATCCCGATATCTTCAAGAAGATCATACAAAAACTCAAACTTCGCGTTCCAGGTATAAGTCATGTCGAAGCTAAGACAACGGAAGAAGGACGTGTTTTAATCCGATTTAAAGATGGTTCCTTCCAAGACCCATTCCTTGCTCGCCACGTTTCCGATGGCACCATTAAAATGTTCGCGTACCTTGTGCTTTTGTATGACCCCGGGCCTCATCCGCTCCTTTGTGTTGAGGAGCCTGAGAACCAACTTTATCCTAAACTGCTTTTGGAGTTGGCTGAAGAATTTCGAGAATATGCCAGCCGAGGGGGACAGGTCTTCATTTCGACGCATTCGCCAGATTTTCTCAATGCTTGTAAATTGGATGAAGTCTTCTGGCTGGTGAAAAAAAGTGGGTACACTACTGTGTGCAGGGCATCCGATGACTCCCAGGTTCGTGCCTATATGGAAAATGGCGATCAAATGGGTTACCTCTGGAAGCAAGGCTTCTTTGGGGGGGTAGACCCCCAATGAACGAGATTGTCTTCCTGCTTGAAGAGGCCTCTGCGAAGGCTATGTTAGAGGGGCTGTTGCCACGGTTGTTACCGGAAAATATAAACCCTCGTTACATCGTGTTTGAAGGAAAGCAGGACTTAGAGAAACAGATGGTTCGCCGCCTGAGATATTACAACGTTCCGGGTGCGCACTTTCTCGTGTTACGCGATCAAGACGCCGCAGATTGCTATTTGATCAAGAAACAGCTGATAGGGAAGTGTCAAGAGGCCAGGAAGTCAGGCACTCTGATTCGTATTGCCTGTCATGAACTTGAAAGTTGGTATCTGGCAGACTTGGCTGCTGTCCAATCCGGTCTGGAAATAGACGGCCTTTCGGCATGGCAGGGCAGGAGAAAATATCGTGCCCCGGATGACTGCGCTAACCCGGCAGAGGAACTGGTGAAGTTAACGAAACACCGTTACCAAAAAGTGGGTGGATCGCGTGCTATCGGCCCATATCTTGATATCGACAATACTCGTTCTCGCAGCTTTGCAGTTTTTATTGCTGGCCTGAAAAAGCTAATCTCCACCCAAGCTGGGGGAGACAACTGACTGCTTCCGTTGGGCGTGACGACGCCTGCGGGCGCGGTGGAAAGTCGGGTGTGGTTTCTCAGAAACTTCTGATGCAATGTAAGCCCATCGCATTTTTTCTATTTTTCTTAGCCTTCTTTTCATACCGACTCTCATGGGCAGAAGAGCGTCTTAAAATTGCCGCCGCCGCAAGCCTGAGGCCCCCTTTAGAAGAAATCGTTAAGGCGTTTCACGAAAAATCTCCTGTAACCATCAAGACCATCTACGGGGCGTCCGGCGCCCTCTTTTCTCAACTGGTGCATGGCGCACCCTTCGATCTGTTTTTATCCGCCGACGAAACATTGGCCCAAAAGCTGATCGAAGAGGGGGTTGCAGAGACCTCTTTTGATTTGGGTGAGGGGCGTCTTGTGGTCTGGGCGCCGCATCATTCCAATCATATAAAGAAAGACGGAGTGAATGGACTCTTGCATCCTTCTATTAGAAAAGTCGCCTTGGCGAATCCCGTTCATGCCCCGTATGGAAAGGCGGCAATCGCCGCATTACGCCACTTTGAAATTTATAACAAGGTTTTAGACCAGTTGGTTTTTGGAGAAGACATTTTACAGGCGGCCCATTATATTGAATCAGGGGCGGCCGATGCAGGGATAGTCGCCTACGCGATGGCCCCCAAGGAGGGTTGGCTTATTCCAGAAACGGCGCATCCCCCCATAAAATATGCCGGTGTAATCTTAAAAAAGACAACCCAACGAGAAACAGTTAAGACGTTTGTGCAGTTTATAATCGCAGAAAAAGGGAAGGCGATTTTACAGTCGTGGTTGGGGCCGGCCGATTAGGACTTTCTACTTTCCTATCTCGCTTGCTTCACCTGGTTGGTAAGCATCGTGTTGATCAGCGATTGATAGGGAATCCTTCTTTCGAATGAGGGGTCATTTTATCACGGGCCTTTTTGTGTTGTGTGAATCGCCCCCCGCTTTTTGAAATAGGCTATTTTATTGAGCGCATTTAAGTATGCCTTTGCGGAGGCCGTGACAACATCGGTATCCACACCGCGTCCAAAAAAGATTTTGCCCTCCCGCTCCAACTGAACAAAGGCTTCGCCCATCGCGTCGGTTCCCTCCGTAACTGATTTCACCGAATAATCCAATAACCGCGCCTCTATTTTCGTTAGCTTGGTTATCGCCCTATAAATGGCATCAATGAGGCCATCGCCGTGCTCTATTTCTGTTTGAGGACCTCCTTCGATTTCCAGTTTAACCGTTGCAACCGGTTCTCGATGGGTTTCTCCCGCAACAAGAAGCGACTTTAAAACGTAGTGCTCCGGGGTACGGTAGATGACCTCGGTAACAATTGCCTCTAAATCTTCTTCGAAAATATCCTTCTTTTGCTCGGTGACTTTTTTGAACAGACGAAACATCTCGCCCATCTGTTCTTCATTCGGCGAATGTCCCATTTCTTTCAACTTCGACCGGAAGGCGTGTTCACCGGAATGTTTGCCCAAAACCATTTTATGCTGGGTCAGACCGACCGATTCCGGCGTCATAATCTCATACGTGCGTTTTTCCTTGAGAAGACCATCCTGGTGAATCCCCGATTCGTGTGCAAAGGCATTTGCGCCCACAATCGCCTTATTGGGTTGAACGGCAAACCCCGTAATTTGGCTGACCAAATGGCTTGCACGGGTAATCTTTTCCGTATCCACGCCGGTTTCGGCATCAAAAAAGTTTTTGCGAACACGAAGCGCCATCACAATTTCTTCTAGGGAGGCGTTTCCCGCCCGTTCCCCAATCCCATTCACCGTGCACTCTACCTGGCCTGCCCCTTCGCAAATCGCCGCCAGGGAGTTGGCCACCGCCAAGCCCAGGTCATTATGACAATGCACGGAAATGACGGCCCGATCAATATTGGGAACGCGATTTCGGATCATTCGAATCAATGCGCCAAACTCGGCGGGAACCGTATATCCAACGGTATCCGGGATATTGACCGTCGTGACGCCGGCCTCAATGACCGCTTCAATCACCTGACAAAGAAAATCGTGATCGCTTCGGGTGGCATCCTCCGGGGAGAACTCCACGTCGTCCGTATATTTTCGGGCATGTCGGACGGCGGAGACAGCCGTTTGCAGCACCTGTTCGCGGGTCATCCGCAACTTGTGCTGTATATGAATATCTGATGTGGCCAGAAAGGTATGAATCCGTCCCCGTTCGGCATAACGAATCGCCTCCCATGTGGCGTTAATATCCTTTTCCATCGCGCGCGCTAAGCCAGCAATGATCGGCCCCTTGATTTCCTGCGCAATGGCCCTGACCCCTTCAAAATCGTCCTGGGAGGCAAACGGAAATCCCGCTTCGATAATATCAACATGCAGTTCAGCTAGCATTCGGGCAACCGTCAGTTTTTCAGACCGGTTCATAGAGGCCCCGGGGCATTGTTCCCCGTCCCGAAGCGTTGTATCAAATATTTTGATAATCCGCGACATGAGCAAATCTTAGTCCGATATGAGCCATAAAATCAACTATTTGTAAAAGAAGACATTTGCCTTAAATGGCGTAAAAAATTTTAATAGTGTAGGAAAATAAGCCCATACAATATGTTGTATATCAACTGTAGCCTTGCTAATCATTTGTATAACTAAATAAAATATTGCTTGTCTATAAAATTGGCTTGACATATTTATTGACAGTATGTTACAAGTTACTATAGATATGCTATGGTAGAAGAATTCAAAGACATTATAGCGGGGTTAGAGCAGAGAATTTCTCTTTATAAAATAAGACTTAATGACTTTCAGAAGAAGCGAGACAAGATAGAAGATGAAATTAGAACTGTCAAAAGGTATTTGGAGTTGGCAGAAACGCTCTATCGTGTTGAGGTTGAGAAGGCCAAGGCAGCCACCTCTCGTTCTTTAAGCGATGAGGGCGACGATACAGAAAAAGGTAAAAGAGAAAGCTCCGATGTTATCCTCCTCGAAAAGACGCGATTTGCGGGCCTTTCTGTCCCTCAGGGAACGTTTTTATTGTTAAAAGAGGCTGGAAAACCCTTGCATGCCAAGGAGATTCACCACAAATTGGTGGAGGGTGGGGTTCGCATTCGAAGTAAGACACCGGTCACATCCATTGCGATTTCCCTGTCGCGTGATAAGCGATTTGGGAAGAGTGGGCCGAATACATTCCGGCTTGTTGAGGTATCAGACGAGAAGGTTGAGACTGTAGTAAAGGGTGCAACATTAGACTAACATGAAAGGGGGTGAGAGTACATTGGCAACTAAGAAACCAGCAGCGAAAGCTCCTGCAAAGAAAGCTCCTGCAAAAAAGGCGACCACAAAAAAGAAGTAACGCGGTCAACGTAGGAAAAAATTGGGGCTCCTTAAGTATCTTGCAAAAGAGACTTTATGGGGCCCCTTTTTTGTTTCCCGTTGACCGTAAACCAGATTTTTCTACCTCTCGTATTTCTTGACATTGTCTTTGCGTGGGGGTATATATGGGGTGTCTGTAGCAATGGAGGTGAAGATGAACCGATGTAAACCTGTAATAGGCATAAGCGTCCTAGCCTTGCTTCTTTTTTTCACAAGTGATTTTGCAATAGCAGGCAACAGGAGTCGCCCTGACTTGGCAACAAATACCAAGGCATCCGGTACAAAAACGGAAAAGAAGGCATTTTCACTATCAATAGACGTCGCCCAGGATATGCTAAGCGCTAAAATTAAAAAAGCGCCCCTTGAAGCGGTCCTAGAGGAGTTGAAACAAAAGACCGATCTAACAATCGAGGTAAATGGATCGCTGGCAGATGAAACCATTTCGGTGGAATTTGATCCTCTTCCCCTTGAGAAGGGGCTTCATACCTTATTTCGAAATAAGAGTTATATCCTGACCTATACCAAGGTTATTCCTGAAGATGGTTCTGCCCCGCAATTTCGGGTAGAGGGAATTAAGGTTGCAGGGAAAAGTACAATGCCCCCCCTTTCCCCTTTTGATGAAGAGCGCGTGAGAAGAGAGTGGCCTCAAGAATCTTTCAGGCAATATGCCGAAGAGACACCCGATCCAACAATAAATGAGGCGGACAACGCCGCCATTGAGGAAGACCAACCGACCTCTTCTCCAGGTTTTCCTCTCCGAGGAGGCACATTGACAACACCCAGAAATGTAAATCCACCTAATGTCTCTGTAGTGCCTCCAACAACCCATACGACGCCTCCTGCTAATACGGAAGAGACCGAAACGTCAGAGGTATCGAATCAGGAAGAAGAAGAGGAAGAGCCTTCCATTGATACCCTGAAAACGAGGGCCATATCGAGCGCTGATGTGGATATCAGAATGGATGCGATGTCCGAGTTGGCGGATAGAACAGGCCTGGATGCCATATCTATTTTAAGGCAAGCCGCAACGAGCGATCCCGATAGCTATGTGCGAGGCTATGCACAGGACCTTATTCAACAGGTCCAGGATGACGCTTCTGACGCTGACTCTGGAGAAGAGTAATCCTCGGATTATTAATCGTTCCATCATAGTATTGACATAAGGGCGCCTCTAAAAACTACTGCGCGACCCAACGGCTGCGTTGCGCAGGCGTAACGACGCCTGTGGCGCTCGAAATTCTCATGTAAGCGACCATTGCGGTTCCTGTGCGTAGTAGCCCTTGCATTGGCGCCGCTACGGTTTTTAGAGGTGCCCATCCGATAAAATCGCCTGTCTTTGCAGTAGTACAGAGACGGGGGCTTTTTAGCCATTAAGAAAACCGCCCCACTAACCCATAAATTTGACAAACCGGGCTCCCCCCTTTAGAATGGGCAGCCTTTAAACCTAAAAAATCCTAATCCGCCGCGGGCGGAGGCGAACGGAGCCCTCCCGTTGGTCGGTCTAGGTAAGATGGAGTCGTTAAATTATCTACGCAAAAAACGTAGATGTCACCCACAGAGAGTCTAAAGAGAGGAGCGTTTTTTCATATGGACATTCAATCCACCATTATTCTTTTTTGCATCGGGGCTTCCGCAGCCGGCATTTTTTATGCGGCTTTTCTTTCCCTCTGGGTCATGCGGCTCGACTCGGGCACAGACCGGATGCGCGAGATTCAACAGGCCATCTCCGAAGGCGCCCAGGCCTATATGCGACGACAATTTAAGGCGATCTCGTGGGTTGGCCTTGTCCTCTTTATCCTGCTCTGGGCGGCGGGCACCGTATCCGAACATTTTGGCCTGCTGACCGCCATAGGATTTCTCTTGGGCGGCGTCTCTTCCGCCATCTCCGGATATATCGGCATGGTTGTTTCGGTCAATGCCAACGCCAAGGTGGCCCAAACGGCCCGGCAAGGGTTAGGCCCGGCCCTCCATGTCGCCTTCCGTGGCGGCGCGGTGACCGGTCTTTTACTCATTAGCCTGGGACTGTTGGCCGTATCCGGTTTTTATGCGATTGGTGTTTCCGTGGCAGGGAAGGAGCAGGTTATCCCCGCATTGTTGTCGCTGGGATTGGGCGGAAGTTTGATCTCACTCTTTGCCCGCGTCGGTGGCGGCATTTACACCAAGGCGGCGGATGTGGGCGCTGATCTCGTCGGCAAGGTTGAAGCAGGCATTCCGGAAGACGATCCACGCAATCCCGCCGTCATTGCCGATAACGTTGGCGACAACGTCGGCGACTGCGCGGGAATGGCCGCAGACCTCTTTGAGACCTATGTGGTGACCACAGTGGCAACCATGGCCTTGGCACACATTCTTTTCCCCGGCTCCCCTTCCGCCATGCTTTTTCCACTGGTCCTGGGCGCGGCTGCCGTTCTGATGAACATTATCGGCATTGGATTTGTTCGGCACAGCCCTGGCGCAGAGATTATGCCGACACTCTATAAAGGCCTTTTTGCAACCTGTATCCTTTCTGCGATTGCGTTCTATCCGGTTACCACCTGGATGATGACAGGGGTGGGAGACACGACGCCGATAAACTATTATCTTTGTGCCTTGATCGGCTTGCTGGTGACCCTGCTTCTAGTTTTTGTGACCGATTACTACACCTCCAAATCCTATGATCCGGTTAAGCGGATTGCCAAGGCCTCTGTGACCGGCCATGGCACCAATGTGATTGCCGGTATTGCCGTCTCTCTTCAATCGACGGCCCTCCCCGTCCTGGTGATTAGCTTTGCGATGCTGGGAAGTTTTTCGCTCGCCGGTCTTTTTGGCGTGGCGATTGCCGCAGAGGCGATGCTGACCGTGGCAGGCATTATTGTTGCCATCGACGCCTTTGGGCCGATTACCGATAACGCGGGCGGTATTGCCGAAATGGCCGAGATGGGTGACGATGTTCGTGCCGTAACCGATCCGCTCGATGCCGTCGGCAACACCACCAAGGCGGTGACCAAGGGATATGCCATTGGGTCGGCGGGGTTGGCCGCGGTGGTGCTTTTCTCGGAATATGCCCGTTCTGTGTCAACAAGCGGCACAGAGATGATCTTTGCGCTTGCGGATACTACGGTTTTAGTCGGCCTCTTTATTGGAGGAATGCTGCCTTATCTCTTTGCCTCGTTCCTGATGAACGCGGTGGGTGAGGCGGCGGGATCTATTGTTGAAGAGGTTCGGCGGCAGTTTCGCGACATTCCAGGCATTATGGAGAGAACGGCGCGTCCTGAATATGGAACCTGTGTGGATATTGTTACGGTGGCAGCCTTGAAGAAAATGATGATTCCTTCCCTCATTCCGGTTTTAGCCCCCTTGATTGTTGCAGCGGTGCTGGGGCCAAAGGCGTTGGGGGGGCTTTTGATCGGGAGCATTATTACCGGTCTTTTTATTGCCATTTCGATGACCTCCGGTGGGGGGGCGTGGGATAACGCAAAAAAATATATTGAGGCTGGAAATTACGGTGGAAAGAAAAGTCCCGCACACCAGGCCGCCGTCACCGGCGACACCGTTGGCGATCCTTATAAAGATACCGCAGGCCCTGCCGTCAACCCAATGATCAAGGTGATCAACCTGGTCGCCGTCCTCATCGGCATCCTCTTCTTCGGCTAGCCGCCACCGGGCGGCAGCGGGCGGAGCCCTCCCGTTGGTCGGTCTGGAAGTGCGGAGATTGTTGTGCGTGTTTTTTAGGCTGGGTTGTTCAACCCGGAGCGGTAGGGCAGTATCATTTCGTCATTCCGGCAATGTTTAAGCCGGAATCCAGTGGTTTTAAGATCCTGGATTCCCGATAAAACCTTTCGGGAATGACACCAAGAGCATTTTTACTTGAGTACGTAACTCAATCAAAAATTCTCTAGGCAGGCACGCAGACCGAATGTCTATTCGACTTTGTCGGCCCCTTGTTCCTCATCGGTCTTCTGCGCCTTCATGTCCCTCAACATAGCCAATAATAGCAGGGTGACCCCAATGCTAATCGCCGAGTCAGCCACATTAAACGCCGGCCAGTGATAGACACCAATATAAAAATCCAAAAAGTCGATCACCTCGCCCATTCGAATACGGTCGGCGATATTACCGATGGCGCCGCCTAGAAGCAACGAGAGGGAGACCATCTGCCACCGATCTTCTTTGGGCGTCTGGTAAATCATCATCGAAAGAAATCCGAGCGCAACAACGGCAACACCGGAGAAAAGAATGTTGCGAAAAAGGGCGCTCCGGTTTGCAAACATGCCAAAGGCCGCGCCGGGATTGCGAACATACGTAATAGAAAAGAGATCGGGAATCACCGGAATCGACTCGTGAAGGGCAAAGGCATGGTCAATATACAATTTGCTGATCTGATCGAGCAGGATAATTCCTCCGGCCACAAGAATGAGAAGCGTCCACTTTTGTGACATTAAAGGAACAGTTTTAGAGGAGGAATGGGACATTAGTGGATACCGATATTAATACACCTACTGCGACCAACGGGAGCGCATTACTCGCCTCCGCTCATCGGCGGACCGGCAATCGCCTCGCAACATCGCGTACAGAGTGTAGGGTGGGTTAATTCGCTTCCTACCGTTTTACTAAAGACCCAACAGCGTTCGCATTTTTGTCCCTCAGCTGGCTCTACGGTTACGTTCCAAGTGGTTCCCTCTTGCAGCTCCACCTGCGAGACAATAAAAAAGGCCGGTAAAAACGCCTCACGCTGTTTCAAAAGTTGGAAGTCCTTTGGCGCGGCAACGATAACTACCTTTGCCTCTAGCGAGGTTCCAATGGCTTTTAAAGCGCGTTTATCTTCAAGCTCTTTGGAAACCAGTTTGCGAATCTCAATCAGCCGATCCCATCCCTCAGCCAATGCCGCACCATTTTTTGTTACTTCAGAAAAGGTTGTCAGATGGATCGAACGCTCTGCTTCACGGAGAGGCTCAGGTAGAGACTGCCAAATCTCTTCTGCGGTAAACGAAAGAATAGGAGCCATCAGCTTTGTAAGTGTGACGAGGATTTCGTGTAGAACCGCCTGCGCCGCGCGTCTTTCAGGGGCATCTGCGGCAGAGGCGTAAAGACGGTCTTTGATAATGTCCAGATAAAACGCCGAGAGATCCACCGCACAAAATTGATTGATAGCATGGAAAATGGAGTGAAATTCCATTATGCCATAGGATTGCTGTACTTTTTTATTCAAAAAATGGAGTTGATACAGTGCCCATTGATCAATCTCTGCCGCGACCTTCCCTTCCCCCGTAGGGGCGTACTGCTGTACGCCCTTGGGAAGGTTGGAGGGTGGAGAATAATCGTATAGATTGCTCAGTAAAAATCTACAAGTGTTGCGTATCTTCCGATACGCCTCCACCAGTTGTTGCAGGATCGAATCGGAAATGCGGACGTCGTCCCGAAAGTCGGTTGCAGCAACCCACAATCGCAAAATCTCCGCACCATATTTATCGGCAATTTCCTGCGGGGCCACGACATTCCCCACCGACTTCGACATCTTCTTTCCCTCACCATCCACCGTAAATCCGTGTGTGAGTACTGTTTTAAACGCGGCCTTTTTATCGGTTTCAAGCGAGGCCAGTAACGTGCTTTGAAACCAGCCGCGGTGCTGATCGGAGCCTTCAAGGTAAAGATCAGCCGGCCAGGATAATCCGGTGCTAGACTTTAGTACCGCCGCATGCGAGACACCCGATTCAAACCAGACGTCGAGAATATCGCTTTCTTTATCAAACGCCGTTCCGCCACACGTACAGGTGGTTCCTTTCGGAAGCAGCTCGGCAGCCGATTTTTCAAACCACAGGTCGGAGCCTTCCTTTTCTATTTGGGCTGCAACATGATCAATGACCTCTTTGGAGCAAACCTGCTTTTTACACCCAATGCAGGTAAATGCGACAATCGGCACCCCCCATACTCGTTGACGCGAGATACACCAATCGGGACGATTGGAAACGGCCCCGACAATCCGATCCTCTCCCCATTTTGGAATCCATTTAACCTTTTTAATCTCGTCTAACGCCCTCTCCCTTAATTTCGTCGTTTCCATCGAAATGAACCATTGCTCGGTCGCGCGAAAAATGACCGGATTTTTGCATCGCCAGCAGTGTGGATAGGAATGAACAATTGAGGCCTCTTTTAGAAGCGTTTCATTCTCTTGCAACAAGGCGATAATCTTCTCGTTTGCTTCGAATACGGGAAGATGAGCAAATGGCCCCGCCTCTGAGGTAAACCGACCTTTCTTATCAACGGGGGCATAAGGGGGAATCCCATATTTCAAACCCACTTCGTAATCTTCCCGGCCATGTCCCGGAGCCGTATGAACGCAGCCGGTACCGACATCCCCCGTCACATGATGTCCGGTGATCACCGGCACATTCAAATCAAGCCAGGGATGTTGGCAGCGGATGCCCAACTCGGCAATTTCCGATCCGGAGTACATTTCTCTGGAGATATCTTCAGGGGTTGATCCAAACTCCTTCAGGCAACGTTCCATCTGCCATGCGCCAATAATGAGGTTCCCCATTCTGGTTTTCACAGAATGGTAATGGGTGTCGGGGTGAAGGCAGACGGCTCGATTGGCAACAAGTGTCCATGGGGTGGTCGTCCAGATTGCGAGGGCACTTCCTTCAGGGAAACGGCCCTTTGCATCAATAATCGGAAACTTCACGTAAATGGATGGGGAGGTGTGATCCTGATATTCGACCTCGGCCTCTGCCAGTGCGGTTTCGCATGACCTGCACCAAAGTACCGGTTTTAATCCCTTATAAACCGAACCAGATGCAACGACCTTACCGAACTCACGCACAATGGCTGCCTCGTAATCCGGCGTTAAAGTGAGATACGGGTTCTCCCAATCCCCCAAAACACCCAATCGCTTAAACTCTGCTTTTTGAATGGCGACAAACTTTTGCGCGTAGTCCCGGCACCGTTCTCGGATTTCCAGCTTGCTCATCCCTTCGCGTTTTGGGCCTAACTCTTTTAATACCTGGTGTTCAATTGGCAGGCCATGGCAATCCCAGCCGGGAACATAAGGAGCCGTGTATCCGCTCATTGTTTTGGATTTCGCCACAATGTCTTTCAGGATTTTGTTGAGGGCATGGCCGATATGGATATGGCCGTTGGCGTAGGGGGGGCCGTCATGCAGGATATATTTCGGTTTGTCCGTGCCTTTTTTAAGAATGTTTTGATAAAGGCCTTCCTGTTCCCACTTGGCCAACAAGACAATCTCTTTTTCCTTGAGGTTGGCCTTCATCGGAAAATCGGTTTTAGGAAGATTGAGTGTAGGCTGATATTTTTTCATAAAATGCGGTCTGATGGTACCATTGCGGATTTACCAGAGTAAAGGGCGGGGAGGCCTTTTATTTCCCTTGATTAAGGAGGATGTGGGCCATGAAGAGATACCGCATACGCCTCTAGCGGGAAATGGAACCGGGAAGCCTTCATAAAGCGCGGAGGGAACGCCACCGGAAAGCCAGCCGACGCCTGGATGACAGCCCCAACCGGGAGGCCACTGCTCTGACCGATGTCCAGGATGGGCGACACTATCAAGTTCCCTGCGCAGAAGAACGTGTTTTCTCCAGACTGCATCTCCGTCGCGCAGATGACATGAAGAATGTCGTCGGACTGCGGTGGCTGTGAGCCTCGCCAGGTAGCAGCACGTTTGAGAAAGCGTTCCATGGCTGAGTTTCTCAATAAGCTCCTGAAGTTGTTTAATCAGTTTGGTGCGAAAGGGCGCTAGATATAGAAACAGTAAGAGCCAGGGAATCGTAAGGAGTCCCACGATGATAGTGTCAAAAGCAAAGTTAATGTTGGGCATTGTATTTACTCCTTTCAGTTGATTGTGTAGGCAAACTCATCGGATTGGCTCCTTTCTGATCTTACCAATGCCATGCGTCCTTGTAATGGAGGATAGTTTATTTGATTATATGACGGTTAAGGCCCAGCGTCTTCTGGTACGTCTAACGACCCAGCTAACCGGCACGCGCTTTTTGCGCGTCCGTGTTGAGCGTCTTGTTGGACAAGGCATTGCTAATAGACCTCATCGTGTGTTCCAACCGTCTGCAAGTGGATTGCCTCAACTCCTTTGTGCTGGACAAAGTTAAAAACAATTCGTAGATCATAGCCAACGCTACAGGCCCACGAACCTGATAATTCACCCTTGAGTTTGTGTGTCTTGAGCCCCGGATTAAAGGCATCTTCTGCCAATAATTTCAAGATTATGTGGAGGAGGGGGCCTGTCTCAGGGTTCTTGTTCACGAGCCGTCTGGCCGCCCGCACAAAAGCAGTCGATCGCAGGAGGAGACGACTCATTTTAATATTTCGCGCATCAAATCATCCGGAGATACAGGCAAGCAGCGGCCCTCCGCCAACTCTTGGCGAGCTTCTTGTATCTCGGCTGCTACGCGCTGGCGCATCGTTTGAGCCAACCGGTGGTTCAAGATCGCGATGAGCTCCTGTTGTTCGTCTTGGGACAACCGATCCGCAGCTTCCAAAATTTCACCGAACGGTATTGCATTAGTCATTGCACACTCCTGCTAATCTGACAGAGAAACAATAGGGTTTAAAATCAAATCCATGTATTTGGAGTCGGCCTGAATCCTGTTGGGTATGGCAACTCACTTTCCCTATGGCCGAGAGACTGCTTTTTGTTTCTCCCTTTTGCGCGGTTGATCTACAACTCACTTGAACCGATTATACCCGTGAAATAATAAAAAGGCTACCCATACAAGAATAAGGCAATAAGCTAAGCCCCTTTCCGTGCGCTCTCTGCGAGCGTTGCACCTTGGACCCAGTTCGAGTGACCGCAACGGCGCTTTCGGACTCCTCCGGCCGCATGAGGGCCTCGGATCAGCTCAAAAAGTGCAGGCGCGAGTGCGGCGGCCCGGCCGTTGGTCTGCAGCCCGACCAGGCCCGCAAGCAGCGGAGACACGGCTTCAAGCTCGGGATGCTTGATGTCATGCCACAACGGAATTACACGCCCGACCTTTAACACGTTGCCCAAGAGGCCACCTGCCTCCTTTTCGATCCAGCCCCCCGCGTGAAGCTTGGCCAGATACCTCGGCGTCAGGAAAAGCACCGCGTAGCGGGTGTCAAGCATGGCGAGATCCAATTAGGATAACAGTGTCCGACCTGGGACGATGTCATAGTCGTCGAACCAGACACGGAGCCCCAGCGTCTTTAGCGCCGTGACAAGCGGTCTAACAGTTCTTCTGTCCTCAGATGCGTAACTGACGAAAACTTCACGAAGTTCGGGGTTCAGAGGCACAGCGGTAAGGCAATCCGAGATTGCGAGAATAGCTCGACCTATCCCTGACCGACGGAGTGCGCGCTGGCATTCCTTGCCGCAAAAGTAGAATCCGTGCCGTAGCGCTCTCAGGACCTCGTACGTTTCTTCATCGTAATCGTTGATGCAACCGCGGCTGGATCGTTCACGACGATGCTTGGTCTGTGCGCCGAGGAGAACCGAGACTATGTTCAGGAGACAGAGAAGCAAGACGTTCTCGTCAAGGAAGTCCTGTTCCCGCGGACTGAAAGAACTCCAAAGGCCATGCTGGTCTTGCTGCAGCCGTCGGTTGCGTGGCCGCTTAAACTCGGAGTGCGTACGCTCGTAGTAACAGGATATCACCCCGACACGCGGTTGATCGGGTAGGTCGTTCGGATAATCGATAGGTGAGACGGTCAGATACTCGTCATCCTCGAAGTCGAAGATTTTGCTCACAACGACAGCGATCAAGAAGTCGTCGTCGGCAATATTACGCCTGCGTTTTAGCCGAAGAGCACGTCGACAGGCAGAAGCCCCAGACAGTCGGCCGCGGACCGGGAACAACCGATGATCGGCGGGCAGCATCTGGATCTTGTCGAAACGAACTGCATCTTGTGCGGCATTTGCGACGGAAATGAAATGCTCTACTACGGAATAGGTCTGGTTGTCGTACGTTATTACACAACGCATCCTTGCCCCCCTCACAGTTCACCGGTCGGACGAGAGGCCCATCGCGCGGTCAATGCGATGCTATCTGCCCAGCTAACCGGCGCGCGCTTTTTGCGCGTCCGTGTTCAGTGCTGGGTTGGGCCTATCTTTACGGTAGTTTCCTCCAGCACCGCATACTTTCCTTCTTGATATTGTTGCCGCGCTTGTGTCACTCGCTCTAGAAACTTCTCGTCCTTCAACAAACGGTACTCAAGCCAATCATCTTCCCCTTTAAAGCCAATGATTACCGCTGCGGGACGGCCGTGGATGGTGACAACGACTTCCTCCTTCCCAGCCCGTTTAATGAATTCCGAGAAATTCTCCTTCGCTTTTGAGAGCGGCACCTTAACTATTGTGTTCCGT
>SBBA01000220.1 GCA_005239925.1 Candidatus Troglogloeales bacterium | reverse complement strand
TGTTCGGACTTGAAGCTGGGGATGGCGGTAAGGGTCCTGGGGCTCATACTGCCAACGCCGCTATCCGATTCGACAACGTCGGGATTGACAGTCATGCCACACTATCTAAAGGCCTTTAAGGTAACGCAGGTGAAGATAAAGCATGTGGGCGGCGAGGTCGTCTCCGTGGCCCTCGACGGGAAAAGCCTGATGCTTAAAGTGATGGCCGGAATGCACGGGTTTGACCGACTGAATACGGCCTGTGATCGCGTCAGTACCTTGCATGGTCTGATTGATGAGAATGGCTTAGATATTGCCATGACCCGTGTATGCACCGACAATCACTTTAATCTGAAGGTGATCTTATCGGAACATTTATACAACCCCGATGGGATTGTTTTTAATCAGGAGCTGGTCGGGAAAATGATTGATGCGGCCGGTTTCTTTCAAAGTCGGAAACACTCTGATCTGGATACACGGCGTCATCTCCACTTTCTTGCCATCATGGTGAAGAAGGGGCCCGTGCTTGCGCCCACGCCTGCTCCTGTGCCCGTTGATCCGCCTCCTTGCGTCGATTTTACCGGCTCGACCATCTGCCCGCCGCCACCTGTTCCCACTTTGGAATTGGCGCGCTGATCTTGCCTGGGATAAAACAGCCCCCTGGCAAAGTCCCCCTGTCTTTGCAGCGATGCAGAGGCAGGGGGATTTATGTTTTTAGAGATGCCCTTGATTGTATTCTGACCCCCACTGTATCCAACTAAAAGGCGTTTTAATGGCTTGACAGGGCCTCCATCGGCATTAACCGCGCCGCTTTCATCGCGGGATACAGCCCCACCAGCAACAACCAGAGATAAACCAATATGGAGATCACGATATAGTGATCCAGGAAAAGCCCCGTCCGCAGCATTGGCTCCATGGCAAAACCGCTGACACTGAAATTGCCACGGAAGGCCCCCGTCAAATCAATGGGATGCCCCCCAAACCAAAGATTTAGTCCCCATCCCATCAGTGATCCTGTGGCTAGTCCCAAAAAACCAAGCAGGCCGACCTCGGTCATAATCAGACAAAAGAGTCGCGCCGGAGAAAAACCGATGGCCAGCAACACGCCAAATTCAAACCGTCTTTCCATGACCGACATCAACACTGTGTTAAGCATGCCGATCGCCACAATCAAAAAAAGCAGCCCCTGTATAATAAAATTCGCGGCCCGATCAATGGCAATAAAACGGGCAAGATCGGCCATCACCACCTGCCAAGTCCAAACGGCCAGGCCGTGCTCTTCCTTGAAGTTAGAACGGAGCTGATCTGCGATTGACTCGGCATTACGAAAGTCTTGCAGAAATACGGCGATTTGTAACACCTCATGCGCCTTCAAGCCCACTATGTCCTGGGCGCGCGCAAGAGGCATCTGAAAAGAAAAACTATCCAGGGCATCGGAACCCGTGTGAAAAATCCCCACAACATGCAGTAGCTCCTGACGGGTGTCGTTATTCCGATTGTTGATCGTCAAGACCACCTTGCTGCCGATACCCACCTTGAGTTGACGTGCCAGATGATCGCCGACGACGATCCCATCAGCCAGATTTTTCAAGTAGGTTCCTTCAATGATCTTGCCCTGCATCCATGAACCTTGTTCCTGGTGAGGATCAATGGCGTCAAAAACAGCGCCAACACTTCCATAAGGAGAACTCAGCATGCCCTGGCCGCTTACGCGCAGACTGTATCCCAAAACACCCGGAGTCCGCGTGAGCGGCAAGACCAGCGACCGCCAATCGGCGATACCGTGATTCCAGTCCGGATCGTTTCGGTACAGTTTGTTTTCAAGGGTAATATGGCCGCTCCCCATGCGCGCGGCGACATCAATCATTTTGCGATAACTGCCATCCTGGATGCCGGTAAAGAACATCGCACACATCAGTGCCCCGGCAACCGATATGAGGGTAATTGACGTCCGTCGCGGATGACGCCACAGATTGCGATAGCCTAAATTGAATAACATCATTTTTTATAAAGCGCCTCCACAGGCTGAAGCCGCGCGGCTTTGATGGCCGGATAAAGGGAGGCGATCAGCGTGGTCATGATCAAGACCAGGGCCGGACGGATATAAACCGCGGCCTCGCCACGAGAGCGCATCACCGGATCAATCACCGTACCCATAAAATCAATCCCATTGGGCAATAAATGGGAGAGGTCTATACCGACATTCATCATATACAAGTTCAACAGCCCTCCCAACGTCAGGCCAACGATAACGGAGCATCCGGTGAGAATTATCGTCTCAAACAGGACCAGCAGAACCACCTGGCTGGGGGGATACCCCAGGGCACGCATCACCCCAAACTCACGGGTGCGTTCAAACACCATCATCAAAATCGCATTGATCATGACCATGGAGGCAATAATATAGATGATCCCCATTAAAATACGGGTGACAACGTCCATCCACCCGATCAGGTCCGCGACCAGCGGCACCAAGGCATCCCACCGGCTTAGTTGTAAATCCCCGGGCAGAACGGCCTCCACCCGTTTTCTAAAGTCGGGATCGGGACGATTGGACTTGCCAATGGCAATCTCGTGGGTCTCCGATGGGTTAAAGGAGAAAAGTCGGAGGTATGCATCCCTCCCAATGATCACACGTGTGCGATCCAGTATGTCGCCCACATTTTTTAGAATGCCGACCACACGAAACAATTCGTTCCCAATGGATCCGTCCGCGCCAGTCGTCACCAGCACCAATAAATCGCCGACATTGGCCCGGAGCGTCTGGGCAACCTTCTTACCCAAAACCATCTCCCCAGCCCCAACAGGGAAGGTGAGCTGATCGTTAGTTGGGGTGGTGAAATATCTCCCGGCAAAAAGGTTCTTCCTCTGTGGTAGTGTGATGACCTGTTTCTCCAGTTCGATATCCACGGCTTGAATCTCGACACCGGCGGATTTTCCGGTGGCGTCGTTGGCCAGAAGGCCATAGCCATACCAACGCGGCGCCGCAGCGCGATTTTCTTTCCGAACATTAGCCAATACAGTATCGTATTGTTTGATGGTGTCATAAAGGGAATGATCTTTGAGGTAGTTTCGATGGTGCACCTGATATTCGCCAAGGGTCAAATCCGTTATGTTAGAGGTCAATGTCGCGATGAACCCGTAGTGAATACCGGTGTTGACGATCATAAACCCCAGCGGAAGGGCCAGGGCTAAAATGGTGAGGAACGTCCGGCGCGGGTTTCGCCAAATGTTCCGCCAACCCATCCGCCCCAACGGGGGCAACGAACGGAGAATGCCCAGGGGTTGTTGCTGGAACGCGGGGGTTTGTTTGTCCCGTGAAAATTGAGCACTCACTTACTTTACCTCTTCAATAGGTGGAGACTAGAGCATTTTTGATTGAGTTATGTACTCAAGTAAAAGCGTCCTCGGCGTCATTCCCGAATGGTTCTATCGGGAATCCAGCGACCCTCTCCCTAACCCTCTCCCGCTTGCGGGGG
>SBBA01000246.1 GCA_005239925.1 Candidatus Troglogloeales bacterium | reverse complement strand
TTTATGTGCTGTCAGATTAATCTCACCGGTGGATGCATTCACAGGGGCCATGATAATTGCTTCATGTTTTGCGGCGCTACAAACCACGGCGCAAAGATCGCACCCCTTACACCGGTCGATCACCACAAAGGCCTTCATCTTTTGATAGTCCAGCCGAATACAATCGGCCTCCGGGCAATAAAGAATGCAAAGGCGGCATCCCTTATCAGCTACACACTTATCATCTTCAACAAAAGCAACGTTATACAATGCTATTCCTTCGGGTGAACAGACGAGAGGGCGGACACACAGGTCCGCCCCTACGCAGCCACCAATTTATGTTCTTCGGCCCAGACAGAGGCGGTCTCATACGATTTTCGGATGGTATCCATATTCTTTTTCAGCAACTGCTCTTTCTTGGCAAATTTCTTCTTAATGGCTTCGTCCAATGTCGCGGTTCCACCGGAGGCCACGTATTTTTTGCCAAATCGATCCTGAATTGCCAGGTCAAGCCCTTCCAAAGTGACTACCTTAGTAATCCCGGCGATAGCGCCAATCAAGGCCATGTTGCTGGCAAGCTCAGTCCCGGCCACTTCAAGGGCTATGGCGGTCGCATCGAACGTATAGACCGAAACATTCAGGGAGGCAAGCATCTCCTTGTCTTCGGCATTCAATAAGTCGGCATTGGAATTAATAATGACCACGCCTTCTTTTTTGATGCCAGAATAAAATGGGGCGGTGTAGCTTTTCTGTAACGTAATCACCTGAGGATGATACACAACAATGACGTCCGGAAAGACCAACTCGCCTCGATCGTAGATACGCTCAATACCAATACGGCAATAACTTTCTGCGGGCGCCATTCGCTTTTCCGCTCCGAAGAAGGGGTTGGAGATCGAAAACTTTCCATCTTTATTTGCAGCCATCGCCAATACGTGGGCCGATGTAACTACACCTTGGCCACCTAAGCCTGACATTCGAATGTTTGTACGCTTCTTCATGGTTTTCTTCCTTATCTAGCTTCTTTCCGCTCTTTTTTACTACCTATCCTCGTTGTCTTTTCTACGCCTGCCCCTCTATGCCTGCCCCCTCACCCTAGCCCTCTCCCACAAGGGGAGAGGGGAGCTTAGGAGTTGTACCTGGAGGAGACTCGAATTACGGCGCAACAAGCGCTTCTTTTTTGCTGGCTTCAAGTTCAGCAAGATATTTCTTGGCCTCGTCGGTGATATATTCCTTATATTTAAACCGTTCTCCGGGCCGTTCTGAATCACGCATCTCCTGTAAGCCCTCCATGCTGTCCTTCCCAATTTCCAGGATGCAAGGGGTATAAATCTGGAGATAGGTAGGGCCTACCTCACGCGCCAAAATGATGGCGTTCTTGATAACCTTCTCAACCAGGTTCGGCTTGCTGACCGTGCACATCACCACGTAACAACAACCCGATTCACGTGCGATCTCAGGCAGATTCACCTTCTCAAACTTTTTCCCTACGGGTGCCATCTTGGCCACAAACCCCTTTTGCATGAGCCCCGATTCCTGACCACCGGTATTGGCATAAAGCTCATTGTCAAAGCAGATGGTGGTAAACTTTTCCTGACGGAACCAGGCCTGAAGCGTCATGTCGAGGCCGATGTCCACGGTTGCCCCGTCGCCGGCCAGAACGACCACATCCTTAATTCTATTGGGGAACCGCACTGAAAGGGCGCGCTTTAGGCCGCTGGCAATCGCGTTCTGATTGCCAAAAAGGGAGTGAATATTATGCACCGCAACATGGGGAAACACGAGACTGGTGCAACCGGTGGAGCCTACCATGACGGTATCTTCCGGGTTAGGAAGCGAAGCCAGGATATAGCGAAAGGCGATGGATTCGGGACAGCCCGCGCAAAGAGAATGCTCTTCGATCAACTCCTTGCTTTGCCCAATATCTTTCCAGCCGCGATCTTCTTTGCCGTAGGTTGATTGTTCGACAAGGTCCCGGTATTCCGGGGGCATAATGTCGTAAAACTCCGGGCAAATTGCAATTTTTTCTTTACTCATGGCTTTTCTCCTTCTTTATTAACCGCCAACAGGCGGGGGAAAACAAACAACTTCGGCAGGCGCCATTACACTTGTCCGTCGAGACAGGCCCGCATCCCCTTTTTACTTTAATGCAATGGCCACAATGGCACCGCCAATACCTAATGCATAGGCCAACAAGCCGCCGACAATGCCAAACAAAACACGATCCAGCTTTGCATCCAGCCTTATAAACTCGGCTTTGAATTCACTTCTAACCAAATCGAACTCTTTTTTTATTTCGCTGTCCATGGCCTTATACCCGCACCATTTAATTGATAATCCAAACAAACGGGCATAACGACGCCAGCACTTCCAGACCGACCAACGGGAGGGCTCCGTTCGCCCCCGCCCGTCGGCGGGTCAGCTGCCGCGACCGGCTAGGGTGGCTACGGTCATACCTAGCGTCTTTTTAATCTCTTCGACGACGACCTCCGCGGGCATTGTCATTCCACCGGCCACATGAGGGCCGTCAATGATACGGTGATTATCGGGTAGCGCCGCCTTCAACTCCTGGGCCAACCAACCAATGACATTAAATTCCGGCACGAAGATGTATTTTGCGTTTTTGGTGGCCTCACGCAACTCCTCCAGTGGAAACGGACGTAATACCTTCACCTTGACCAGACCACACCGTATCCCCTCGTCTTCTAGAATGCGAATTGCTTCACGTCCTTGGGAAACCGCCGTTCCCGACGCGACGATCAGAATATCGGCATCCGTGTTTTCTGTTTCGATGAGGCCATCTATCATTGGAATCGTGTGCTTACGAGACCGTTCACAGGCCGCACGGGTTTCCTCCTGCCACGAGGCATGGGTAAGATAGCTGATATAGTTCGATTTCATCACAAAGGGATCGCGCATCATTCGTACAGGCGGTACCTCCATATCCATGCAGGGCACCGGGGAGCGATAAGGATCGTACGGAGGAAGACACATATCCGGCGGTGTCAGACTAACCGTATCTTTTGTATGGGTCACGAAAAAGCCGTCGCAGCAGACGGCAATCGGCAAATGCACATCCGGCTGTTCTGCGACGATATAGGCCTTTAGAATCCAGTCATAGAAATCCTGTGCCGTTTCGGCATGCCAGATCAGCATGCCCGTTCCTAACAAGAAATACATTTCGAGGGTGTCCGGTTGAATGCTTAAAGGGGAATTGATGCCGCGACAGGTTACGATCATTTGAATGGGCAATCGAGAGCCGACCCACATGGGGAAGTTCTCGAACGCACGCATCGTTCCTGGCCCCGCAGTAGTGGTAAACACCCGCGCCCCGCCAAAAGCAGCACCCGCGCACTGGCTCATGACTGCAAATTCAGATTCCCCACGCATATAGTCCGCGACATAACCCTCGGCATACAGTTCACCGATCAAGGCCGCCGCTTCGGATTGAGGGGTAATCGGGTAGGCCACCATCACATCCACACTGGCGCGACGAATGGCTTCCTTGATCACCTCGCTGCCGGTGTAGAAGGCGGTGGTCCTGGGCGCCTCGTTAAAGAGATAGTAAGGGTCGGTATAGACCTGACCCTTTTTGTTTTTTGTACCAATGAGGCTTCGCTGCGCCTCGGATAATTCGTTTGCCATTTTCTTACCCTCCTCCCTCTGCAAGTTTTGCAAAGATATTGCCGTTATGATCCATAGAGTCGGCCCCTCCCGTATCGGGAGGCGCAACAAACAGCACGCCTTTGAGTTTACTGACCCACTCGGCCAGTCGAAGAATTTTTTCCGCCGAGGCGTCGCGCAAGGACAGATTGGCATCTTCATGCCCGGACATGGCGCACATGGCGATGGTAAAGCAGGTGGTGCCACCCCGAATAATTTTCAATGAGAGGTTGGCCTGGTGGCAATGCACGCCGACAAACATACAAACGTCTTCTTTATTGTGCCAAATGGTCAGATTAGGATGATTGGGATTAATTTCGACGTCGGGGTTGATTTTTGGATATTTAGGACGATAGTCGGCCATAGGGATAATGCGTGCCGGAATGATATCGGCCAGGATTTTGATGGCCTTTGCCTTCTTGGCGGCCTTTTCGTTCCAGTTCCAAAGCACCAGTGGCCCCGGATGAATGGTGGGATTTTTGGCCTCCAGAAATTTTCGGGCGGCGACCTCTAATGCCACCTCTTCCGGAACAATCTCGCCCTCGATATGCCCTTGCCCCGGCTCCGGGAGCGTAATTCCCATCCGCGCGGCGGAAGGACAAAAATAGGCCTCAGGGCCTGCTAATACACGATACTTTCCCATCAAGATTTCCTCCCATAGATATGATGGAAAAGTAACATGCCCCCTTTCTTCAAGTCAAGGGAAAAGTTATTGAATGAACAGATAGATATAGCCATACGTACCCGTTAAAAAGCTTAAAATTACAAGCGATTCACCCCTGATTGAAGGGGGTATATCTGGGCTACGGCATGGCAAAATTCTTTCAGATAAGCCCCCCCCCTGTAACACACTAAGGCCCATCGCGTAAGAGTGTGGGTGAAATTAGGGGGTAAAAGTGGATGGAGATGGCTTTAAATAAGGGTGGAATAGATTTTAAAGGGGCTTAAAAAACGGTATGATAACCGGATGGGAAAAAAG
>SBBA01000001.1 GCA_005239925.1 Candidatus Troglogloeales bacterium | reverse complement strand
CGACGAGATGGGCACGGCTCGGTTGATGTTGCCTGGCTTTGGAAAGAACTGGGGTTTTGATGGAGTGTCATTCCCGAAGTAAACCGAATCCTTGACCCCTTTCTCTTTTTGTGATAACACGCGCTTGAACGCACCCCTTGATCACCTGTGAAGAAAAGGTGCTAAGCACCTGTAACTCTATACCCTTTCGGGTAGATTTTTGATGAGTCAATTCGATACCTTTACATTAAAAAACAGTCATAGTATAATCGAAACCAGTAAAGTCAATATCGGATAGGAACAGATAGAGGCGATGGCCTTTCCTGCCGTTCATCCTGTCCATCATTTTTATAGGAAAAGGTAGGTATGCCAACCAAGGGAGACCGCATTCGCGCTATAACCAGCGCTCTTTTTTTATTGTTGATTGGCGTTGTGGCCGGTATGATGCTCGTTTCCGAGTTTCGTATGATGCCGGTTGGACAGGCGGTTGATGAACCCAAAAAACCGGCCCCTGCCCCCTCAACCGTATTAATTCCAGGTGACCAGTCTTTTGTAAAAATTGCAAAAGAGGTAACACCCGCCGTCGTCAATATCTCCACAACCCGTACCGTACGAGAAAACCACGCACTGGAGTTTCCCTTTAACGATCCCATGTTGCGTCGTTTTTTTGGAGACGACCTGTTTCAACGTCGTCATGCCCCGCAAAATCGCAAAGAGCAAAGTCTGGGATCGGGCGTGATTGTATCCACCGATGGCATTATTGTCACCAATGATCACGTCGTCTCCGAGGCGGACGACATCCAGGTTCTTCTTGAGGACGGGCGCGAATTTAAGGGAAAACTGATTGGAAAAGACAAAAAAAGCGACATTGCCGTGATTCGTATCGACGCGACCGGTCTTCCCACCATCCCCTGGGGTAACTCCGATCAAATGGAGGTAGGTGAGTATGTCGTGGCGGTCGGCAATCCGTTCGGGTTGAATCAAACGGTAACGATGGGGATTGTCTCTGCCGTAGGTCGCGCTAATGTTGGCATCACCGATTATGAAGATTTTATTCAAACCGATGCGGCGATTAATCCCGGCAATTCGGGAGGAGCCATGGTCAATATTCAGGGAGAACTGGTGGGTATTAACACGGCCATCTTCACCCGAAGCGGCGGTTATATGGGCATTGGTTTTGCCGTGCCCAGCAATATGGTTCGGTCGGTCGTCGACTCCCTGGTGAAAACGGGCAAGGTGGTTCGGGGATGGCTGGGGGTTTCTATTCAAGATGTTAGTCATGCCTTGGCCAAGGAGTTCGGGCTTAATGAAGCGAAGGGTGCCCTGGTAACGGACATCTTTCCCGACTCCCCGGCAAAAGACGGAAAGCTAAAACGAGGTGATGTGATTATCGCCTTCATGGGGCAGCCCATCGAGAATACAGCCCATCTGCGCAATATTGTAGCCCGTACGGCCGTTGGCACCAAGGCCGTGGTTAAAATTGTCCGTGATAAGAAGGAAGAGGACGTGACGGTCACCATATCGGCACAGCCGAAAGAAATCGCCGAGGTGGGAGAGAAACCTCCCACCGAGTTTGGAAACCACTTTGGAATTGAGGTTCAGGAACTCACCCCGGATTTAGCAGAGCAGTTTGATCTCAGGAGAAACGAGAAGGGGGTGGTTGTAACGCAGGTTGCCCCTGGAAGCCCTGCGGACAGTGCCGGCTTAAGAGAAGGGGATTTAATTATTGAGATCAATCGGCAGCGCATTCTAACCCTGCGAAGCTACGAGGATGCGTTGGACAAGGTTAAGGGGGGGAGATCAACATTATTTTTAATCAGCCGTCAGGGAAATCAGTTTTTCCTGGCGATCACACCGGAGATAGAGTAGATGTATTTCATTATTTTATTGATCCTGTTTTTATTATTTGTATCTCTTTTTGAAAGGGGGAAATTGTGTCTGGAAAATATTTTTTATACCCTGTATTTCTACTTATCAGTTCAGGTATTGGCTATGCCGTTGCATTCTTCCCCCTTATGCTGGGGGAGGGTGCCTACCGTGGCGCGTTATGGGGGCTGGCGGTTGGCTCCCTGTACGTTAGCCTTGGCATCGCCTTAGATAAGTTCGGAACCAAGAGATTTCTGTGGGGCACTCTTGGACTGATTTCAGGCGCCCTGGTTAGCGGTTTGATCAGTTTCTTTGTTGATTCTCTTGTCTACAGTCTTTCCCCAAGCGATCCTCACCCCATCAATATATTTATCTGGAAGGCGATTCTTCTCCTTTTCTTTCCTTATTTGGGTATGATTCTGGCCTTAAAAATAGAGAAGGAGCCGCATCTCCTGGAAAAACGAGGGGCAGGGGTAATATCCAATATGAAGATACTGGATACCAGTGTCATTATTGATGGGAGAATTGCCGACCTTTGTGAAACCGGGTTTTTAGAGGGCACCTTTTTAATCCCCCAGTTTGTGCTTCATGAGCTTCAGTATGTTGCCGACTCGGCCGATTCCATGCGACGAATTCGTGGGCGCAGGGGATTGGACGTGCTGCATCGTCTTCAGCAGATGGTTGATTTTGATCTTCGGATTATTGATGATGATTTTCCTGCCATTCGTGAGGTGGATGCCAAGATTGTTGCGCTGGCCCAGCGCCTCCCCGCGAAGGTGATTACAAATGATTTGAATTTGAACAAGGTGGCCGGTCTACAAGGGGTCTTGGTTCTCAACATTAATCAGCTTTCCAATGCATTAAAGCCGGTCGTACTCCCAGGTGAGACAATGCGTATTTTCGTTTCAAAAGAGGGTAAAGAGGCCGGGCAGGGGGTTGCCTATTTGGATGATGGAACGATGATTGTCATTGATGATGCGAGAAAGTCAATTGGAAAAAAGGTGGAGGTGGCGGTAACCTCCGTTTTACAAACGGCCGGTGGAAGAATGATTTTTGCCAAGATGCGGGAAGAAGCTGAACGCCATCCCCCCGCTGCAGCCACAGCGAAGGCCAGTTAGCAAAAAATGGTTTATGGATTAATCGTTGCCGCTGGTACAGGTGAGCGGGCTAGACAGGCTGCTTGCGCAACAAAAAAACAGTTTGTTGAGATTGCGGGCTGCCCTGTTATTATTCATACGCTGAAGGCCTTTCAGGCATCGTCTGTTATTGATGCGATTGT
>SBBA01000058.1 GCA_005239925.1 Candidatus Troglogloeales bacterium | reverse complement strand
TCGAATGCGAATTTGCTCCAAAATGCATGAAAACAAAAAAAGACCGTCACTATTGGATTTACCCTGAATCAGACCAGGTTATTGCGGAATCGCTGGGGGAGCAGCGGGAGTGGACGGACAGGACTTTACGGACGTAGAGACGTATGGGCGGGAGAAGTGGCTAGGGGAACTGGCGCAAGAACTGAAAGAAGAGAGCTACCGACCGGAAGCGGTGAGACAGGTCTATATCAAGAAGAGCAACGGCAAGATGAGGCCGTTGGGGATACCGACGTTGCGAGATCGGGTCTGTCAGAGGGCGGGGATGCTGGTGTTGGGGCCTGTATTTGAGGCCGACCTGCCGACGGAACAGTATGCCTATCGAGCGGGCGTTGACGCGCTTTGTGCGGTGAAGGAAGTGCACCGGCTAATCAACCTTGGGCATCGGGAAGTGGTGGACGCGGATTTAAGCGGCTACTTTGACTCGATACCGCATGCGGAGTTGATGACCTCCATAGCCCGCCGTATAGTGGATCGGCGGATGCTGCATCTAATGAAGATGTGGTTGGAAGCGAAGGTGGAAGAGACCGACGCGGGAGGAGAGAAGAAGTGCACGACGCGGAATCGGGACGAGGGGCGAGGTATACCGCAGGGGTCACCGATATCCCCCCTACTGGCGAATGTATACATGCGTCGGTTTGTGTTGGGATGGCAGCGAACGAGCCTGGCCAAGCGGCTCGGGGCGCGGATTGTGAATTACGCCGATGATCTGGTGGTTTGCTGTTGGCGAAAGGCCGACGAGGCGCTAGAGGGATTAAGGCGAATCATGACGCTCCTCTCGCTGACGGTGAACGAAGAGAAGACCCGGCTATGCCGAGTACCGGAAGGGGAGTTTGATTTTCTAGGATACACCTTTGGGAGGAGATACACACCCCAAGGGCGGGCGTATCTGGGATCGTGGCCATCGAAGAGGAGCGTGAAGTGGATGATGGAAGCGATCCGGGAGCAGACCGACCGCAGGGGGTTGCCAAGGGAAGCCGTAGAGGTGGTGAAGGGCATCAACCGGAAGCTGAATGGCTGGGCCAATTATTTTCGACTGGGGCCAGTCAGCAAGGCATACCGAGCAATCGACGCCTACACGACCGAGCGGCTGCGCCGGTGGCTATGCGACAAGCGTCAGGAGAGGGGTCGGGGGATACATCGCTACCCGGAGGAATACCTTTATAAGGAGCTGGGACTTGTTCGGCTCTGGATGCGGACGCAAGGCCTGCCGTGGGCGAAGGCATGAAGACTTGTCCTACGCCTGCTGCGGGAAATCCGCATGGTAGGTGTGATGAGCGGGGTGTGAGAACGGGGAATGATTGGGCTAGTGAGACACCGCCAGACGAAAGGGGCGGCAACGGATAGGCTCTGTCTACAACTACCGCATCACATCTCGACTCTACCTTCACAAAAAAAGAGGAGGATTTGCCATGAGAATGATTTTGATCAGTCCCGTTTTCCGTGCGTTACTTACACTTGTAGTCATCATAACGCTAACCGGCACAACACTAACTGGCTGCTGCCCTGATTGGGTTATTCCTGAAAAGGAGCCGCCAAAGCCTGTTGGGAAACCCGACAGAATGGTATCGATCTCTGGAACGATACAACTTCAGGACTATGAGACTTTTGGAGATAATGAACATGCATCAGGTAATTTCAACAAAGTCACCTTTGTAGGCAGTACTCAACCACAAGCCATCGAAAATGTTCCACCGCCGAAGATTTGTGCTGGTGGGGAGATTTGGGCTGCACTCGATATTAAAGCAACTAAAGTCAACGCAGCAGGGGATGTGTCTATTTCCGTTGATGGAAGACTTTATGAGGGAACAAGCTGTGATACAACAGATCTTGACGGAAACTTTAGTAATACATTTACTGTCCCTGCAGGTACAACCATGACTAAGAGTTTTTCTATGTCAAATACAGAGGAAGAAGAGCCAGAAGACAAGGCCGATATAACTTTAACCATTGAGAATAGCGTGGCTCCCTAATCCAAAAAGTTATAACTGTTGGCATTTGAGGGTATCAGGTGATATGATTCGTCCGTATCATAAACGAATGGGTTAAAATGGATGCTTTGGTTGAAAAATTAAATGCAAAACTACAGCAATGGAAACCAGACACTGCTGAACAGGTGAGGCAAAGGGTAGCGGAGGTTATTGATGTAGCGGATCAGGACGCTTTGGATCTGATGCGGTCACGGTTCGTGGAACAACAGGTGTTGGATATACTTGATGAACCCACAACCTGGTGAGATTTGGCTTGCTGATCTTGGTATAGCGGCAAAGTCTCGACCGGTTGTAATCGTGTCTCGCTATGACCCGAATCCTCCGCGAGCCTTGGTCATTTATGTGCCATTAACAACTCAACACAGGGAAAGCACATATGAGGTCATACTCCCCAAGCTCCCCTTTCTTAATCACGATTCCGTGGCGAATGTGCAGGGACTTGGTTCTCTACCAAAGGTGCGGCTTGAGCGCAGACTTGGGAAGCTTCCGGAGAGTGTGATGGACAGGATTAAGCACGCACTCTCATTTGTGCTGAGCCTGGAGGTTGAGAATATAAGATGATGGGCCACCGTGGAGATGGGAGTCATTGACGATATTCAACCGTATGGGTGGCTGTACCTTTGCCCAAAGAATCCCAACCAGCCACTCAAGCCGACCGCATAAAGCGTTCGCTGATTTAATCCGCGTCGGTTCGCGGTCGGCTTAGCTTATCGTTGGGCATCTAAATGCTATTGCTTCTCACATTGCTGCTTTTCACCGGCACCGTAAGGGCCGAACAGCGCATATTGTCGTTACTGTCAGATGTGGCTATGTTCGCTGAAGATCGCAAACTCTGCGATCATTTCAGGGGTGAAGAACCATACGATGCTGAACGAAGGGCATTTCTTGAGGAAAAAATGCTTAAGCTTTGCACTGGCACCGATCAGAAACTTGCTGAACTCAAAATAAAGTACGCTCATAATCCTGAAGTAATGTCAGTGCTCAACCAATATAAAGTGAACATTGAGCCGCACTCCAGGCAGTAAGATGCCTACCACGCGCTCCACATGGACAAGCTGACAGTGGCCAACGACTTTGTGTGCTTTGCATTTAATGGTGTCCAGTGATATGATCAATTTGTGTCACAGGCAGAAAAAGTCAAAGAGGAAATAGGCTGGCTGAAGCTGGTGTTTGCTGGATTTCTCGCCATTGACGTCTCTTTGGTTGGCTGGCTTGCCCAGTACTACAAGGTTGCAGGTATTGTCCTTGTGGCGTTGGCAGTAGTGGCCATTGTTGCTGTTACTGCTGTTCTGGTTGCAGTCAATCGCTCTGCGTTCAAACGCATGGCAAAACTGGAGAACCTATAATGGTCTGGTTCGTCGTCATTGCTGTTGTGGTGTTCATTGGCGGGTTGCTTGTTGTTGCCCACGATGCTACCACCATGTCCAGCAAATAGCCCAACCAGGCACTGGAGCCGACCGCGAAGGGCGTGGTTGATTTTAGGCAGCGTTGTTTCGCGTCGGCTCACTTTAGTCGTTGGGTGCTCTTGATATGCGGAACAAAGAATTATCACTACGGCTTAGATCATTTGGGGTATTGTTGCTGGTCGCAGGTACCCTTGCTTTTCTCCTTATTTCAGCTGGTGATGCTAAAGAGGGAATAAGCAAACTCCAGTTTACGGCTCACCCGGATGGAACCTTCAGTGTTGTGTCCAGCGCAGTTCCATTAGAGACGTTGCTTTCAAAAATCACTGAAGCAACCAAGATAGCTGTTTATGTTAATGACGTGTCCAAAAAACGCCCTGTAACTATTGATGTAAAAAACAATACATTGGTTCAATTATTAAAACGCATTGCGGGAGATAATTACGCAATAGTTTATGATAAACACACCGTTACGGCTTTACACGTATTACCACAAGGTAAATATAAGTCGTCCGAATTCTCTGGCAAAGTTCAAATTAGTGGCAAGCGTGCCAAGATGTTTTTCATGCCGCCAGACGACTCCAAGGAATCTATTAATACTTACATTAAAAGGCGGCATGTAGTCCTGAAAGAACTCTCCGAAAAAGACCCTGATAAAAAACTTCAAGCGCAAATATCCTTTCAAGGTTATATGGTCTCTGATCAAGCGGTGGCACTTGTAAAAGAAAATACGTTGGAGCCCGTGACGCTGAATATTGGATGGAAGGAAAATGGTGGGGGGCATGATTTGGTGCAGGGTGAATCAATTGAAGATGCCCTGGAGTTGGCGGCATTAGATCAGGAAGAGTTTCTCTCAGTACTTCAGGAAGATGCTGACAGGCAAATTACCAGTCAGCGACAAAAGGGCATAAACGATAAGCAAATGGGGGCAGAACTTGAATTTAAAAAAAATGCAGATGATCTAAGGGATGTTTTTAATAAAAAAGGAATTACGCTTTATGGAATTCAGGTTGCCGCAAGTGCAAAGCAATTACACAAACTTACAAGTAATGACAAAACAATCAGGCTGGTAGACCCGCTATGGGGCGGCTCGGTGGAAGAGGAGATTACAAAAGTATATATAACGACAAAAGTTGCAATCCCGCTTACTCCAGAAAAAGAGACCTTTGCTCCTTAGTACATGGAGAATAAAAATGAAAAAATTATTTTTAGCGTTAAGCATTGTCTTTATTGCTTCTCAAGTCTTTGCGGGAGAGCTGTGGGCTCCTATTGAGGGATATAGTAGCATTACCCAAAAAGGAGCCTATAATCGGTTTAGGTTTACATCCCTTGTTGTGGGACAGTATAAAGAGAATGAAACCTACGAGCATGAAACCCAAGTGTACAATAAAAATTTTGCTGATTATGCTGGCCGTTGGCGAAGTGATATGCCTGCCAAATATTATGATACACAGATTTTTGACTTTCCGCCGTTTGCCGCAGATATAGATAACTTTACTGTCGGCTCTGAAAAGGCGATGGATTTAAGAGATGGGAAGAACTACTTCACTTTTATACTCCTGAAGAAGGGAAACGGTTCAAATTGTCAAGGCTGTTGTTCCTCACATGGTGGTGTGGTTTGTAGCAACGGGGTTGCGCATTGTGCCGATGGAAAAGCGTTTTCGTTAATTTGTGTTCTGAAGGGTTGTAACGAATGTTTAAATAAGTCCCTTGTGCTCATCAAGGGACAGCGCGGCAGTTTTTCTGATAACTGTCCTTTTGAGTCTGTAGAATTGTGTACAGATCCTGATGATACAACCAACGCAATGTGTGTTTTGAATGCCCCTGCAAATCAAGATTGGAAGTATGGAATTAAGTAAAAAGGAGGTTATTTTATTGGGTTTCTCACCTATCTGGTACTTGATGTAGTACGACATGCTAAGTAGTCGTAAACGGGTCGAGTTTAGCTTATTGGGTGTGGTGTGGCTTGGAATATTTTGTCGTTCGCATTGGTGAAGGGTTCTTAGCCCTTTGCTGTGCGCGTTGCCTTTCGGTCGGTGCATGGGTATAGTCGGCTCAAATAGGCAACCGATCAATGGCGCAAGGGTGAGAAAAAAAGGGGTCTGTTGGCTATGGAGAAACGGGTTGCCGCACCCAACAGTAGTTCAAGGCGACCGCGAAAGCGTCCTTTGATTTTAGACCGCATCGTTTCCGCGGCCGCCTTACCTTATCGTTAGCGTACGGTTGCGCTGGACCGCAAGCCACAGCGCACACCGGTTGTGGCGATCTAATCCGTCGCGAGCACATCAGGGAACAAGGACGAGTAGTTGCTAGAACTCAACTAAACAAGGAGGACATCATGGACCAGGTTGCACTGCTTCAAGCCGTATGGGCAGAGTTGAAGCCAGACCTTCCGCCAAAACATCCTAGTGATTGCGTTGTTCGGTGCTATTATCTATTTAAAGAGGGGTCAGAGCGCAACGAGTGCCTTAGGGAATGTGAGGAACAGGCGGCAATTGCTGCGGTGGCAGCAAAGCTTAGGATCGATCTCTTTAAGTCGTTTGCAGAGGTCATTTGGGGAGGTGGTGACATCGATCCCCGGCCGCTTGAGGAGGCGGTGCGTGCCGCATTCGGTCGTAGCGGTCGAACTACAAAATAGCTGTGCTTCACGTTCGTGGACTAGATGTAATCAAGTTCTGCCTAGAGCCAGGAGACCTGGTTCAGAACCGTACAGCGGATTGTCATCCATGTTTGTGCGCGCTAACAAGTGTAATAGTTTAGACTTAGTCTGGCATTTCTGATAAAGTAACGACAAACAAAGAAGGAGGTGTCAGATGACAATGGAACAAAAGGTTATCAAGAACAAG
>SBBA01000226.1 GCA_005239925.1 Candidatus Troglogloeales bacterium | reverse complement strand
GAAGATGGGTTGCTATTTGGGGTCGTAGAAGAGCAGAAATGATGTTGAACAAAGAGACAGAAAAAGAGGTAAAAATGGAATAAGTTTCGGGTAGATTTTCCAGTTGAGGCAACGATACCCTTTCGGGTAGATTTTTGATGAGTCAATTCGGGGCATTGTTTTTAAGAGGGTAGAAAAGGTATGATCAGGTACCTCATAGGTTATAGAAAAGGGCACCTCTAAAAACCGTAGCGAGCGGCCCAAGTGCAAGGCGCACGGAGCACAGGAGCCGCAATGTATGCAATATACATGAGGATTCCGAGCACCGCGCAACGCGGCAATTGGGTCGCGCAGTAGGTTTTTAGAGGTGCCCGAAAAAACAAGAAGGAAACATTTTATGAATAAGCAAGCCATTGTGTTTTTAGCCTGGATGATTGGATTGGCCTTGGGAATAGTCGGGTCGTCATCGTATGCAAAACCGCTTGCGCCAGATTTCCAATTCACAACGGATCAGGGACAGGTGATTACAAAGAAATCGCTTGAAGGCAAGCCGACTGTATTGATGTTCTGGGCCTCCTGGTGCGGGGTCTGCCAACGAGAGCTACCCAAAATGAAGGTGCTTTATGATGAAAAAAAGAGAACCGGTTTACAGGTTCTTGCCATTGGGACGCAGGATAAAGAGTCCAACATTCAGCATTATGTAAAGGGTCACCCGGAAGTATTTACCTTTCCGGTGGCCTATGATCGGAACAATAATGGATCAACGGCCTTTGGCATTCGGGGTGTTCCCACGTTTGTGCTTTTGAATGAGAAGGGGGAGGTCGCGCTGACCCACGTTGGAGGCGGCTTTCTCAACAATCCCGCCTTTAAAAAATTTATTCAAGGAATTTGATCTGCCGACGGGCGGAAACGAATGGACAGCTCCCGTTGGGCGGGAGGCCGCCTGCGGTCGCTGTGAACTTGCGGATACAGTTACACAAGAAACTGTCTATGTAAAAAACATAAAGGATAGTAACTTGCCCTTGGGGCCGATCATATCTTGACTCATAGCCAACATCTTGTTACGATCCCGCCATGCAAAAAGACCCCCTCTTTGAGTTTCTTTACACCTATGCCTTTCGCCAAAGCGACCAGCCAATTTACCGACTGACCTCCGGAAAAAAGAGTCAGTATTATATCGACTGCAAAAAGGTCTCCCTCGACGCGGAAGGGGCCTTCCTCATCGGAGAGGCAATCTTTGACCGCATCCAATCGTTGGAGGCAGATGGGGTGGGGGGAATGACGCTGGGGGCCGATCCGATTGCAACGGCCACATCGATTATCAGCTTTATTCGAAAAAGGCCAATCCCCGCCTTTATCGTTCGTAAAGAACCAAAAGCGCATGGAAGTAAAAACCAGATTGAAGGGGCCATTCCCGATACTGCCAAATTGGTGGTGGTGGAAGACGTTGTGACCACCGGCGGATCAACCTTACAGACCATTGATGTTTTGCGTGCAGCCGGGCACACAATTCTTAAGGTAATTGCGCTGGTAGACCGGTTGGAAGGGGGCAGTGAACGGATCAAGTCAGAGGGATACAACTTCGAGGCCTTTTACACCTTAAACGATTTTATCGCAGCTGGAAGCACGTAAGCGTTGAAGCCTGTCATTCCCCCTTTACCTTCCTCTCCCCTTGGGGGAGAGGGTTAGGGTGAGGGGGCAAAAAGGGTGGACGTCCATAGGGAGGGACAAATTTTTTGGCCATAGCACTTTTAATCCCGCGTCAATAATAGCCATCGCCAGTCACCCTCACCCCGGCCCTCTTCCCCAAGGGGCGAGGGTGAAGCCCGGCAAATTGTTCACGTTTGCTGTTGACAAGCATGCCTATCCAGTTCAAAATCCACCAACTTATATTTAAACTGACTGCATCTCAGTAGGCTGGTGATCAAACAACAGGACATCTCACATGGCAGATAAAAAAATTTCGCCCTTCTAAGCGATGAGCCGATTCTCGAAAGCGAGCGAGACGACCGGCTTGCATTTAAGCACACCGCGGAAGTGCTGGCCCACGCGGCGCTTTATACCCATAGCCCCATCACCATCGGTGTCTTCGGCAACTGGGGATCGGGTAAGACATCCTTGATGCGCCTGATGCACCAGATCGTCGAAAAGGAAGGCCAAGGCGACCGCGCAGCGATTGCCATCTGGTTTAATGCCTGGCAATACGAACGCGAGGAGCACCTGATCGTCCCCCTCATCGCGACCATTGCGCGTGACCTGAAGAAGGCCCATGAAAAATGAGAGAAGATTTTCCTCGACAGTAATGTTAGCGACGTCGGCACAATGGGAATATGCCTGCCGCGCTGGTACAACGTCTGATTATGCGGGAAATCTGGACGATATGGCCTGGTACAATCAAAACTCAGGCGGCAAAATCTATCTGGTGGGTACCAAGCAGCCAAACGCCTTTGGGCTTTACGATATGCACGGCAATATCTGGGAATGGTGTCTGGATTGGTATAGCGAACAATATTACGATGAATGTAACCAGAAAGGCGTTGTAGACAATCCTACAGGCCCGAAAACCGGTTCGTACCGTCTGTTGCGCGGCGGGTTGTGGGACGACAGCGCCGCGGACTGCCGTTGTGCGTCTCGCGGCAACCGCAGTCCCGGCATCCGCAGCAGCTACGTCGGCTTCCGCCTTGTGTTCGTCCCGTAGTCAGTGGGCGGGTTGTTCTGACTTGACCCATGAGCTAAAACGAGTTGTTTGAACGGAGAGCTAAGCGCGAGGAACGAAGCGCCCGGCTCACTTCGTTCCAACAACGAGTGAGGTTTGGTTTTATCTCCCCCTTTTTTAAAGGGGGACGAAGGGGGTTAAAGAGAGGGGAGTTGAAAGCGGTGTAAGCGGGTTTAAGTAAAGGGGAAGTTTCTTTGAGAGAAAGCCTTTTGCCTCCCCTTCCTCTAAAACTGTAACTCCCCTAGCCCCCCTTTAGAAAAGGAGGGGATCAGAGAAAGAAGGGACGAAATGAACGTGTTCTTTGCTTTATCTCCCCCTTTGCCAAAGGGGGATTAAGGGGGTTGGGGTTCTTCATTATGACTATCCTTTACAACAAGACCACCCTTAAAGAAAGACGACGTGATCTTCGTCGAAATCAGACGGAAGTAGAAAAGGCCCTTTGGGGAAAGATCAGAAACAAAAACTTTTTGGAGTTGAAGTTTTTTCGCCAGTATAGTGTAGGCCCCTATATCATTGACTTCTATTGCCCAAGGTATAGGTTGGCTATTGAACTTGATGGCGGACAACATGCAGAAGAGAAAAATAAAAGCTATGATGATACGCGAACCAATTATCTTAAATCAGTAGGAATTGAGGTCATGCGGTTTTGAATAATGATGTGTCGGGTGCAATAGAAGAGGTACTGGAGCAGGTGGAGAAGCGAGTCGTTCTTTCGGTTGGAGAATGTCACTCTTCCTTCCATCAAAACCTTAACTCCCCTAGCCCCCCTTTAAAAAAGGGGGGGATTTAAGAAGGTGCATTGGCTCATTCCGGATATTGACGGGTTGAATATAAATGACTACAATAGTCATATTAATTAGACCCTAGAGGTGATATCCATGCAGACGACAGCGGTTGCCCAATTAAAGGCCACTCTGAGCAAATATCTGTTGATAGTCAAATCCGGCGAGGAAGTGATGGTGACTGAACGTGGCAAGCCGATCGCAAAAATGATTCCGGTAAAAAGAGGCGAGATCACGACGTACATGGCCGATATGGAACGAGCCGGAATCATGAAGGTCGGGACAGGTCAAATACCCCCCAATTTCTGGGATCGGCCTTGCCCCAAGGACCCGAAAGGCAGGGGACGGAAGGCCCTCTTACAAGAAAGAGAAAAAGGGCGATGATGTTTTGGGATGCTTCTGCTATGGTTCCCTTGTGTCTTGAGGAACCAAAAACATCGATCCTTCGCGGCCTTGTGGAGAATGACGCGGCCATTGTTGCCTGGTGGGGAAGTCTTCTCGAATGTTTTTCCGCCTTTGCCCGTTTACGTCGGGACAATATCCTGAAACCGACCGATGAAGATCGCCTCAGGAAGCGGCTTGAGATGTTATCCGATGTATGGACGGAGATACAGCCGGGTAAAATGGTTCAAGAGATTGCCGCCAGGCTCTTGTTAAGCCACCCCTTATCCGCGGCGGATTCGCTGCAATTGGCTGCGGCCATTCTCTGGGCGGAAAAACACCCTCGCGGCCAGTCCTTTGTATGCCTCGATAATCGCCTCCGAATGGCAGCCAGAAAGGAAGGGTTTACCCTTTTACCCGCTTAAATTTTAAAAGAGAGGGGAGTCGGTATGAGACCCAGAGTCTATTATTGAAACGACAATTCCGAAGCCGTCTACCCCTATAATGATGTCACCCGCTCCTTTAACCAACCCACCATATCCGACACAACCCGTTCTCGTTCGATCTCGTTAAAGCATTCGTGGTAGAACCCGTCATAGAAAATGAGATGCTTTTCCTTGGAGCTAATCTGATTGTAAAGTGTGCGTGCCCCTTCCGGAACAACGGTAGTGTCACCTGTTCCCTGTAAAATAAGAGTAGGTAGCGTAATCCGATCGGCATGTTGGCGGAGATAGCCGTTCATCTTGCGAAACTCGTGATAAAACCGGGGTGTGCCCGCCGATTGGATCAACGGGTCATTGCGAAAGGCAGGACCAATTTCAGGATCGTGACTTAGCCGATCTCCACTGCTGGGATACTGGATTAACCGTTTCGGGCAGAGATAGTTAAGTAAAAGCCCTACCCAATGAAGGCTACGCGGGAGGGGAAAGAACGCATAGGCGGGGGCGGAGAGAACCATGCCATTGATCTCATGGGCGTTGTTAATACAAAACACAGCCACCACAAGGCCACCCATACTATGACCGATTAAATAAACAGGCAGGGCAGGATAGGCCTTCTTTGCCGTGGAGATAACCTTTTTTAAGTCCTGCAAAAACAGATTATAATCGGTAACATAGGTTCGTTCACCGGTTGACCTGCCAAACCCGCGTTGATCATACGCCCACGAGGCAAAGCCCTCTGCGGCCAACTCTTTCTGGAGTTTTAAATATCGTCCACCATGCTCACTTAGGCCATGGACAATAATCAGGATTCCCTTGGGTAATTTCGGGGTCTCCGCATGGTAGAAAAGGATGGCATCGGCATTTCGAATTTCCCCGTCTTGTCCCATACAACACACGTATCAGAGCGGCGTAACAACCCCTGCGACCGGAATACAGCCTCTGGGGGCAACCGACACGGAATGATCGGTTGTCACACCATAAAGGGTGCTGGAATTGGCCTGTTGTACCTCGATGGAGACGGTCTCACCAAGGGTTTGCAGGGGAGACGGAAAGATCGTGGTAATGTTGCCATCATCCTTTCCGATCCAATGACCATCTTGCTTATCCGACTTGCCCTCAACCAGGACATGCACCTTCCTGCCAATATAAGACTGATGTTTATGAAATGAAATCTGTCGCTGTATTTCAATAAGGCGAACAATCCGATCCGTTTTGATCTCTGCCGTAACATCGTCCGGGTATTCGCGCGCCGCAATGGTGCCCTTGCGTTCGGAATATTTAAAGATATAGGCACTGTCAAATGCGACCTGTTGCACCAGGCGAACCGTCTCCTGAAAATCGTCCTCCGTCTCGGTGGGGAAGCCGATAATAATGTCAGTTGTTAGTGTTGTCATCGGGAGAATATCGCGAATGGTATCGACCAGCCTCAGATATTCTTCTGCGGTATAGGTTCGTCGCATTAAATCAAGAATCCGGTTTGACCCCGCCTGTAACGGCAAATGGATATGTTTGCAGATATTCGGATATTCGGCCATCACATGAAGCAGCTTGATGGGAAAATCTTTAGGATGCGGAGAGGTGAATCGAATCCGTTGCACACCCGGCACCTGGGCCACCGCTGTCATCAAATCAGCAAAGTCATCATCCCCACAGCGATAGGAATTCACATTCTGGCCCAACAGCGTCACCTGCGGGTATCCCATGACAACAAGCTGTCGCACCTCGTGCAGAATCGATTCCATCGACCGGCTGCGTTCTCGCCCGCGTGTATAGGGCACCACGCAAAAGGTGCAGAAATTATCGCAGCCGCGCATAATGGCAATCCAGGCATTCACCCCCTCTTGCCGCACCGGCGCAATGTCGCTATAGGTCTCATATTCCGAAAGAAAGGCTGCGACTTCCGGTTGGTTTGTTTTGGCAATGTTGCCAATCAAGTCCGGCAACGCCCTGTAGCTATCCGGCCCGACGACCAGATCAACGGCGCGATGTTCCAGCAGCTCGTCTTTAAGATTCTGGGCCATACAGCCTAAAATCCCAACGATAAAAGGCTGCCGTGCCTTGGCCCGTTGTTTCTTGATGGGAAGAAACAGGTCTAACTGGCCGTATATTTTGCGATGGGCATTCTCACGAATGGCACAGGTATTAAGCAAAACAACATCGGCCTCCTCCGTTGTAGACGCGAAGTGATATCCACGGTTAGTCAAAATAGACCGGATCAGCTCCGAGTCGTACTCGTTCATCTGACAACCGTATGTTTGAAGATAGACTGCCTGGCCCATAGTGGCGTGATTATACTTTAGAAGAGGGGGGCGAAGCTACTTCCTCCGGCGGCTTTATATGGCGAAACGCCTGATACAATAACAGGTCGTAGATAATTTTCAGGCCTGAGCCCACCATAAACGGCGCGGAAAGCCCAAGCGTCCGAATCATTGATCCGGCGATGGCGGGCGCAACAGCCCATGCCACACCCCGTGTCAGGTTCGTAATGCCGCTGGCCCGTGTGCGTTCATCGTCCCTCACTACGGCCACGATGTAGGACTGTCGGGTGGGCACGTCCATTTCTACCAGGGATTCGCGCAGCAGAAACAGAAGCACGGCGACGGTCAGGTTTGGCGCAATGGGCACGGTCATCAGCAGCAGGCTGGAAGGCAGGTGCGTCCAGACCATGGTGTTTACCAACCCGATCTTCCGGGCCAACCAGGCGGCTCCCAAATGCGAGAACCCATTTAAGATTCGAACAATAAAGAACAGCGGCCCCAGAAACCCCTCATCCACACCAAACCGAATGAAGAACCAGTAGGATATCAGCGCCGTGGTCAGGAACCCGCCCCCGAAGGAATCCAGCCCGGAAAGCGCGGCAAACCTGGCAATAACGCCCCGCGATGCCGGTGACAGCGGTGGCGGCGCACTGTGGGTAGGGAGTTCTACGGCCTTACTTAATCTTGCCACAGACACTGCCGCGAGAAAACAGATTGCGCTGTAGAACACCCATGTCCACTGGTACGATGCTGAAAGCGAGAGATGTGCCTGCTGACGCAGAAGGGCAGGTACGCTGGCCAGCAAGGATCCAACCGCATGGCCTCCATCAACAATCAGATTGTACCAGGCAAAGGTTCGTGTTCGTTCTGCAGGGGTTGTCGTTTGCGGCAGAATCGCCTGCTCCACGGTGAGGCCCGCGCCGCGGTCACGCCCCATCCCATTGACCATGCCAATGAACACTGAAAACAGCACGACAAACGCGGAATGTGAACTGGCCAGCAGGAGACCTCCAACCCCCATCAATCCGGCCAATACGATCAGGCTTCGCCGCCTACCCACCTGGTCTGAAATATACGTCACAACAAGCGTGCCTGCAGAACAGCCTGCCAGGCCCAATGATACGGCCAGTCCCAGTTGCCAGGGGTTGAAATCGATACTGGTGAGATAGAGCGAAAAGATGACGCCGGACAACCCAACGGCAACCGCGCGCAGCCCTGCGGAGAGGAAGATGAGTTGGCGGTCGGTCAACATTGATGAAAAATCCGGTTATATAAAAATGTGGTCATAGACGCCGTATTCCAGTGGGAAGACAAATTAACCTTATAATGTCCGATAGGTCAAGTCAGCCGAAAGTGGCGGGCAACGGCTCCATATTGCGGTGCATACTCGGACGGTCGGCGCCGGGTGCGGATTTCGAGTGTTCCAGGTGTACGGTGGGTAATCGTCACCTGGTGGATACACGACAGGTTGAGGCGTTACCAAGAGCGGAGCGCACTGCGAACGTGTTGGTCGTAGCGCCTGCTACGTTCATTGTCAGCGAGGTGACTGCCTATCAGCAGCAACGGGACGAGTCAATCCTTTTTTTGAACCGAGCATAAAGTACACTTTTAATTGTGAGATGACACTAAAAAATTGACACAAAAAATAACGTATGCTAACGTCCGTTTATCCGACGAGGACCCGATTTTAGTTCGGCAGTGGCATTTTAAACGCGGCTTCAATAAGCAAGGCGCTGTTGCGGATCTATTGAGCCCAATCGGCGAAACCTTTTTTTTCGTTCTTGCACAACTTTCGCCACAAACCCGGGCTTAATGCGCTTTTCACTTGGTCGTCCTCTGAAAAGACGCTGCTCGATTTAGACTCTCTGTTGGTGACATCTACTTTTTTACGTAGATAATTTATTCTGAATCAAGAATCAAGAATTAAGGTTTTAAAGGTTTTATTCTTAATTCGTAATTCATAGGCCTACCGCGCCCAACGGGAGGTTTTGCCCGCTGTGGCCGGTGCCACTCGCTTCCGCCCGCGGATTAGTGTTTACATCTTCAGGCAAGGCATATATTTTGTCCATTTTCGAGAAAAGAACCATGTATTACCCCGACCAAGCACGTTACGCGCAAATGGCAGCCGCCGAACTCGGTTTTGAGTTCATAGACCTCGACGAAAACAACGGCTATCTATTTGCAATTTCAGATGGTAGAAATCGCGTGCTCAGTGGCGCGGGTTGGATCTGTAGTTACCCCATTAACAATGCCGCAAGTTACGGAATTTCGAGGGACAAGGCCCATACGAAGGCCGTTTTAATGGCCGGCGGCATTAAAGTTATTCATGGCAATCATTTCTTTGTCTCTCCGTCCGACGCAGCGCTAAGGAACCCGGGTCACGAACTGCACGATGCCTATCCATTTGCAGCACAAATCGGATATCCGGTGTTCTGTAAGCCTAACCACGGGGCCCGCGGAGATTACGCGGAACGAATTACCGACGAGCCGTCCTTGCGTAACTATGTCAATCGCTTGCCTTCGGTGTATGATGCGTTTCTGATTGAGCAGGTGATTCAGGGAGACGAATATCGCGTTGTGTTACAGGATCGCAGGCCCATTTATTATGCGCTAAAGCGCCCCCCTCATCTTATCGGCAATGGTGTTGACGATCTCTCACAACTACTCGACTCAATCAATCGCTCATTGGCAGGCACACGCGTTTCTGCGTATCCCGCTTCAGCGGCCACAGCAACAGGGCTTTCTCTTAGCTATATCCCCTCATTAGGTGAAAAAATTCTGTTGATCGGCCGGCAAAATCTTAGCGCACTGGGGGAAATCGATCTATTGGAAACGAATATCCCAGGGCCACTTTACGATATTGCTGCAGCCTGTTGCACGGCTATTGGCATTCGATTGGGGGCCGTGGACATATTTGATACCTCAGCAAAGAGGGACCTCTCTGAACTTGTCGTTATTGAGGTCAATGGAAATCCGACCTTAAAGGCATTAGAGCAAGCCGGTCGCCTTGACATCATCATAACCATTTGGAAGGACATGCTGATTGAATTGTTGTCCGCCGACGGGCAAAAGTAAACAACCACCCTCCTTGGTGGCTTGAACATACAGAGATGACACGACATAAATTGTCTACGCAAAAGACGTAGAGGTGACATCTACAGGGTTTAATATGTTTGGATTAAAGAAATATGGGAATGGTATCGGCCTGCATCGCATTTATCAGTTCTGCGATGAAAGGCATATTGATTTACAGTCTATTTCGGACATATCAATCGTTGTAACGGGAAGTAAAGGGAAGGGAAGTACGGCCCGATTCATCTACGCTGCGCTCTGCGACGTACTGGGCAAGGTCGGGTGCTTTACCTCTCCCCATTTGATTGACGTTACCGAAAGATATGAATTCAATGGGCAGCGAATTGATTTTAAACAATTTGAGGCCTACAAGGCCGAGGCTTTGGCGTACGCAAGCCAACTTGAGCAAACAGGAGATGCCTTGGGTGAATTTGAGTTGCTATTTCTGGTCGCGCTTCGATGGTATAACGATATTCGCCCTCGCGCCATTGTCTGGGAGGCGGGAATAGGGGGAAGATACGATCCGGTTCGCACGTTGGGCGCGGCCATTTCTGTTCTCACTTCGGTTGAACGCGAACACACGGAGTGGCTGGGGGACAGTGTCGAGCTGATCGCCTTTGACAAGGTTGATGCAGTAAGACCATTGGGTCATGTTTTTGTATCTCCCTCGGTGCCGGAAGGCCTTCGTCAACGCTTGGCCGCTTACGGTCGTGCAAGTGAAAAAATGATTGATTTTGTGTCTGATAAGGTGGCGCTTCAGGACATTCAGACATCCGTGAGTGGAACGAAGTTCTCTATCATTGAATCAGATGGCACAGTGTACCCCGTTGAAATACCGTTGGTCGGGGCGCATCAAGCCAGAAACGCCGCAACGGCTCTTCTTGCGGCTCAGGCATTCACCAAAATACAGGCTGAAGGAATGCCGCTCAACCGATTGGCAAGCACACTAAAAAACACAAAGTGGCCTGGACGATTAGAAAGAATTTCGGAGGTTCCGGATGTCTGGATCGACGTTGGACACACCCCCGAGTCGGTTAGGGCCGCATGCGATGCGTTTCTTCATCTATACACCCGGCACCATGCTATTGCGGTTCTGGGCATTTCACAGAACAAGGCTGTTTTCGAAATTGCCTCGATTGTGGGGGAGCGATTTGACACGATTGTTCTGGCCAGCGCAAACAAAAACGGACTGGGTATTGACTCTCTTTTCAAACTATTTGAAGGACGAACGTCCGTTATTTGTGGTGACCCGGACGTGGTTAAACTG
>SBBA01000005.1 GCA_005239925.1 Candidatus Troglogloeales bacterium | reverse complement strand
TATGATTTGGATTATAAAAATGCCGCCGATCCCAAACCGCGTTTTTTCCATGCGCAACTCATGAACGGCGTGTTATGCGTACCCGCGTCGGACAGTAAGGAGGTGCGGGGGTGATACTCCAAGCGCTCTACGACTATTACCAGCGCAAAAGCGCCGATCCAGATGCGAACATGGCGCCACCTGGCTTTGAGTGGAAGGAAATTCCTTTTATTTTGGAAATTGATACCCAGGGAAATTTGGTACAGATCGAAGATACGCGCGAGGGAGAAGGGAAGAAAAAGCGGGCAAAGGCCTACTTGGTTCCGCAGGGTGTGAAGAAAACCTCTGGTGTGGTGGCGAATCTACTCTGGGATAACGCAGAATATGTGCTGGGTGTGGATATAAAAGGGAAACCGGAACGCGTTATGGAGCAACATCAGGCGTTCACGGCCAGAATAGAATCGCTACCGGAGGTCACCCGAAGTGATGAAGGTGTAAAAGCCGTGTTGTATTTCTTAAAACGGCTCGATGTTAGCACGCTATCAAAATGTAGCCCTTTCGATGAAATTGCCCAGAAGAATCCGAACCTCACGTTTCGATTGCATGGCGATAGCAATTTATTGGTGTGTCAACGCGCCGCGGTTGTCCAGTCTCTAAAAATAAAACAAAACATGGAAGGGGTAAATGGGCTTTGTCTGGTTACCGGGGAGCAGGACAACATCGAACGTTTACATGCCGCAATCAAAGGGGTGTGGGGCGCTCAAACATCGGGCGCCAATATTGTATCGTTCAACCTTGATGCATTTAACTCCTACGGAAAAACACAAGGGGCGAATGCACCGGTCGGCGAACATGCGGCTTTTAGTTACACCACAGCGCTGAATTATTTACTGCGAAAAGACTCAACGCAACGTTTACAGGTGGGTGACGCCAGCACGGTGTTCTGGGCCGATAAGCCTGCCGAATTAGAAACAAGCGTTGTCGATATTTTTGGCGAGCCACCTAAGGACGATCCGGATCGTAACGTTCGCGCGGTGGAGAGTCTTTATAAATCTATTGACAACGGCCTTTTGGAAAAAGATGAAGGCAAAACCAGATTCTTTGTACTGGGGCTTTCGCCCAATGCGTCCCGCATTGCCATACGCTTTTGGCACAACGCAACCGTTGCAGAAATGGCGGTATGTATCCGGCAGCATTTTGATGACCTTGCCATTGACCGGGCGCAGTTTGATCCACCTTATCTATCGCTATTTCGGTTGCTGGTCTCCGTTGCCGCCCAGGGCAAGGCGGACAATATTCCACCGAATCTGGGGGGCGAGTGGATGCGCAGTATTCTTGCCGGCTTGCCCTATCCCCAAACATTACTTGCCGCTGCGGTTCGACGCATCCGTGCCGAACAGGATGTCACGTATCCTCGCGCCGCTTTAATAAAGGCCTGTATCAACCGGGGCACACGTTATTTCAATTTCAACATAAAGGAGGAGCTCAAAATGTCCTTGGATAAAAACAATACCAACATTGGCTACCGGCTCGGGAGATTGTTTGCCGTGCTTGAAAAGATTCAAGAGGAAGCAAATCCCGGTATCAACGCCACGATCCGGGATCGTTTTTACGGTGCGGCATCGAGCACGCCAGTCACGGTTTTTTCGACCCTGTGCAAATTGAAAAATCACCATCTTTCAAAACTGGAAAACAAAGGCCGCGTGGTAAATCTGGAAAGGCGTATTGGTGAGATCATGGAGGGCATTAATGATTTTCCGGCGCAGTTGCCCTTGGCCGATCAGGGCCGCTTTGCCGTCGGCTATTATCACCAGCGGCAGGATTTTTTTAAGAAAACGGATAGTTTAACCCAGGAAGGAGAATGACCATGGCAATTCAAAACCGTTATGACTTTGTATTATTGTTTGATGTGAAAGACGGCAACCCAAACGGCGATCCAGACGCAGGAAATTTGCCTCGTGTGGATGCGGAGACGGGGCGTGGGCTGATTACGGATGTGTGCCTAAAGAGGAAAGTGCGCAACTATGTCGCAATGACAAAGGACCAAACCGAGATCAATGAAAATCTCCAGGGAGAAAAAAAGCGGTTTGAAATTTACGTGAAAGAAAAGGCGATCCTGAATAAACAACATGAACGAGCTTACGCTGCTATTGGTCAAGGCGAACTCCTCAAGGGTGAAGATAAAAAACGCAAGGGTGGCGATCAGGTGGATAACGCACGGACTTGGATGTGCAAAAACTTCTATGATGTTCGTACTTTTGGGGCGGTTATGTCTACTGGCGTAAATTGTGGCCAGGTCAGAGGGCCTGTTCAATTCACGTTTGCGCGTTCCATTGATCCCATTGTGGCGCAGGAACATTCCATTACGCGCATGGCGGTGGCAACCGAAGCGGAAGCGGAAAAGCAAAGTGGCGACAATCGTACAATGGGTCGCAAGCATACGGTGCCTTACGGACTTTACGTCACGCATGGATTTATTTCGTCGCATCTCGCGGCGCAGACAGGGTTTTCAGATGATGACCTCAATCTGCTGTGGGAGGCGCTGACCAATATGTTTGAGCATGACCGCTCCGCGGCGCGCGGAGAGATGACGACGCGTGGATTGTACGTGTTCAAGCATGATTCCCAACTGGGGAATGCCCACGCGCACAGCTT
>SBBA01000248.1 GCA_005239925.1 Candidatus Troglogloeales bacterium | reverse complement strand
TCCAACCCCCTAATCCCCCTTGTCAGGGGGACTTTTGCCTCATTCCCCCCTGATAAGGGGGGTAGGGGGGTTGAGCCTTTAGTTTTTAGAGGTGCCTTATAGTATTCAAGCAATACCCCATTTTAGTTTTGTATTCACCCGTATACATAGGCTACAATGCAGAAAAGAAAAGACAGGGAGGATTGTCTATGCCGAAAATACTCATCATAGAAGATAACAAATTAGAATCTAATCATATGACAGAAGAAGTGACAAAACTGGGGTACGAGGTCCGTTCTGTCACGACCGGTAAGGAGGCCATTAGCCATGCGACCGGATCCCCACCCGATATCATTTTACTGGACCTGATTTTGCCGGATATGACCGGGTATGACGTTTGTCGAACCCTAAAAACGCATCAAAAGACGTCTCATGTCCCCATTATTCTACTGACCATTAAAGGCGCCATAGAAGATAAAGTGGCCGGTTTGGGTTGTGGCGCGAATGATTATATAACAAAGCCATACAATATCAATGAATTAAAGGCCAGGATGGAGGCGTGCCTCAGGGTCAAGGGGGACCTGGACAAACTGATTCGTGACAAGGAAGAGACCATAGAAAACCTGACCCGTGCGATTGAGCTGTCGGTGACCGATCCGTTAACCGGTATTTATAATCGGCGTTATTCCAACGATATTCTTGCCCAGGAGTTTCATCGTTTTCAGCGATATGGCTCTGTATTTTCTTTCATGATGATTGATGTTGATTCTTTCAAACAAATCAATGACTCTTTGGGACATCATGTAGGAGACAAGGTTCTGTTAGAATTGGTTGAGGTGATTCGGGCCCAGATTCGGGATGTGGACGTCCTCTCTCGCTGGGGTGGGGATGAATTTTCGATTCTACTGCCTCAATCGCCGCTGGAGGTTGGGGTGAACATTGCCAGACGTATATTGGATGCGGTGCGTGGGCATCCCTTTTCTGCTTTAGCTGGCAGCAAAGATCCATTAACGATTACAATTGGGGTGGCCGGGCTCCCGAATCTAAATATCTCCGACGGCTTCCAAATGACTGCCGCGGCGGACCTGGCCTTGATTCGCGCAAAACATAAAGGGAAGGACAATATCGAGGTCGCCACTGACAAGGATGTTGTTTCCCTTATGCCTATTCCTTAATCCGCCAACGGGCGGAACTGCCAGCGGAAGCGAACAGAGCCCCCCGTTGGTCGGTCTGGGCATGTGAATATCGTTACACGAAAAATTATCTACGCGAAAAACGTAGATGCCACCAATAGAGAGTCTAAGTTCTTAAGATTGTTCACAGAGGTTTTTGGCTCTTTCCACGGGTGGTGTCATTCCCGTAGCCCTGAAGGATTAATAACCCTTATAGAAATCATTCACTACCTCTGATACAATAGCGCTCCACAATACAATAAGGAGAGATCTTTAATGCCCAATGATGCAAGCATCACCGGACTTGAAACAGAAATGAAATCGGCCTACCTGGCCTACGCGATGAGTGTCATCGTGGGCCGGGCACTGCCGGACGTAAAAGACGGTTTAAAGCCGGTGCACCGCCGCATCCTTTATGCCATGTTCCGCGAAGGGCTGGTCTCCACACACCGCTATTCCAAATCCGCGGGCGTTGTCGGCGAGGTGATCAAAAAATACCACCCCCATGGCGATGTCGCGGTCTACGACGCCATGGTTCGTATGGCACAGGAATTTAACACCCGTTATCTTCTGGTGGATGGCCAGGGTAATTTTGGCTCGGTGGATGGCGATCCCCCCGCCGCCTATCGGTATACCGAGGCCCGCCTGACTAAAATTGCCGAAGAGTTGCTGGCCGATATCGACATGGAAACGGTTGATTTCATCCCCAATTTCGATGAAACGGTAACCGAGCCGATCGTGCTCCCCACGCGGGTTCCCAATCTTTTAATGAACGGCTCAACCGGTATCGCCGTTGGTATGGCCACCAATATCCCTCCCCATAATCTAGGTGAGCTTTTAGACGGGGCGGTGCTGCTTTTGGGCCAGCCGGAGGCGTCGGTCAAGGATGTGATGCAGTTGGTGCGAGGGCCGGATTTTCCGACGGCGGGACTGATCTATGGCGTACAAGGGATTGAAGACGCCTATCAGACCGGTCGCGGATCAATATGTCTTCGCGCCCGTGCGATTGTGGAGGTGAATGAACGCACTGAACGGGAAACGATCATTGTCACCGAACTTCCTTATCAGGTGAATAAGGCCAAGCTCATTGAAAAGATTGCAGAGTCCATGCGAGAAGGGTACGTCGAAGGGATTTCCGATCTGCGGGACGAGTCGGATCGAGACGGCATTCGCATTGTGATGGAGCTAAAGCGGGATGCCGTTGCATCGGTCACCTTAAACCAGCTCTACCACCACACCCAGATGCAAACCTCTTTCGGGGTGATTATGCTGGCCTTGGTCAATAATCAGCCCAAGGTTTTAAACCTCAAGGAGGTCCTCACGCACTTTTTGGATTTCCGAAAAGAGGTGGTGGTGCGCCGCACCCGCTATGAATTACAGAAGGCCCGGGAGCGCGCCCATATCCTGGAGGGATTGAAGATTGCCTTAGATCACATTGACGAGGTTATCGAGCTGATCCGCCAATCGCCTTCTCCTGCAGAGGCCAAGGAGGGATTGTCCGCCCGCTTTGGGCTTTCTGCATTGCAATCCCAGGCGATTCTGGAGATGCGCCTGCAACGGTTGACTGGCCTGGAACGAGAAAAACTGTTGGCGGAATATCGCGAAGTTTTACAAAAGATAGAACAGCTGATTGCGTTATTGGGTAGTGAACTGCTGATTCGGCAAACGGTTAAGAAAGAGCTTCTGGAGGTCAAAGAAAAGTTCGCGGACGAACGGAGAACGGAGATTCTGGGGGAGACCCGCGAGTTTAAACTGGAAGATTTTATCGTTGCGGAAGAGATGGTGATTACGGTTTCCCATACCGGTTATATCAAACGCAATCCGGTGACCCTCTATAAAAGTCAGCGGCGTGGGGGCCGGGGGAAGATTGGAACCGGCTTAAAAGACGAGGATTTTGTCGAGCACCTTTTTACGGCGTCCACCCACGATTATCTCCTTTTATTTACCGATACGGGGCAAATGCACTGGCTGAAGGTGCATCGGATTCCGGAGGCGGGCAGGGCCTCCAAAGGCAAGGCGATGATCAATCTGCTTGCCCTCGCCGAGGGGGAGAAGATTACGGCGATTCTTTCCGTAGCGAATTTCGAAGGAGAGAAATTTGTCGTGATGGCAACGCGCAATGGTATTATCAAAAAAACGGCCTTGTCGGCCTACAGTAACCCGCGTGCCGGAGGGATTCGCGCCATTAATCTTGAAGAAGGGGATCGTCTGATTGGCGTTCAGATTACCGATGGACAACATGAAATCTTTCTGGGCACGAAGGGCGGGCTATGTAACCGCTTTTCGGAGGAGGAGGTGCGTGCGGTGGGCCGGGTCTCGATCGGCGTGTTGGGAATTCGTACCTATGAAGGAGACGAGGTCATCAGCATGGAGGTGTTAGAGCCGGACAGCAATGCCATGCTCCTGACCGTCACGGAAAATGGCTATGGAAAGCGAACGGCCTTTGCAGAATACAGTCGGCATGCGCGCGGGGGCCGCGGTGTAATTACGATTCAAACGACCGAACGGAATGGGAATGTGGTGGCCGCTTTGAAAGTAGCGCAGGAGGAGGAACTGATGTTGATCTCCTCCGTCGGAAAAATTATTCGACTGAAGGTGGCTGATATCCGCGTGGTGGGCCGCAACACCCAGGGGGTTCGGTTGATCAATATGGAAGGAGATGAAAAATTGGTGGGTGTGGCGCGGCTTGCTGAAAAGGGAGAAAACCCCGAACCAGGCGATACCCCGGAGGGAACCACAACCTTAGAGCCCTCCAATCTTGATGGGGCAACCGGTGATCCACAGTGATTTTGTTTTCGCCCGATATTCAGGAAACGATTTTTATTCACGCCCGTGAAGGGTATCCAGACGAGGTCTGCGGTGTTCTGATTGGTAAAAGTGACGGCATGACGCTGACCTCCTGTCGTAAGGTGATCATGGCGGTGCGTGCAAAGAATATCGAAGAGGTAAGGAAGCATGATCGGTATCGAATTGCTCCGGACGATATGATTCAGGCCGACGGGATTGCGCGAAGGCATGGATTAGATATTGTGGGCTTTTATCACAGTCACCCGGATCATCCGGCGGTGGCCTCTGTCACCGATCTTGAAAACAGTTCACCGTGGGGCGGGTACAGCTACCCAATTGTTTCGGTTCTAAGAGGCGAGGTCGCCGATTTTCGATCCTGGTACCGCGAGGACGATGCCTGGGTGGAAGAAGAAATAAAAATAGAAAACCCATAAAAATGAGGGGGTTTTCATGCGAGAAGGATTATCGGGTTACTGCGCCTTCAGAAGCAGACGAAACGGAACGGGCATATTTTGCCATCACGCCACTTTGGTACCGGGGAAGAGGCGGATGCCAATGACGACGTCGTCTTGCTAATTCGGCCTCATCCACCTCCACGCGGAGTTCCCGCACCTTCAGATCAAACGTGACAAGATCGCCCTCCTGCAACAGTCCAATCGGCCCTCCGACTGCCGCTTCGGGGGCCACGTGGCCGGCCATTAAACCGTGCGTTGCCCCGGAGAAACGGCCATCGGTCATCAGCGAAACCGACTCGCCCAATCCGGCCCCCATGAGCGCCGCAGTAACTGCGAGCATCTCACGCATCCCTGGCCCACCCTTTGGCCCCTCGTATCGAATCACTACCACATCACCCGCGATAATTTGACCCGCCTGTACCGCGGCAAACGCGGCCTCTTCCGAATCAAAAACCCGCGCGGGGCCTTGGTGATAGACCCGTTCGTGTCCCGCGACTTTCACCACGCACCCCTCCGGCGCCAGGTTTCCTTTTAAGATGACCAGACCTCCCGAGGGTTTGATTGGGTTGGATAAAGGCATGACGACAACCTGCCCCGCTGTCTCCTTTGCCTCTGCCGCCTCTTCACCAATCGTTCGGCCCGTCACCGTCATGACGTTGGGATGAAGCAGTTTGGCATCCAGCAGTCTTTTGGCCACCAATCGCACACCACCTGCCTTATACAGATCGGTGGCCACATAGCGTCCCCCCGGTTTTAAATCGGCCAACAGTGGCGTTCGGGCCGAAATCCGGTCAAAATCACCAATCTCCAGTGGAAGTCCCATCTCGCGTGCAATGGCCAGAAAATGCAATACGGCATTGGTTGATCCCCCTGATGTAGCAACGGCGGTAATGGCGTTTTCAATGGACTCGGAGGTAATAATATCGCGGGGCGTGATATTCTTTTTTAAGAGATCCATCACCTGACGGCCCACCTCGTAGGCAACCTTGGCCTTATCGGAATCTTCTGCGGGCACCGAAGCCGATCCCATACAGGAGATGCCCAAGACCTCCATCGCCATGGCCATGGTGTTGGCCGTAAACTGACCCCCGCAGGCCCCCGATCCGGGACAGGCATGATCTTCCAAATCCTTTAACTGGGCCGCAGAGATTTTTCCCTTCGCAAACGATCCAATCGCTTCAAAAACATCTTGAATGGTAACATCGTGGCCTTCAAACCGGCCGGGGGCAATGGAGCCGCCATAAAGCATGAGGGAGGGAAGGTTCAAACGGCAAAGGGCCATGACGGTGCCGGGGATGGTTTTATCGCACCCTGAAAGGGCCACAACGCCATCAAAGAGATGGCCACGCGCCACTAGCTCAATCGAATCGGCGATGACCTCGCGGCTGATGAGCGACGCCTTCATCCCTTCGGTTCCCATGGTGACGCCGTCGGAGATCGACACCGTGTTGTATTCAATGGGGGTTCCACCTGCCGCACGAATGCCTTCTTTCACATGGACGGCAAGCTCCCGCAGATGAAAATTGCATGGCATCGTCTCGGTCCAGGTGTTGGCCACCCCGATCATGGGTTTAGCCAAATCGGCATCGGTTAACCCGATCCCCTTGAGCATCGCACGCGCCCCGGCCCGATCCGGGCCGTCAATGAGAACACGACTTTTGTGTCTTAAATCCATTTTTCTTCCTTTTTTCTAATGTGTCAGGCCCTGCTTTTCAGCCATTTTAGCTACGACTTTATGTAGCAACCAGTTTTTCCTTCAGTATGCGGCTTGCTAGATTCTTAATGGGTTTATTCATTTTTTTGGCGTATGCATTTAATGCGAGAAAACTGGCTCTATCAATCTCAATTTCAAAGTGCCTTTTTTTAATATCCATTGTTATGTCCACAGGTTCCAAATACGCTTCATAGTCACTCGTACTATGAGTATCCCAAAACGCCCCTGCCTCTTCTTCAGATGCAAAAGTATCTGGCAACGGGTCAATATTTTTAATGAGTTTGTTTCTGCTTCCCATAATATCTCCTTTCCGAGTGATCCATGTCTCGTGCGGAAATAGGCAATGCCTTATTTCCCTTTTTGTTAATAAAAAAGACGATCAAATAGCGGCCGTTGCGAATATGTGCATAGGCTGCGTAAACGTTTTCATTATGAATGTGTCCTTTGGCTACCCTGCGAATAAGGGGGTGACTCCTGAGGGTTTCTTCCACTTCCTCAATGGATACATGGTGTTTAAATGCCAGTTTGTCAACAAACGGTTGCTTCCATATTACATCATTAATTGTCAAATTAAAACCTTACACTTCCTTCCTAACTGATTTTTCTAAACGTTCAATCCGCTCGGCAAGCGCCTTGTTCTCCTTTTGTTGTTGATTGAGCCGGGCCTGCAAGTGTTCCGCTTGGGTATCCTTTTCCTGCATGATCCGGTAGAGGCCTTGAACGCGGCGAAGCCGACACTTCGTGCGTTTACGGGGTGAAGATGTTGGCCAGCCTTGTACGTTGCTTATCGTTCAGGTTTGAGCCTTTCCTGTTTTATGTTTCTCATGTTTTATTTCCTGCTCATGAACCGGCTTGATTTTATCGTGTTCTACTGGTAGAAATCAACGCGAGTAAATGGAGTGGCAGGGCAAATTTGTTCTGCCCTTTTTTACACAAATATGCCATCATTCCGGCAATTTTTAAGCCGGAATCCCCCCATCCTTCCCTCCCCCGCTTGCGGGAGAGGGTTAGGGAGAGGGTCACTGGATTCCCGATAGAAGCATTCGGGAATGACACCCATTTTATATGCAGCATGAATGGAGAACAAATTCACCGTGAATGGAGTGATTCGATATGAATGAAAAAGCTGTAGAGTTCTATAAGCAAGGCGTTGCTCTGGCACAAGCGGGTCAATATGTGTAATAGTTTAGACTTAGTCTAGCATTTCTGATAAAGTAACGACAAACAAAGAAGGAGGTGTTAGATGACAATGGAACAAAAGGTTATCAAGAACAAG
>SBBA01000097.1 GCA_005239925.1 Candidatus Troglogloeales bacterium | reverse complement strand
CATCTTACGCTTTATGAAAGACCAATAACGTGCCTATCACCCGATGCAAACATTAGAGAAGACAAACTACACGGCAATCAAGGAAACCCTCTCCAATCTCTACTCGCACGATGAGAGGCCTTGGCTTGTTGGATTTAGTGGCGGCAAAGATATCAGCGAAGAGGAATTAAGGCTTGTATGACTACGATTCAGTTTGATGGCAACGCAGAAAAAAGTCCTCAAGCAAAAGACTCGGTATCTGCATTTCTCGAAAGTGTAGCTACGCTTGAGACTAAGCATGATATGCCAATTATCATTTTTCAAGATGGTGCGAGCGGGGCATACTATATTAAGTGTTCACTTTTGGCGAGTGATGCTGCAAGATTATCCGATTTAGATGCGAAACTCGACCTTTCAAATCGAGAGAGTTACAGGGCTAATCGCCAATTGTTTTTGAAAAATTTCACTTATAAGCGCATGGAGAGTGACGCAACGAAGGGACGTGAGTTCAACGATATTATTGTTGAATACAGCACAGAATATAATCCTGGGAATCCTTTGAAGGTGTGGGGAGGACAGCATCGAATCAAAGCTATTTCTAGTGCTTACACAAAGAGCAATCGTTATCATGGGTTCCGAGTATATTTTAACCTTAGCAAAGACCAACGAACCGATGTTGCATTAATATCAAACACAAACATTGCTGTCTCAAATGACACGTTTGATCGCATGATAGAGGAGACATTATATGGTGATGTACTAAACAAGTGGTGTCAGACAGTTGGTTTCCTTGCAAACGGAGAGGATTTTCCCGATGTTGGCTCACGGTCTGAGAGAATAACAGTAAAGAGGGCGCGGAGTTCCGCGAGCCTTTCTGCTCGAAAAGCGGTTACGCTTTACAGATAGCGGGGCTGATATTGGAAAGTTTGTATTAGAAGGCCGTGAGTATCAGACATTAGAGAATAAAATATTCTTTCTCTTATCAAAATTGGGTTCTCAAAACACAAGAGGGCTAAAAGGAGGCAATCTTTGGGGGCGTTTTCAAAAATTCAAAAATGTGAGGGACAGCCTGATACATCCCAGGCAAGATACGCAAACAGAGTTGCTACCGCAAGATGTTAGTCAGCACATTGAAACCTCTAAAGAGTTGATTCAAAAAATTTCACAACGGATTTGGGGGACAACGCTCGATTTTTGATGAGGAAACTGATGCTTTTTTGCTAAAGGAGCTAAAGAAGGCTAACAAGGCTAATGCAGCCGACGCTCGTACCTCACGCTACTGATGGCCATTATACCAACCGTCGTTAGCGGTTAATGCTGGAATTTTCGACCGTTACCAATGGAAAAATTAGAGTGATAGGAGTCCATAACATTGATGAGACAAAACGATGGCCGATATCTTGATCTTGTCTTGGATCCGATACGGGTCTGCGCCAAATACAAGCCAAAATTCGGCCAAGGCGCAAAGGGTGATGGACTGACGTTGGCACAATTTCAAACGCTTTATCAAGGCGATCCATTTTACAACTGGTTTGGCCTTGACAATCCGTTGATGTACGCCGCCCACAAGGCGGCTGGTGGAATGACAAGCGTATACCGTCAAATCGGCATTGGATGCGAAAAACTTTTCCGCACCATTCTGAAAGATTCACTTGGGCTTACTACTACTGATGTCACATGGTCTTACGAGATGCCTCTTTCGAGTGGAAAGATCAGAAAGCTCTATCTGGATGGGCGCGTGCCGCTCAACAAGATTGCAGACAAGACTAAGAGTGATCGCTTTCAGGCATGGATGAGGGAGTCCGCCGATTCTATTGGTGTTGATCGGAAAATCTTCAAGACGTTAATGGGAACCGTCTTTGAGGTTCGCCAGGGGTATAAAAGCAAAGATTCGAAACGCCAAAACGCCGACATTGCCAACGCTGCTACCGCATACACCAAAGCTTATTTTCCTTGTGCTGTCATTCTGTCCGCGCAAATTGACAGTGACATCTTACTACGTTACCGAGCCGAAAAATGGGCTGTTGTAACGGGCATAGAGGGCGTCAAGAATCCGCTTGTTTCCACCTACGATTTCATGCGCGATGTTGTCGGATACGACTTGGCGGCCTTTTTCACACGCAATAGCAAAACCTTCCGAACAGAGATTAATAATGTGCTCAAGGCTCTTCTTAGGCCGGAGACAACATCATGAGTACAGTCCTAGCACGCGCACAGCTTCGGCAGCGCGCGGACTACACCTATAAATTTAATTCCAAAACTGGAAGGCATGGTTGGCTGCGTCTTACTCCGGCCTATTCCGTGAAGATCGTCGAGGAACTTATCGTTGACCATGACCAGGATAAGCGTGTCTTCGATCCTTTTTGTGGTACTGGCACAACCGCACTAAGCGCTGCTTATCACGGGCACGAGTGTGTTACAACCGATATCAACCCCTTCCTTCTTTGGTTTGCTCTGGCAAAGACAGGGCAATACTCACCTCAACAGATCGTTGCCACACGCGAGGCTTGCGCTTCGGTACTTGACTTCGTGCGCCGGCAGTCCATAAAGCCAGTTCCCGCACCGCCGATTCACAATATCGAACGTTGGTGGAACGCCAGGTCGCTTGATTTTCTAAGGCTTCTTCGCGCTGCTATCGTAGAAGTAACACAGGACGATTCTATAGAGCGCAGGTTGTTACTGGTTGCGTTTTGCCGATCGCTCATTGGTTTGTCAAACGCAGATTTTAACCATCAGTCGATGTCTTTTAAAGACAATGGTCAACTCGACATCGGCTTGGATATTGATTTAACGAGCGTCTTTAATCAAGACGTGCGCTTTGTTCTGCAAGGCGCAAGCGAAAATCCTACAGGCGTTGCTCGCGTGATCTTAGGTGACTCGCGGAATCCATCTGAAGTTGTAGAAGGTCCTTTTGATCTTGTCGTTACCTCTCCGCCGTACGCCAATCGAATGTCTTATATCCGAGAGCTTCGTCCTTACATGTACTGGCTTGGTTTTTTGTCCAATGGTCGAGATGCCGGAGAATTAGACTGGGCTGCTATCGGTGGAACATGGGGTATCGCAACAAGCCGATTAGTCGATTGGTCACGCAAAGAACAACATTTTGAGAGTGACCGCCTTACCCATGTTCTTGATAAAATTGCACATGCCGACAACAAAAGTGGCGTTGTACTTGCGAACTACGTTGCAAAGTATTTCGATGATATGTGGGCTCATTTCCAGGGTCTAGTCCCCGTGCTTGCCTCTGGGGCGGAGGTGCACTACATCGTTGGTAATTCAACTTTCTATGGAACAGTAGTGCCCACCGAAATCCTTTATGCTGAAATGTTTGAAGCGCTAGGCTTCACTGGTATCGAGTGTCGTGCAATCCGTAAGCGCAACTCTAAGAAAGAATTAGTTGAATATGATGTCGTGGCTCGGTGGGGATAATAGCATAATAACCGGTTGCACTGGACGGCATTCCGACGGAAGGTACAGGAATATATCCAAGACATTTTGGAAGAAGAGGTGACTAAATTTTTAAGGAGGATCAAGTTGGAGCGACGAAAGGATCGCGGTACTGTATATCCGTCGAAAGGCCCCATTTACCCCTTTGATTTATGGTGGACATCAGGAACGAAATCGGCGGAGAGGAACGGAAAGTGTTCCGCTGATTGTCGGAATGGGTAAGGCAGCGGAACTTGCCAGGAAACGGCTACCCAATTATGAAAAGAAAGTTCGGCCATTGCGGGATGCTCTTGAGAAGGGCATCCTGGATGCTATCCCCAACACGGAATTGAACAGCCATAAGATACACCGGTTGGCCAACACCACCCACATCACTTTTCATGACATTGAATCCGAGGCGCTGCTCATTTTGCTGGACCAGGAGGGCGTTTGCGCCTCATCGGGTTCAGCATGTCTTGCTGATTCTGGCTGATCTTCCTACTATTTTTTTGTGTGCTTATTGGCTTAACATGTTGATTTAAAGCTGTTAATCCTGATCTAAGGCTCCCGCTCTGCCTGCCTACATCCGGGCCAGTCGCCGGAGCCGGATATCGGGAGGAGGTATCCCAAGTGCTTTGAAAATCGCCTCTTGTTTCTTGTCAGGCCGGGGAAGTTGCAGAAAAGCCTCTCCCCCAACCTCGTGGCGTTGAAAACAAAGCCGTGACAGCGCCGTGAGTGCATCATTCAATGTCAGCGCCTGATCACTCTCTTCGGTCGTACCGAATCCCTGTTTCAGACAGCCTTCCATCTCCCGTACAACCTTCAAAGCCAGCATCGCGGCAAAAACATGACCCCGCGTCCGACTCTCCTTCCGAACAAAGATCGGGCGCGTCTCCAACAAACTCGTTTTCATCGTCCGAAAATCCCGCTCCACTTTCTGCAAATCCTTGTATCGCGCTTCCACCGTTTGCGCATCCATCTGGGTCTTTAACACATCCGTTTCCACCACGTAACAACCATCCAACAACGCAACATCGGCCCGCTTTTCATCATCCATCTCGATGTGAATGACCCGGCCCTCAATGGAAAGCGTAACAAACCCGTTGAGCTTGTGTGTCTTCGCCCATGTGGTGATCTTGCGCAGACTCGCCTCTGGATTCGCCCCTTTTGCCCCCTCGACCTTCGCGTTACGCCCCGCAACATGTCGGTCCAGCTGGGCTAATTTGTCTTGGCGTCGATTCACCTCCTTGTGCCGTACCGCTTCGTTCCGCCGCAAAATGAACCGACGATCCCCATTCACCACTTCCTGCACCACCTCATCGAATAAACCCATCTGTATGATCCCGCGTTTGAGCAGGGTGCGAACTTGCGCATCCGTCAGGGCCGTAATATACCGAAAACCCTCCGCCGTCAGAGCCGTCTTTCCCGTTGATTTCACCCTACCCCGATCCCCAACAAAAACCACCTCCTCGATCCCAAATTGCGTCTTCACGATCTGAATCTGTTCCGCAACCGTCGTCGGATCCGCCGTATTCCCCTCGAATACCCGCACGGCGAGCGGCTCTCCATCCGGCGCCGTTAGTAATCCAATAACAATCTGCTTCTTCCCCTCGCAGGGGTCGCACCCCTTTTTACCATCACGGCTATAACCGTAGGCGGCCAACTCATTCTTCTGCCCCTCAAAATATGACGAAGTCACATCATAAAGAACCAGCACCGGCGGTTGTCCCGTCTTTTTGACGTAGGTGCGAAATAGTTTCTTCTCGATCTCTTCTTGCCGTGAGGCCAGATCATCCAGCGCCCCGTACAGATCGTCCTCATTAAAAGAAGTGAGTCCCAACACTTCCTCTACCGCCTGTTCGTTGGCCCATCGTACCGCAGAGAGCCGTGAGCCTTGGTGCGCAACACGGGCCAATACCAGAAACAAGGCCAACTTTGCTAACCGCGTTGTGCCCAGGGCCGATACGATCCCCTGCCGTTGTGCCATGGCTTTCAGGGCAAACAGTACGCCAAAGATACGATCGCTGACCGGTCCCTCTCCTTCCTCCGTTGGGAGTCCATCAAAATCGCCACGGAGGCAACGCCGCAATGCCTCAACGCGGGCGGTGGACCAATGGGTCAGGTTGGCCAGGGTCTGTGTCTTGATCTTTTTTCCGTCCCGATAGGAGGCACGCAGGAGAATCGCGGGGGGAGAGTTCCGATTGGGCACGCTCGCAATGTACATGCGATACTATTATCATAATATTGCATATATGTCAATATAAAATAATAAATACATGCCTACATTATTGGGCCGAAAAAGGCGACTTTACTTGAAATAACAAGCCGTTTGGCTATATTAGCCCAGGAAGATCAAACCGACTGTAAGACGGCTTCGTTAACCGCATCGCTAGATACCTTCAAAGTGCTATTTGCAAGTTCATCAGGGATGGGATTATTGCTCATCGCTAAGGGTGCTGCAGCTCAACAACAATCTCGATAACCGGCTTGGCTCCGCTGTCCTCTTTTGAACGATACAAAACGCCATTGGATGAGGTAGACGCAATCGCAAAGCTGTACAGGCCCTCTTTCTTGATCACCGATGTGATATAGAACTCTTTGGTTTGATCTACGCCAATTGGATCCGATAGATTTCCTTCGATGGGGGTGGTAGATCGTGATGGACGATTTTTCCAGGTCAGGCTGTTTTGATCCCATTGGTTGCTTTCTACGGTATAGAGAAGGCCGCTCTGGTCGCTCTCGGCATCGGGGTGATTCTTCGTCTTGAGCTTGAGTGTCGCCTTCACAACAGTACCTGTAATGCCGGTGACATTAAACATCAGATAAGATTCTATTTCGCCGCCGTTACTCTTTTGATCCACGCTGAGCGTGGTTGAGTTGCCGTAATTTTCTTTTGGGCTGGCCTCGCGGACATACCCATCGTGTATTGGATTAAAAAGATAGGCCCTGGTAACAGTCTCGCTTTTTTGGGGCGGGGAGGGGGGTGGGGGAGACGCCTGTTTTCCCCAGGTAATAGTCAGAACCGGTTGTCCTTCTTTTGCCTCTTTGGTGTTATAGACCACCCCATCGGTTGAATCAGATGATAGCGCAAAACTGTACAGGCCATTTCCGATAATAACGCTGGATAGATCAAACGTGGCGGGTTCATTCTTTCCAATGACCTTTGACCTATTATTGACGAGGGGAGAGGGCTCATGGGCAGGGCGATTGTTCCAGTTGACGGTTTTCTCTGCCCATGTCGTATCAGGAACATGATAAATCAGGCCGGTAGAATCGCTATCGGCAAATGGAATATTAGCTGTTGTTAGCTGGAGCTTTGCCTGGATAACGGATTCTGAGATACCCGTCACATTGAACTTCAGATAAGACACTTTCTTTCCCCCCTTTTCCATCTTATCCACTTCCATTTGAGCGGTATGGCCATATGACCTTGACGGAACGGTCTCATCCACCATGGTGTCGTCTATCGGATTAAATTGTAGTGTGTTTTTCCCGTTCCCGACTGATTTGATCAGGGTAAAGCCGGGGTCGAGAATGGTTCCATCGGAACGAATGGCCTTATAGGTGAGGGTTGGGCCATTGATTGTAAATGTGCCAAAAGAATAGGCGTCAGCACATTGGATAATAAAGACAGGCAGCTTATCTGGACAGTCATAGAGTGGCTTTCCGCCGCCTCCCGTGGTGATATAGATCTGACCATGGTCCTTGTTAAAGATATACTTATTGGGCGTTCCCGGCGTGTGCGTTTTGTCTTTGATCACCTCATTGTAGGCCACCGGCATGGAGCGGGAGTAGTAATGGACATGTCCGTGAAAAACCAAGTCTACGCCATACCGGTCAAAGAGGGGCTGGAAATGTTCCCGCACCGGCGTTGCTGTATCAGAATATTTACCCCCTGCAGAATAAATGTTGTGATGAAAATAGACGATGATCCACGCTATTTTCGGGTTCTTGGCCGCGGCAGCAAGATCGTTCTCAAGCCATTTATGTTGTGGGCTGCCGGGCGCCGTAACGGCGTCGGTATTAGAATCAGCTGCGACAAAATGGGCGTTGCCGACCGTATAGGAATAGTACCGTTTGTCCTTTGTTGCATGGGTTGGAAGGGCAAAGTGGGCCTGGGCAAATGCATAGGGGGGGTCCTTTTCGGTTGTGTCGTGGTTTCCCCATGCGGGCATGATCGGGGCAAATCGCGCATAATCTTGTTGTTTGTCAAACCACTCATGGTAACGATCGTCACTG
>SBBA01000219.1 GCA_005239925.1 Candidatus Troglogloeales bacterium | reverse complement strand
TCGAATGCGAATTTGCTCCAAAATGCATGAAAACAAAAAAAGACCGTCACTATTGGATTTACCCTGAATCAGACCAGGTTATTGCGGAATCGCTGGGGGGGCATGGAGAAAGAAAAGTGAATAGAAAAAGGGGCCACGGCAAACTATGACCTAAGACATTATAATTTAAATTCATTTGCTTTCTACTGGACATTTTTTTGAGAGAACCGTTATGCTCTGCGTACGAAATGTCCAATACCTCAACCATCTGATTCCTTTTCTCTGACGCAAGTGGTCGTGCGTCCGATTCGACCCGGTGAAAAAGAACGCTGGGACTCCCTCATGAATCCGACACAAAAAAATGGGAAGAGTGCACACTCATGGCGACGTCTGTTCTGATGCCGACCCACGCAAGGTAGAGACTGCATCAAAACGTCTTTTGGTGGGACTTCACCTCCAAAATAGTGCCGAAAACCGCTCTCGTTGCCGGCCTTTCACCATTATAAACCGATCCGCACCAAGCAATTCATACCCCAACTCTTTCGGAACATCAACCTTGCCGTAACCCTGAACTTGAGGCCCTCTAAATTGACATTATGAGAAGGCCTTTGTTATCGTCTTTATGTCTGCAATTAATCAGGAAAATAAACAATGCAACTGGCTGTACGCCCCCCGGCCGGTGAGATTATCCTCACCTATGATGACTATGCGGCGCTTCCGAGTGACGGCAAGCGATACGAAATTATTGAAGGGGACCTTTTTGTGAGTCCCGCGCCCAAACCAAAACATCAAGAAGTTATTGTAAATCTCTGTCGCATCCTGGGGGTGTATCTACAGGATTATCCTATTGGCAAAATCTATCTTCCTCCGATTGATGTCATTTTCTCTCACACCAACGTGGTGCAGCCTGATTTGCTTTTTCTTTCTACCAAGAAACTTCATCTTATCAGCGAACGCGGTATTGAAGGTCCGCCTGATTTGATTGTGGAAGCGCTCTCTCCCACAACCGAAAAAACCGATCGCACCATCAAGTCTCGGCTTTATGCAAAATTCGCCGTTCCCCATTACTGGCTCATTGATCCGGAGACAAAGCAACTGGAAATGTTTCGCCTTTCCAACCACCGTTATAGAGCGCTTTCCCCCATAAAAGATACGGCCCATATTGCCTCAGAGGCGCTATTCCCTAAACTGATCTTTGATCTGGCCGATCTCTGGAAATAATCTATGCTATTTGGCCGTTCTAAAAAAAACCCCATCACCATCGCTACCAAGCCTGTCGAAAAATGGATCTACGCCACCTGCGGCTATTGCTCCACCGGCTGCTCCCTTGAAGTCGGCGTTGATGCCCAGGGAAAAGGCGTCTCCGTGCGAGGGGTGACTGATGCCGATGTCAATCAGGGAAAGCTCTGTCTAAAAGGGATTTTCGAGTTCGAGGTTTTTAACTCCCCCAATCGTGGGACAATCCCGCTTTATCGCGATAATACATTTGAGCCGTATCGTGATGTAACCTGGGATTTTGCCTTGGATAAGACTACCGAGCAGATCCGGCGGATTCAGCAAAAATATGGCCGAGACAGTTTTGCGATTATTTCCACCGGCCAAATCTACACCGAGGAATTTTATGCCTTGGGCAAGCTGGTGCGTGGCCTCATTGGAACCAACAACTACGATGGTAATACCACCCTTTGCATGGCCTCCGCGGTATCCGGTTATAAACGTTCCTTCGGTAGCGACGGCCCGCCGGGATGCTATGCCGATTTTGATCATACCGAATGCCTCATGGCCATCGGTTCCAATCTGCCGGAGCAACATCCAATTATCTACTGGCGAATGAAAGAGGCGCTGGATCGTCGTCGGTTTCCGCTGATTGTCGTTGACCCGCGCGTTACGATGCTGGCCCAGATGGCCGATATGCACCTGCCGATCCTACCCGGCACCGATCTGGTTTTGCTTAATGCCATGGCCCATGTCATCCTTAAAGAAAATCTGCACAATAAGGACTATATTGCCGCCTACACCACCGGATTTGATGACTTTGCAAAACTCGTTGCCGACTACGACCCTGTTATGGCGTCCAAGATTTGCGGCATTGATGAAGATAAGATTCGCACCGTGGCCCGCCTTTACGCCAAGGCCAGCGCTGCGATGACCATTTGGACAATGGGGATCAATCAGTCTACGCACGGCTCCGACGGCGTGGTGGCGATCAACAACCTCAACCTCATCACCGGGAATATTGGCAAGCCGGGCGGCACGTCGTTGTCAATTACCGGCCAATGCAACGCGATGGGAACGCGCGAGTTTTCGTCCTGTTCGGGGCTACCTGGGTATCGCCAACTGGAAAAAGAAACGGATCGCGCCTTTATGTCGCAGTATTGGGGGGTCGAGGAATCGTTCTTCCCTACCAAGCGCGGGATGTTTGAGACCGACATCTTTCCGGCGATTGAGACAGGGGATATCAAAGGGCTTTGGATTATCGCTACTAATCCGATGACCTCCATGCCCAATACGGCGCGTATCCGCAAGGCGTTGGAGCGGCTGGAGTTTCTGGTGGTGCAGGATGTGTATTCCGATGTGGAGACGACGAAGTACGCCCATCTTTTTTTGCCGGCGGCCATGTGGGGCGAAAAAGAGGGGCTTTTTACCAATACGGAGCGGCGGGTCAACATCGTACGGCAGGCCATGCAGCCTCCCGGCCTGGCCAAGCCCGATATTTGGATTTTTGCCGAGCTGGCAAAGCGAATGGCGCCGCCAACGGGCGGAACGAATGGACCGCTCCCGTTGGGCGTAACGACGCCTGCGGTTGCGATGAGCGACTCTACATTATTACCCCACCTGGGGAAACAATTTCGTTTTCCACAATCCACTGCCGAGGCATTTGAGGAAATACGCGAGGTCTCAAAGGGACGACTTTGCGATTATTCTGGTATGACCTATGAAAAGATCGAGGAGCAGAGGGGTATCCAGTGGCCCTGTAACGACGCCAATCCCAATGGTGCGCCGCGCCTTTACACCGACGGCAAATTTCAACATCCCGATGGCAAGGCCAAGCTAATTGCCCTTCCCTTTATAGATAATAATGAGCGACCGGACGAGCAGTATCCGTTTTGGCTCAATACCGGTCGCGTCGTGGAGCACTGGCATACGCGGACGAAGACCGGCAAGATCGGGAATATCAACAAGTTTTCTCCAACCCCATTTATGGAAATGAACCCCAGTGCGGCGGAAAAGCTGGGTCTCAAGCAGATGGATTATGCCAGAATTCTCTCTCGGCGTTCGTCTGCGATTGTGTTGGTGATGCTGACCCAGCGTGTGGCGCCTGATGCCGTCTTTATCCCAATGCATTATTACGATTGTGTCAATCGTCTCTCATTGGGCCTGTTGGACCCCTATTCCCGTCAGCCGGCCTATAAACAATCGGCGGTTCGAATTGAAAAGATTTCCGATCAGGAGGCCGCGGGGATTACCAACTTACAGGCCAGAAGTTATTAACAGAAAGCGTCCTTAAGAACCTTTGAACAGCGGAAATGGGGATTGGGTTTTTAAGCGATATTGTTAGAGAAGACCCATAGACAAGCTGACCCTGATGGGTTCCTCCATGACAGGGAGGAGTTAGGGCCGTTTGTTGAAGAAGCGACTCACGGTTTCTTTGTGTCCATTTCGGATGATATGATGAAAAATGCCCGTATCAAAAAGTGAAATGACCCATGAGGAGGCGCTGCTGTCTCTTCATCCCGAAAGGCTTTCCCTCTGTTACCTGGTTTATGGGGAAGAGCCGTTCTTTGTCAATCAGGTGCTGCGCTGGTTTATTGAAAACGGCGTTCCAGAGGAATTACGTCCCTTTAATTACAACCGCTTTGACGGCGATAAGATCACCCCAAAAGAGGTAACGATCATTGCAAAAAGCTACCCTATGGGGGGAAAACAACGCATGATTATTCTAGATCATGCGGAGAAGATCAAAGACCCGGAAGGGCATCTGCTGTCTTATTTCAATGCCCCTTCTAAAACAACGGTGATGGTCCTGGTGGCCGTCAAGCCGGATATGCGCACCACGTTTTTCTCCCGACTCAAGAAGCAGGCCACCCTGATTGGTTGCCGTCCCCTGTATGACAATGAAGTGCCCCGTTTTATCCAGCAGGAGGCGACCCGGCAAGGGATTCGCCTGACAAACGATGCCATCTGGCAGTTAAAGGAGTCGCTTGGGAAAAACCCCTATTTGATCCAACAAGAACTTCAGAAGGTGGCACCGGCCACGGCGGGTGGACAGCGCCCGTTGGTTGCTGTGGACATGCTGAAGTCATCGACTCCGGGGCGAGAGCACTCTGTTTTTGAATTAACGTCGGCAGTGGGGGAAAAAGATACGAGGAAGGCCCTGCAACTAACGGCCTGTCTCTTATCGGAGGGAGAGCCGCCTTTAATGATCTTATCCATGCTGATACGGCATTTTCGAATGATGGCAGGGGCGAAAGAGGGACTTCAATCTCAGCCGGAATCAGTAGTCGGAAGGCAACTTTCGATGCCCCCCTCCCGTGTCACGCTATTTTTAAAACAACTGCGCCTTTGGAAGGGTGAAGAAATTCGATGGGCCTTTGATCATTTTAAAGAGGTGGACGGACAACTCAAAGGGGGGCGCACAGCCCCCGCGATTGTGCTGGAGGGGTTGATGCTGGCGCTCTGTGAACCAGAGAAGATGCCTCTCCTGCGTTAGAGTGTCTAAGAGGCTAAAGGCACCTCTAAATAGTAACGCAAAGACATCTATTGACGCAGTAACCCGAAAAATGGTAGTAATTTTTCATACTTTGGAGACATTGTATGGAAATGGCCGTTAAAAAAACGATTTCACTTCCTTCGGACCTTGCCAAGGAAGCCCAGGAAATTGCACAATCTGAAGGAAAGACCTTAAGCGCTGTTATTCAGGAGGCTCTTCGGCTGGTTCGTGTCAAACGCCTAAAAGGTGAACTTCGGGGAGTGCAGGATTACTGGAGCCGCAAGGCAAAGGAAAAAGGCATTCTTACCGAAAAGGATTTAGAACGTTACCTTGGAACGTGAAGGTTGTCTTCGATATCAATATTTTTGTCTCCGCCTTTGTGATACCCGGTGGGCGGGCCGAAGAGGCAATTCTGCGCATTATTGAGGGAAGGGATACCCTGATTCTTTCTAAACCGATCCTGCAGAAACTCCTCCAAACCCTTTCAAAAAAGTTCGGTCGTGAAGCGGAAGAGCTTGCCCATGTAGCTGTATTCCTATCAGAGATTTCTCGATTCGTGGAACCGGGAAAAAAGTTAACAGTATTGAAGGACAACCCGGACAATCGGGTTTTGGAGTGTGCGATTTCGGGTACGGCCGATATTATTGTAACAGGCGACAAAGCGATACTTGCCATCGGCACATACAAAAAAACAAAGATCCTCTCCCTGAAAGAATATTTGACAAATCCTTAACCTACAGGGGCAAGTGGGGTAGCCTTATACCATTAAGATTGGATTGCGCTATCTTTAGGAGGTAGAAAGTTTATTGGCCTTCAGGGTCAGGCGGGAGATTTTGCGGGAGGCCCGTTTTTTGGGAATCACCCCTTTGGATGCCGTCTTTGCCAACACCGAAATCGCATTTTTCAAGTCAACCTTGACCGATTCCGTTTTTTTGCCGGAAAGAGCAATGGTCGCCTTTTTCACGGCGGTTTTCATAGCCGAAAGGGCAGACTTGTTTCGGGCATGCCTTTTCTTCGACTGACGTGCCCTTTTTAATGCGGAAGGATGATTGGCCATAAATGTTTCTCCTAGTAAAATGTAACCAGGTTGTTTAACATACGGTTTAATGGAAAGTCAAGAAAAGGGCCAAACAGAAACAAAAATCGTCAAGGCCGCCTCCATTGTGGCCGTAGCCACCTTTTTAAGCCGAATATTAGGGTTTTTGCGGGACATGGCCTTTGCCGCCGTCTTTGGGGCCACCATGACTGCCGACGCCTTTTACGTCGCCTTTCGCATTCCCAATCTCCTTCGTGAACTGCTTGCGGAAGGATCAATGTCTGCCGCTTTTATCCCAGTCTTTACCGAGTATCATACCCAAAAAACACACGATGAAACCCGCGCATTTGTTCGATCCGTTTTTACCATCCTTTGCCTGGGCATTGTCCTCATTGTAGGTGGGGGCATTCTGTTTGCGCCCCAAATTGTTTCGCTGATTGCCCCCGGTTTTCTTAAACATCCGGATCAGTTTCAACTGGCCACGGCGTTAACCCGGATCATGTTTCCTTTTCTGCTGTTTATCTCCTTTGCCGCGCTGACGATGGGCATCTTAAATAGCACGAACCATTTTGGCCCGCCAGCCATTTCATCTGCTCTTTTTAATGTCGCAATGATTCTTTTTATTCTTTTTCCCTTTGTGGGGGCGGAGCCAGTCTTTTCCGCAGCGATGGGCGTGGTGGTCGGGGGGGTGATTGAATGGGTCATTCAAATACCAGCGGTTCGCAAGGAAGGATTCTCTCTTTCCTTTCGATGGCCCATCGTCCCGTTTCACCCGGGCGTAAAGAAAATGGCCATCCTGCTGCTGCCGGTGACCTTATCGCTTTCGGTGACGCAGATCAATATCCTGGTCAGCACGCTGGTGGCCTCCAAGTTGGCCGAGGGAACGGTCACCTTTTTGTATTATGGGATGCGGCTGATTCATTTTCCGTTAGGGATATTTGGCGTCGCGCTTGCGACCGCGCTGCTGCCTACGTTATCGGCCCATGCGGCACATAACGATCTTGATCGCCTGCGACAGGGATTTTCTTTTGGACTTCGGCTGATCTTTTTTATCACCCTTCCTGCGATGGTCGGCCTTATTTGCCTGCGGGTGCCGATTGTCCATCTTTTGTTTGAACGTGGGGCCTTTTCGTCCCTTGCGACACAAGGGGTGGCTCAAGCCATATTGTATTACACGGTCGGATTGTGGGCCTTTGCCGGGGTGCGCGTGATTGTCCCTGTTTTTTATGCGTTACAGGATACCAAGACGCCTGTTTCCGTGGCCATCTTTGCCATGTTTCTGAATATTGTATTGGTTTTTACGTTGTCGATTCCATTGCAGCATCGCGGGCTGGCGCTGGCCACTTCACTCTCTGCGATATGCAATTTTCTGATACTGGTTTTTCTGCTTAGAAAAAAGATTGGCCGAATCGATGCAAAACGGATTCTCTATTCACATATCAAGGTTGTGCTGGCCTCGTTGTGTATGGTTCCCCTCGTGGTATGGATCGCCCACCTTTCCATCTGGAATGGGCCGGGGCAAATGATAACGAAATTCCTTTATCTCACGGGGGCGATTCTGTTTTCCTGTATCCTCTATTTTTTTGCGCAGACCCTTTTGAAAAGCGAGGAGTTGCAGTTCATGAAAGGTTTGATTAAAAATCGCCTCGCCTCTGCAAAGAGATAACCAACTCTCAAAAACCTGATTGTTCTTTTTCTCCATTGATATAAAATTCCAGGCTCAAGGCACGGAAGTGTGGGTAGAAAGATAAGCATCCGGTAGTGTAAGCTCCTGACGATCTTGTTCTCGCTGAAGGACAGAGCGCCAAGGAAGTACCACTGGATGCCAACGAAGGATATCACATTGCTTTTAGGAGTCAAAGGGTTTCAAGTGGAACGTATCGCAGATCCAACGGAAGGGGCGAAGCGCGGCGATGGTTTATTTGGAGCGCACTCAAAAGGGCTACCGGTGCAGCGGTTGTGGTCAATGGGTGCAGAAATATGACAGCAGAGAGGAAGAGGTTCAGCACCTGACGTTGTGGGAACATCTCACGATCCTTTGGTTTCGGCACTATCGGGTGAACTGTCCGCAATGTGGGATTCGGACGGAGGGTAATTGGTATAGACATACTTACCACCTTTAGGGGTGGGTTTTCGTTTGAGGAAGGCGTGGATGAGGCCTGCATATTTGATAACGCTTTCCATCAGTAGGACGGG